>CAZSTV010000317.1:0-6075 GCA_964609665.1 uncultured Acidimicrobiaceae bacterium
CCACTCGCCGGTCCGGTGCCAGCAACGTCGAAGAAGAGTCTGACAGGGCGGGCGGCGATGTCGCTCGTACCGCTCTTGATGTTGATGCCGACTTCGGTATGGATGTCGATGCGGATGTTACTGCCGGTGTAGATTTCGACCCGCGGGACGTCGACCCCGATCACATCGCAGGTAGCGACTAGTGGGTATGCACTCGGAGTTCGGCGTCTCCGAGTCTTCGGACACTGAAGCGGCAGAGACCGCCAAGCCTTCGGTCACCGTTGTCGTTCCTGTTCACAACGAAGCGGGCTACATCGAGCATGCGCTTCCGCGGCTGGTGAAAGAGTTGGAACCACTCGAGGCGGAGACAGTTGTCCTCGTCGCCGAGAACGGCTCAACCGACGGCACCCCTGAACTGGTTGAAGCGATGATGGCCACCTACCCCGTCATCCAAATGCTTCAGCTGCCGGACCCCAACTACGGTGCCGCCATCAGAGCGGGCTTCGCAAGCGCCGCCAGCGACTGGGTTGTGGTCTTCGACATCGACTACTTCTCCGGGTCCTTCTTGGCGGCAGCGCTTGAGGAACAGGATCGCAGCGATGTGGTTATCGGGTCCAAGCGTGCACCGGGCTCTGATGACCGCCGGACCGTCGTTCGGCGAAGCGCAACGTGGATGCTCAACTTCCTGCTCCGCAGCGCGCTGGGGTTGAAGGCGTCGGATACTCACGGCATGAAGGCTATTCGTCGGACCGTGGTAGAAGCTGTGGTGCAGGACGTGGTCTCCACCAAGGACCTCTTCGACACCGAACTGGTGTTGCGGGCAGAACGGGCCGGGTTCCGAATTGTGGAGCTTCCCGTTGTGGTCGAAGAGGAACGGGAGAGCAAGACCAAAATCTGGCAGCGGGTGCCGCGCACTCTGCTGGGGATTTGGAAGATCCGCACCGCCCTCTAGCAGCCGGCCTGCCGTTAGCGCCTGCTTGCGGCGAGGGCCTTGCCGAACACGATGTCCCGGTAGGACACGAACTTCGGAAGCAGCGTAAGCGCGGCCGCAGCGAGTGAGGCCAGGTTCTCGCCGACGCGGTTCAGCGGACCGAACAACCAATCGGTGGCGGAAATGACCGCGACGGTGACCGCCCACGCACCGATATTCACCAGGTAGAACTTTGCGGTCTCGGTGGCCGAACCCGCGTTCTCCTCAAGCCCAAAGGTCCAGCGTCGGTTCAACACGTACGACACGAAGGTCGCAGCGGCGAACGCAATGGTCACGGCAGGAATCAATCCAACACCGGCGAACCGAAGCAGGTTCATCAGAAGGAAGAAGTTGATGGTGTTGAGCACACCGATAACCGCCAGCCGGGCGACCTGCCTGCCTGACTCACCAGCAGCGAACGACCGAATCTTGCTAAACACCAGAATTCCTCGTCATCATCCTCATCGCTGACGGGTCGGTCTTCAGACCGTCGCTCAGCTAGTCGCCTTCTACTCACGGTGGATCATGACGGGGTGACCCAGAATCCATCGTAGTGTGACGTCAGGTGAATCGTCGTTGGGGCTAGTCTTGGCCGTTGTGCGACGACGCCCTGGCTTGGTACTGATCCTTACGGTGGCTGCTCTTTTCGCGGCGGGGTGTGCCAGCGATGGCAAAGACCTTGCGGCCGCTCAGGACTGGCAGACCACGACGACACGACCACCGCCCCCGACGTCGGCACCCGATCAGGTGCCGAGCGAGTCCGGATTGACCTTGACCAGCCCGGCCTTTGAGCCCGGCGGCGAACTGCCGGACAGCGCGACCTGCCTTGGCGAGAACATCTTCCCCGAGTTGAACTGGGGCGAGGTCGACACACGGGCCGTGGAGATTGCCGTGAGCCTGGCCGATCAGACCGACCCCGAGGTGCCGGTACTGATGTGGCTGATGGCAGGTATTCCCCCGGGGGAGACCGGGCTGTCCGCCGGGACCATGCCGATCGGCGGGTTCGAGACCACCGACGATTACGGCATCACGGGATACGGACAGCCGTGCCTGGACAGCTACGCCGACGGTCAGCGGGACTTGCAGTGGCAGGTCTACGTCTTGCCGCAGCCGTCGGGACTCGGTCCCGGCCATCCGGGTAACGAGGCGTGGGAGACGGTTCGTCGCAACGCCATCGACACCGCATCGGTTCTGTCTCGGCGCTTTAACAACACCTGATTTTCAGCGCCGAACACCGCGGCATCGGGTCGAGTTGGGTGGTCTGACACAGTTCGCCGTTTCGCCGTTGGGCGGACGATAGTCTTTAGCCCGTGACCACCAGCAACGACCTCGCCGTACTTGATGACATCGTCAAGGCCTATGACATTCGGGGCACCTTCCCCGACCAAATCAACGCCACCGTGTGCCGCCACCTCGGTATCGGATTCGCAGACTTCCTGAAGTCGCAGGAGCCGGAAGCGACGTCGGTGGTCATCGGCCGTGACATGCGTCCGTCCGGCCCGGACCTGGTCGATGCGTTTGCCGAGGGTGTAATGAGCCTCGGCCTCGACGTTGTGGACATCGGTCTGTGCTCCACCGACATGATGTACTTCGCGTCCGGCAGCCTGAACATGCCCGGCGCCGTCTTCACCGCCTCCCACAACCCGGCGGAGTACAACGGCATCAAGTTGTGCCGAAGCGGTGCCGCCCCCATCGGTGAAGACTCTGGCCTCGGCCACATCAAGTCTGTCGCCCAGGGCGATGCGCCCTCGTCTGACACCGTCGGCTCCCGCACCTCTCAGGACCTGCTCGCTGCGTTTAGTGACCACGTCCGCGGCTTCATCAACACCGATGGTCTCCGGCCGCTAAAGGTGATCGCCGACACCGCCAACGGGATGGGTGGACTGGTCGTCCCCGAGGTGTTCAAAGCGCTGCCGTTCGAGCTTGAGGTCATGTTCCCAGAGCTCGATGGCACCTTCCCCAATCACGAAGCGAACCCGATCCAGGTCGAGAATCTCGCAGACCTTCAGGCCCGGGTGTTGGAAACCGGCGCAGACATTGGACTTGCGTTCGATGGCGACGCCGACCGGGTGTTCCTCGTCGACGAAAAGGCACAGCCGGTGTCTGGTTCGCTGACCACTGCGCTGCTGGCCAAGGCCATCCTGGCCAACGACGAAGGGGCGACGGTCATCTACAACCTCATCTGCTCCAAGGTTGTACCCGAGGTGGTCACCGAGAGCGGTGGCACCCCACTGCGGTCCAGAGTTGGACATTCGTTCATCAAACAGCAGATGGCCGAGACGGGCGCCGCGTTCGGCGGTGAGCATTCCGCCCACTACTACTTCCGTGACAACTGGCGGGCCGATTCTGGCCTCATCGCAGCGGTCATGGTGCTAGAGCAGCTCGCCCGCTTCGACGGCACGCTCTCTGAGCTGTTGCAGCCAATGCAGCGCTACGCCAACTCCGGTGAAATCAACACCCGGGTCTCCGATGCCGCTGCGGTGGTCGCCGCGGTGTCAGCACACTACAGCGATGCCAACACCGACGATCTCGACGGCCTCACCGTCGACCACGGCGACTGGTGGTTCAACCTCCGGGCATCGAACACCGAGCCGTTGCTTCGTTTGAACCTGGAGGCGTCGACTGCCGAAGAGGTGAGTCGACGGGTCGCCGAGGTGCAAGCGGTCATGGCTGAGGTCGGTTAGTGGATCTGCTCGTCGGGGTTGTCCGCAACTACGACTGGGGCGACCACACGGCCATCGCTGAGTTACTCGGGCACCAACCGCCCGGCCACCCCGAGGCTGAGTACTGGCTCGGAGCTCACCCGAGCGCGCCGAGCAACGTCGCGGTTCGGGGCCGGACGCTCGACGCGGTCATCGCCGATGAACTGGTACCCATCGTCGGTGCAGGCGTCGCGGAACGATTTGCCGGTCTGCCATTCCTACTGAAGGTCTTGGCGGCCGAACAGCCGCTGTCCATTCAGGCCCACCCGTCATTGGCTCAAGCCCAAGCGGGATTCGCCAGAGAAAACGCGGCCGGCGTAGACCAGGACGCACCACACCGCAGCTACCGCGATGCCAACCACAAACCGGAGCTCATCTGCGCGCTGACTCCCTTCGAGGCCAAGTGCGGCTTCCGGCCGGTGGTCGACTCCCACCGTCTGATCTCGGCCATGGGCGAACCAGAGCTTGGCCCGTTGGCACGACGACTTGCCGCAGCGGGAGCCGACGCCGACATCTTGGCCGACACCGTGCCCTGGCTGCTGCGCCACGACAGCGCCGAGGCCGCCGCCCTGGTGGCCGCGGCAACTCGGGCCGCCGACAGGCTGTTCGCTGCCGCTGACGCCCAGGACGGCGCAACCCCGAACGAGCGACTTGAGCCGTATCGGACCGAGATGGAGTGGACCCGTCGGATCGCCACAGCGTTCCCGGGCGACATTGGCGTTGTCGTTGCACTGCTGCTCAACCACGTGTCGCTCAAGCCAGGAGAGGCCATCTTTCTCCAGGCCGGCAATCTACACAGCTACCTGCAAGGGGTTGGCGTGGAGCTGATGGCCAACAGCGACAACGTCTTGCGTGGCGGCCTCACACCGAAACACATAGACGTAGACGAGCTGCTCCGTGTGGTGGACTACACCCCGGCCGACGCACCGGTGCAACGTCCAGCGGGACCAATCCACACCTACTCTTCCCCGGTGCCGGAGTTCAGCCTGACCCGGCTTGCCTCCCATGCCGGTGATATTGACGGCGTTGGTTTCCAGCCCCTTGGGCCGGAGATTCTGCTCGTCACCTCCGGTGAGGCGACCTTGGAGACCGCCGGAGAGACGCTGCGGCTTGCGACCGGGTCAGCCGCGCTGGTTCGCCACGACGATGGCCCGTATCGGGTGCGGGACGGTGCCCCCGGCCACACGGTTGCGTGGCGGGCCGCGCTCGGATCCGACCTATACTAAGACAGGAAATTCGGGCCGGAATTCGGTCCCGGAATTCGGCCCCGGGAGGGCATACATGGCACTCGATCCACAACTACTTGAAATCCTGGCCTGTCCTGAAGACAAGGGCCCGCTGCTGTATTTCGAGGGCGAGAGCTTTCTGTTCAACCCACGGTTGTCTCGCCGCTACCGGATCGACAACGACATCCCGGTCATGCTCATCGACGAGGCGGAGACCGTCGACGCTGCCGAAGGTGAGCGGATTGCCGCTCTCGCAACAGAGCTGGGCATCGAGCCGACCTTCTCCCAATAAGCCCGTTCTTCATAGCGGGAGAGGCGGCCATGTCAGGCGGCCGATATACCCGACGTCTCGATACCCCGGTCGATCGCTGATCAGGGGTACACTGCAGTCATATTCGGGCTGTTTTGAACCGGGCCAGGAGGCCTCAGCCCTCCTCAATTGACCACGCTGCTACTCGACGTTTCGTCGTGTCCACCTCCGGCGTTCGACAGTGATCGACTCGGGGGCGTGGTCCCGGTGAAACCGTTGGTTTCCACCAACAGACAGTCATACGAACCGAACTCCCAGGAGCTGAATAATGACCGCAATCGAATCGCGTCCCCGGACCGTGGCCGATGGCGACTACAAAGTCGCAGACATCAACCTTGCAGGCATGGGCCGCAAGCAGATGGAACTGGCCGAGGTCGAGATGCCCGGCCTCATGGCGCTGAGGGCTGAGTACTACGACGAGCAGCCGCTGAAGGGCGCCAGGATCACCGGCAGCCTTCACATGACCATCCAGACCGCTGTGCTCATCGAGACCCTCACCGCCCTTGGCGCTGAGGTCCGCTGGGTCAGCTGCAACATTTTCTCCACCCAGGACGAGGCCGCTGCTGCGGTCGTCGTTGGGCCAGAGGGCACCACCGAACATCCAACGGGTGTCCCGGTGTATGCATGGAAGGGCGAGACCCTCGAGGAGTACTGGTGGTGCACCGAGCAGGCGATCCGCTGGCCGGACGCCATCGGCGGCTGCAACCTCATCCTCGACGATGGTGGCGACGCCACCATGCTGATCCACAAGGGCCTTGAGTACGAAAAGGCCGGCGCCGTTCCCGACGCCACCGATGACGACCCCGAAGAGTGGCACGTCATCATCGACCTGTTGAAGAAGCTGCAGGCCGAGGACAACACGCTCTTCACCAACCTCGCACCGCTGAT
>CAZSTV010000318.1:0-6068 GCA_964609665.1 uncultured Acidimicrobiaceae bacterium
CCAGGCCGCCATGAACACCTGTTGGACCAGGTCTTCGGCATCGTTTCCGACCAGACGGCGAGCGATGCTGAGCACGAGCGCTCCGTACTCGTCGAAAATCTCTCGCAGAACTGATTCATCACCGACCACGAGACGGTCTTCCAGTGTTGCGAGCACAAGGAAAGGATAACGCACAGGTTCAGGCATCGCTGCCTGTGGAGCCTCTTGGGGCTCGGTAACGAGTGCCAGTGCGTTCATATCCTCTCTTTCGCCGCCGGGCGGCTAGAGGATGCGCTTACACCAGATTGTCTACGAAACCCTCAAGTTGGCGGAGATTTCGTACCTCGAAGAGGCCGTCACAGTACGCCCCGTACTCGCCGACGATGGAATCGCCGGTGTTCCAGTAGGCCTTGGGTTCCGGGTTGAGCCAGAACAGCTTGCGGGCCCGATGCTGGATCTCACGGGTGATCCATGCCTGAGATGCGTGGTAGTTGTTTCTGGCATCGCCGAGGATCAAAACGGTGGTCTTGGGGCCAACTTCCTTGCCGTAGGCCTCCCAGAACACTTCCAGAGCGTGTCCGTAGTCGGAGTGGCCGTCCACCCACACCACGTCGGCCTCGGTGTTGACCCGGTGAATCGCCTCGGTGATGTCGTCAACGCCTTCGAAAAAGGAGGTGACCTCGTCAAGACCGTCGATAAACACAAAGGCCCGGACCCGACTGAACTGACTGGAGATTGCGTAGACCAGATGCAAGGTGAACCGTGCAAATGCGGCAACAGAGCCTGAAATGTCGGCAATCACGAAGATCTCCGGCTTGGCCGGCTTCGGGTGGCGGAACTTCGGCTCGGCGGGGACACCACCGTAGCTCAATGAGTGGCGCACCGTGTTGCGGAAGTCCAACGGACCCTTGCGCTTGTGACGGCGCTTCCGCGCCAGGCGGACCGCAAGCTTGCGGGTGAGTGGATAGATGGCCCGCCGCAGCATGGCCATTTCCTCCCGGCTGGCGTGCATGAAGTCAACGTCTTCGGGCAGCGGCTTGCGGAGCGTTTTGGCCATGGCCTCCGCTCCCCTGTCCGCCACCAACCGTCGGCGGATCTCGGCCTCGATTTCCTTGCGGAGCTTCTCGATGCGAGATTCATACTCATCGCGCTCGAGCCGCTCCTCAAACGGCGTCATGTCGCCGTCACCCTCGCCGTCTTCGCCGCCCTTGGCCTGATCCATCAGCCGTTCGAGGACGCCGTCTAGGTCGAGGTTGCGCAGGGTGCGGTACAGGTAATACGTGCCGCCCACCGGGCGTCCCGGCTCCATGCCGGCGTAGCGCTTGACGGCCTGACGAGCGATGGCCCGCATGAGCGTCTCGTCGCCCCGCATCAGCGCCTGATAGAGCAGTTCTGCGAGCTCTTCGGGAGACATGCCGTCTCCCCCGCCCTGGCCACCTTCACCGGACTGCTGTTCCGAGCCGTCCTCGTCAGCGTCGAAGTCCATGTCGCCGAACGGGTCGTTGTCTTCCCCGTCGAGCGAATACTCCTTGCCACGAAGCGAGAAGTAGACCTCGAAGAGGGTCTCAAACGTCTTCCAGTGGGAGTCGTTCTTGACCAACGTTGCCGCCAGCGCGTACTTGAACGCCAACCGATCCTCGAGCGGAATGTGCTTTACCGCCTCGGCCGCATCGATGTTCTCGGACAGCGAGACAGGAAGCCCCGCGGTGCGGAGCTCGGTAACAAACCCCTCGAGGAGGTGAAAGAGCGGGTTGTCGGTCTCGGTGGCAGTCATCGGTGCGGGCCCTTAGCTCGACGCGGACTGATCGAAGTGGGCGCTCGAATTTGAACCGAAGTCCTTGATCGCCTTCTCGATGTCCGAGCGGTACTTCAACAAGATGTTGACCGTGTTCTTGGCCTCTTCCTCGTCAACGCTGTCGATGCCGAGCAGGACAAGCGTCCTGGCCCAGTCCAGGGTCTCAGAGACCGACGGGTGCTTCTTCAGCTCCAGTTGGCGGACCGAGCGAACAATGCGGGCCACCTGATCGGCGAGGCTGTCGCTGATGTCGGGCACCTTGGTGAGGACGATCTCCTTCTCACGCTCCATGGTGGGATAGTCCAGGTGCAGAAAGAGGCAGCGACGCTTGAGCGCCTCGGAAAGCTCACGGGTGTTGTTGGAAGTGAGGAACACCATCGGGATCTGCTTGGCTTCGATGGTGCCAAGCTCGGGGATGGAGACCTGGTAGTCCGAGAGGATCTCGAGCAGCAGGGCCTCGGTTTCCAGCTCGACGCGGTCGACCTCATCGATGAGGAGCACGACAGGGTCATCGGCGGTGATGGCTTCCATCAGCGGGCGAGGCAGGAGGAACTCATCGGAGAAGATGTCGTCCTGAATCTCGGTCCACGAGGTGTCACCGTCGCCGGCTTCCACCTGGATGCGCAGCAGCTGCTTCTTGTAGTTCCACTCGTACAGCGCCTTGGACTCATCCAGACCCTCGTAGCACTGCAGACGAATCAGGCGAGCACCACTCATCTCCGCCACGGACTTCGCCAGCTGGGTCTTGCCGGTGCCCGCTGGCCCCTCGACCAGGATGGGCTTGCCGAGGCGATCCGCAAGGTAGGTGATGCCGGCGATGGACTCGTCGGCCAGGTAATCGACGCTTCGGAGGCCCTCTCGAACCGCGTCGACTGAATCAAAACGATAGGTCATAGCGACAACCGTACAAGACGACTTGACTGCCTGGTCAAGATGGCGGGCGATATAACTTGCGCCGCGAACGGTCTTGGACCCGTCGGACGGCCACGGCCTGCTGTTGTGACGGTTGCCGACTACGATCAGAACCGCCATGGACCGAGGATTGACCAGAGCTGTAGACCGTTTCGCCCAGAGGGTCGGCGCTGCGCTGCAGACCGCCGCCGCCGGAACCTCGGTCGACAAGACCAAGCTCGAACGAGACACCATCGTCGAGGCGTTCAACCTCAGCGTTGCCTTTGTCGACTCCGACCAGCGCCACACCGACGACGAGCTGTGGGCGCTCGTCGCCGCGTTCGCTCACCACGAGCTGTTGCCGGGTATGGCCACCCCAGATGCGATGCGCCGCAATGACCTGGTGCAGGGCAAACGGCTGTGGCTCAACAAACCATCAGACCTGTTTGTCACGCTGCGTCAGGCCGATGAAACCAAGGGCACTCGCCTGGCCAGGACGTACTACGACGAGGCGATGACGCTGGCCCACACCGTCGCGTCGCTCGACCGCTACCCGTCCGACGACGAGCTGAAAGCCATCGTCGAATTTCAGCGTCTGCTGATGGCAGCGCTTCCCGCACCGGTGTCGGCCGGCACCGCGCAAGCGGCAGAAGGCTCGGGCACCGACGGCGCGAACGGTGCCGCGGCGGTGGAGACAGTTGCGGAGGAGCCACTTGAGCCGCCGGAAGACCTGGACGACCTTCTCGAAGAGCTCGACGCGCTCATCGGTCTGGACGCGGTCAAAGAAGAGGTCAAGCTGCTGTCAGCGCTACTGCGTGTGCAACGACTTCGAGAAGAGCGAGACCTGCCGGTCATCGATAACACCAAGCACCTCATCTTCAGCGGCAACCCCGGCACCGGCAAGACAACGGTCGGTCGGCTGCTGGCACGGATCTACCGTTCGCTCGGCGTTGTCGAGAAAGGTCAGCTGGTCGAGGTCGACCGCAGCGGCCTGGTCGTCGGCTTTGTCGGGCAAACGGCAACCAAGGTCACAGAGGTTTTTGACTCCGCCGATGGTGGCGTCCTGCTGATCGACGAGGCGTATTCACTGACCCGCGGTGGCGAAAAGGACTTCGGCCGAGAGGCGATCGACGCCGTGGTCAAGAACGTCGAGGATCGCCGTGACTCCATGGTGGTGATCTTGGCCGGCTACCCGAAGGAGATGGCAGACCTGGTCGCTACCAACCCGGGGTTTGGCAGCCGGTTCCCAAAGACCATCTACTTCCCGGACTACAGCGACGATGAACTTGTCGCCATCCTGGGCCTCATCTCCGAGAACGGCGCCTACCACCTCACCGACGAGGCCAACGACGCTGCCAAGGTCTGGTTCGCCACGCACGACCGCGGCCACGGGTTCGGAAACGGGCGTCTCGCCCGCAACCTGTTCGAAGCAGCGGTGTCTCGCCACGCCAACCGCCTTGTCTCCATTGCGGAACCGACCGATGAGCAGCTGACCACCCTTGAAGCGGCGGATGTCGCTGCGGTCCCGACCGAGCAGGACCGAGAGAGCAGCAGTACGGGTGACGAGCCCGCCGAGTCGGCGGAATCCGACGCAACCGATCCTGCATGAGCAAAACCAGAGGCTCAAACCTGGTCGCCGCGGGGATTCTGCTGTCGCGGGTTGCGGGGTTGGCCAGGACGATTGTTCTGGCGGTCGTGCTTGGTGGCGGTGCCGTCACCGACGCGTTCAGCTTCGCCATGCGGGTCCCGAACCTGTTGCAGAACCTCCTCGGGGAGGGATCGCTCTCGGCATCGTTCATCCCGGTCTACGCCAAGCTGGTCGAGGATGAAAAACAGGAGGAAGCCGACGCTGTAGCCGGTGCCGTCGTTGCGTTGCTTGCGGTGGTCACCGCCGTCATCGTCCTCGTCGGGGTACTGATCGCTCGGCCGCTCGTTTGGGTCTTCACCAGTTGGGAGAGCGACCCCGCCAAGTACGAGCTGGCCATCACGCTGACCCGCATCACCACAGTCGGTATCGGCTTTCTTGTTCTCTCCGCGTGGTGCCTCGGCATTCTGAACAGCCACCGCAGCTTCTTCCTCTCCTACGTCGCTCCGGTCATCTGGAATGTCACCCAGATCGCTGTGCTGGTGACCGTGGCGTCCATGGCGCTGGCGCTTGACGACGTGGCCATCGCCCTGGCCTGGGCGGTCGTTGCGGGCAGCCTGCTCCAGCTCCTGGTCCAGATCCCTCGGGTTCGACGTCTCGCACCGGGCGTCCGGCCGAACCTGTCGATCACCGGCGCTGTTCGTGATGTTCTCTCCCGGTTCGGACCTGCTGTTGGCGCCCGCGGCGTTGTGCAGATCTCGTCGTACGCCGACCTCGCCCTCGCCGGGCTCCTGGTCAACGGTGCCCTCGGCTGGTACACGTTTGCACTCCCGTTGTACCTTCTGCCAATCTCGCTGTTCGGCTTCAGCGTCGCCGCTGCCGAGCTGGCGGAGATGAGCCGCCAGTCAGATGACGTGCAGGCCGTCGCCGAACGGCTCCGCCCGGCACTGCGTCGTGTTGTTGTGCCTGCAGGGTTTGTCACCGCTGCCTATATCGCGGCGGCGCCGACCTTCGTAGACGGGCTCTACGGCTGGCTGTCGCGGCTCTTCGACCGTGGGCTGGACTCCTCGGCCGACGTCTTGACCGTCGCCCTGCTGCTCTCCGCCCTCGCTGTGGGCCTTCCTGCCACCATGACCGCCAGGGTCACTCAGAACACGCTGTACAGCCTCGGAGACGTTCGAGGGCCAGCCCGGATTGCCGTCGTCCGTCTCGTCGTCAGCCTGACCCTGGGCCTTATCCTCATCCTGCAGCTTGACTGGCTGACCTTCAATACCGCAGAACTCGATACCGACTCGCGGCCGATCGAGGCAATTGCCGCCATCGAAACCTTCGGCGACGTACCGCATGCTCCGCCGTGGGAGCGGGTCCCGCTCGAACGCCGCAACACTCCCCTGGACGATCCGTCCATGGCGCCGCATCTCGGGGCTGTTGGGTTGGCGCTGGCGGCGTCGGTTGCGGCCTGGACCGAATGGGCGCTGCTGCGCCGACGGCTCCGCCAACGCATGTCCATTACCTTCTCGTCCGGCTGGGCGATTCCGGTGACAATAGCGGGGGCGGTGGCGGCGGTGATCATGGCCGGATCGGCCCTTGGCCTCGGCCGAGCGGGCGTACCCGCCCCCATCGACGCAGTGTTGGTGGCCGTGGTCGGCCTTGTGGTCTACGCGGGCGGGCTCTGGGTCCAGGGACTCCGACCTGACCGAAGTCGGTAAATCGGCTCGGTTGGTGGCGTCCGGCGACGCGCCGTACCTACCACGGACTAACATCAGACCATGAACAAATAGATGCGGCGTTGGTGGAAATACAAGGTCGCTAAGGCGT
>CAZSTV010000319.1:0-5726 GCA_964609665.1 uncultured Acidimicrobiaceae bacterium
GGTGCGGCCTGACCAAGCGAACGGAACTCGACCTCCAAGGGCGAGAGCTTTGGCGGGACCTGGCCGAGTCGGTGGCGCATCACCAGGCCCGCCGCGGCTCGGCCGAATACCAGCTGAGCCGATTGACGGATCAAGATGGCGAGCAGCGTCGGTTCGATGAACGACTGGAGGTCGGAGAAGACGCCACCCCTCCGCAGCATGACTTGGAGTTGGAACAGGTAGTTGGGGCTCAGCGGGTCGGTTTCGCTCAGTGGGTCTTTCGTCACGAACGGGAGCCGCAGTCTGCGTGACTTGGCTCGGGCCATCATCGATGCGCCGCGGAACCGTTGCCCGGCGAAAACCATCTCACCAAGCCAGTTTCCGACCGCCTCGGCGGCCGAAGAGAATCGGGTCATGCCGCTGACGTTGGCCGCGACTGTCGGGCCGACCACGGCCCTGGCCCGGAGACTGACCGAGTGGGGTGTGCTCCCCAATACGTCGAGCAGGTCCGCGTCGGTCGAGAAGGACTTCGCCAGGCCGGGGAATCGACTACCGGCGTGACCCCACAACCCGGTCAGATGGCCGAGCAGCTGGTGGACCCTGGCTTCGACCTGGTCGTCAGGGTGGAAGTGCTGCCCTGAAACAACCGGCAGCACGCCGAGCGGCTGCTGACCGATTCGGATCGCCGAGAGAGGACCACGGCCCCGCACATAGCGGACGAAATGGTCTCGCATGAGGGCCGCGGCGGCGTCGTCGACGACTGGATCGAGGTACTGGTCCAGGAAGTAGCCCCAGGTCGTCTCCCAGAGCAGTCCGGCCATCCGTGCTGCATGCGCGTCTTCAGTGGCGTCGCCGCCGAGTGTTGCCGATAGCAGGTTTTGGTCGGCGGCCAACGCGGTGGCCAGACGTTCGGCACCCGAGCCGGGCGAGACCGCGCTGACCTGAACTGCTGGATCGAGCGACTTGGCCAGCTCGGACTCGGCCGAATCGAAGCCGGACGGTACGGCCGCGGTGTTGTTGGTGGCCGTACCCTGACGGAGAAAGGCAAGGCCGTCGGTATGACGGTGGGCGGTGAGGAGCGCATCCATTGTGTCCGCCCCACCGCGGGGCAGGCCGAGCACCAACAGGCTGTCGAAGCCGGCGTGGAGCCCACCCGTTACGTCACCGTCCTCGACGGTCAGTGCCATCCCAACTTCGACCGCACGGTCATAGTCGGTCAACCAGCGCATTGCGTCGTCCTCGATGGGCAGTTCGGTCTGCACATCGACCGGTCGATCCTGGGTTTGCGGGGCGTCGTCCAGCGACGGGTCGGTTTCCGGGCCGAGCGACAACTCTTCCGGTACCACCTCTGTCATTTCCAAGAGCACCCGCTGCCCATCGCGGTACCCGGCGATGATCCATCGCGACGGGAGAGCTGTTGCCATCGGTGGTTCGGTCCACGGTGCCTCGTGTACGGGTGTGTCCGGAAACTCCAGCAGATGACCGCTGCCCTGCGTGTCCTTGACCGATGACAGGTTTGTCGGAGTCAACGACTCGACAACCCACGCAGCACGGGGGGCATCGACCCGGAGCAGCAGATCGTTCCAGGCCTGCGTTGGCGAGATGTTGACGCGGTTGATCCAGTAGTTGATCCCCGCTTCCCGCTCGTCCGGGCTGATGCCCGCTACGTGGGCGTCCACATGGAGCTGTTCTGGGAAGACCCGGATCTTCAGTTGCAGCGGATCGACGTCGCGCAGTTGAACAAACCTGGTCTCAATCCGGACCGGAAGCATCGCAACAGGGTCGGCCGCCAGCTCGGAGAACATGTTCTCGATCGCCGCGACGCGGTCGGCACTTTCTGGACCGCTCTGCTTCTGGCCACCGGTTCGTGGTTCGGTCGTGGTCATCAGAATCCTCCGATCATGTCGTCGGCATGGAAGGCGACCATGACCGGGCGTTGCAGGGTGATGGCTGCCATGTGGGCCGAGTTCTCGCCGAAGTCGACATTGCCGATTGCGGCCTGAGCGTTGATTGGGCTGCCTTCGATGACCAGATGTCGGCCGGATTCGACCGCCGCGTGGCCCCAGGTCAGGTCGTTCCAGGACGGCAGTGAACCGAGCGTCGGGCCGGTCGGGTTGGGGCTGTCGAGCCCGAACCGCAGTTCGGTCGCCTGTTCCTGAAACACGACGAAGTAGCCAGAGCCGGACAGCATGTCGGTGCGGGTCAGCGGCAACATCACGAACGTCATGTCAGGGTCGAGCCTGTTCTGCATGATCGGGCGGACTGGTGTTGCGTCGGTGTCGAGCGTGCCGTCGTTCAGGGCCGGTGCAGCGTAGATGCCGGTGTTCGGATAGTGCAGGAGCAGCTCGCTGCGGATCAAGAGCACCACGGAGCCGACAGTGCCGCCGATCAGGTTCTGTCCGAGGCCACTGGCATCGTTCCACGTGTGGATCGGTGGAATGTCCGGTCCGTCAGCGGCCGGGGTCCAGAACTGCTGGAACGGGGTGCCTCGGCGATCGGTTGGATACTCCCGCCACTGCAGCTCGTGGTTCATCTCGTGGTTTATGCCAACCATGAACGCTTCGATGAAGCGGGAGTTGGTTTCGGCCAACACCACCGAGTTGGGGGGTATCTCCCCGATGCCGGGCAGGAAGTGGTCCGCGGACTTGTCGGCCAGCACCGTGTGGAGCGGGGTAGGAAACTCTGGCCCGACCATGATCGGGTCCAGCGGCTTGTCCTGGGACCATTGCGCTCGGTCGACCTGCGACTCGGCACGGCGAACGGCGACAACGTTCGGGTCGTTGGCATCGAGCACAGGCTGGCGGCGACCGTCTAGCCCATAAGGGCCAGGCGGAGGTTCATCCAAGTCGGGCTCAAACGCTGCGGTGAACTGCTCAAGGGCCCGTCCAAACTCCCGGACCGAATCGACGGTCTGGTCTGGCGGTGGCAGAGCAAGGACACCCGGACCGGAGCTACTTTCGGTTGCCCCGGTGCGGTTCTTGTCATCGTCTGTGCCACCGGTCGGCCGGGGAGAGCCGCCGGGCGGTCGGGGATCGGTGCCGCCCCCGATTAGCTCGGGGATCACCGAGCCGTCCGGGCCGCGTACGAACTGCATCCCGGTGGTATCAGACCCCGGCCGGAGTCCGGCGATGGCCTCACCGATGCGAGACAGCAGGAAGCCCTTATCGCCTCCGAGCATCTGGGCTGCGCTGGTCATCAGGTCTTCGGTTATCAGTCCGCTCTGTGCGATGTCTGTCCGGGGGACCAGAGGCGGGTCGGGCTCGCCGTCTGGCGAGAGGTTGGCTAGCTCCTTGGCTGCGATGGCAACGAGACTGCCGGGTACCACGCCCGTACCGCCGATCGGTGACATGTCGACCGGGTTGGTCGGTCCCGGGCCGGTGTGGTCGATGAGCCCGAGTACCTCGGTGCGACCGATTCCGTCTGGAACGGTGCTGAGATCGTCGAGCGTCAGGGTGCCATCGTCGATGCCGGCTACGATCCCGGCCTGTGGGTTTTGCCCGGCGCCCTCGGTCGCTCCCGCCTCGGTGGCGGCGCTTACCCGTCTGGCCGCTCGTTTCAACACTCGATTCTGGGAAGAGCTGATCCGCCGGAAGGCGGGGTCGGTCACCGCCGCGGGCAGCACGCTCTGGTCATGTTGGCTCTTTACGGTTGTTCTTGCGTTCAGCGCGGTGCGGGCGTGGGCCGGGCCGGTGACCGAAAAGAGTCGTTCGCCGGTAAGCGGAGCCAAGTGCCGCTTGTGGGCGCTAGCCGCGGCCGCCTTGGCCAGTGCCGCCTGGTTGAGTAGCTGGTTTGCGGCTATGACATCGCCCACTTGGGCCCAGGCCGCATCCATCAGGTCCTCTTGGTTCTCTTGCACCACCGCCACACCGAGCGCAGCGACGGCCCGTAGCCTCGGGTCGAGGTTGAGCTCGTCCATCCAGCGCGGACCGGCCTGCGCCCCGACCTCGTGGGTGGCCGTGTGATAGGAGCCATAGATCGGCGGCGCGATCGGTTGCAGCGTTGCGCCGTTCGAGTCGACACCTTCGAGCTGATCGGACGGTGCGTTCAGCCGCTGTCGCAGATCCTCGCGCAGCTGCGGGGAGACATCATCGATCGCTGGTGGGTTTGCGCCTGCCACGACTGGGCGCAGCGCCCCCTCCAGACCGAGCACCGCCTCCTCAGGGGGCAACAGATCGATGCCTTCGCCGGGTTCGCCGACGTACATGGGGCGTGAGCCGGCGTTCGCTCTCAGAACGTGCGGTTCGAGCCGATCGGCCAGTTCTTCAAACCCGCTGCCGCCGTTGCTGGTTCCGAATTCCCAGTGGTAATAGACCGGAAGTCGAATGGGGCCGTTGGCCGTGCCTGCGTCCCAGGCGGGGGTCAGGCCGACGCCAGAGGGGACGGTCTGGCCAAGCCCGGCCAACCTCCCCGCTTCGAACGCAGGCACGAGGCAAGCGAAGTAACGACGGTTTGCCTTGAGGCGGCGAGGGCAAATGAGCCGCGACACGTTCAGGTCGTGCCCATTGACCACTTCGTCTGTGATCTCGTTGATGTCATTGTTCTCGGTGATGACCTGGGCATGGGCCCAGGCCCACGACTCTTCAAGGTCTGGCAGCTCATCGGCTGCGCTCGTCGGTGTGGTGATCTGCAACACGGGGAGTAGCGCCTCGGGCTGCACGCCGATGGTGACCCCGGCCCGGTTCTCGACAACCGCCAGCACCAACCAGGGGCGAAGTTGACCCTGGCCGTTGGCCGAGGCGGGGGTGAACATCCACGGGAAGTCCGGCTGGTCGAACTCGATCGAGGCCATGTTGTTTGGATCGAAGTCGGAGATGTAACGCTCGGGGTCGCTGCGGACTATGCCCCTGGTGTCAACACCAATGACGTCGCCCGGTCCATGGAGCAGCAGCGACGTGTCGACGTCGGTGTCGTTGAACGTGACTCGGACCGGAAACTGAGCCCGCTCGTTGAGCGCCTCGGTTGGGTGGGCCGGTTGGCCGAGGTCATCGGGGGTCCCGATCGATGCGGCCAAGCCTCGGCGAACCCAGGGTAGGTATCGGTGGGTCATTAGACGGCCTCCAATTCGTGACGCTCAATGAGTTGGTGATCCGGGTGGTCGAGCCGTTGCCTGGCCTCGACGTAGGTCGAGGACTCGACGTCGTCGACCGCTTGCATGGAGTCTTTGGTGGCGATGACGACCTTGGGCTTCTCGACAACCACCTTTGGCCGCGGGCCCGCGGTCTCAAAGCGGTTCCGGCCGATGTCGGACCGGGCCGCGGAGCCGATCGTGGCCCCGGCTTGCACCTGTTCGTAGCCAACAGCAACGGCTGTGGGTGGGGTGGCCTGTCGCCAGTACTTCAGCTCGTAGTCCGGCTCGGCGCTGACGATGTCGTTGATGACCGGAATGCCATGTTCGACCACGTCGACCGCTACGCCGGCATTCAGCCGTTCGAATGACGGCATCGTGAGCCGCTCCTCGGGTTCCAGGTCGAGGAACTCCTGTAGGGAGAAGAACGAGGTGAGGTCGGTGGTCTGCTCGGCGTCGTCGCCGATTTTCACCTCGGTGATATCAAAGCGGTTGTCGCCCTCCGGTTCGTACGGGCCGAGCCTGTCGATCTCGACGCCGAGCGGCACGACCTGCTGGGTGAAGGAGAGGCGGCCGAGCGGATGGGCAAAAACGCTGCCGGTATCGCCCGAGGGTTGCTCGCGGAGGCTGACAAGCATTTCGGACTGGTCGGGCAGTTCGGCCATCCAGTTCCGTCGATCCC
>CAZSTV010000319.1:5736-6029 GCA_964609665.1 uncultured Acidimicrobiaceae bacterium
TGCTGCCAGTTCGTCCTCGACCATGATCAGCTCGGTGACGGCGGGAAGTTCGCTGCCCCACTCTCTGCTTATGGAAAGTGGGATGTCCCACCAGAGGATCTTGATCTTGCCCTTGCCCTTGACGATCCAATGGCCAGAACCTCGGATGTACAGGTCGAAGTCGATCGTGAGCAGGTTGGTGCTGCCCTTCTTGATCGAGGCGCCGAACTTCACGTCGAGCTCGAAATAGTCGGGGTTCTCGTACCAGATCCCGTCGAAGCCGAAGGTGCCGGAGAACTTGAAGCCCGACCGTG
>CAZSTV010000320.1:0-447 GCA_964609665.1 uncultured Acidimicrobiaceae bacterium
CTGCACGGCCGTTCTACAACGTCGTCACCGTGGCCCTCATCCTGGGCGCCGCGGTCCTTCACGCGTGGCAGCTTGCCCCGGTCCGCTATGACTTTCTTGGATCGGATCGCAGCCTGTGGTGGGCGGTGTTCGCCTGCGCACAGCTGTCCATTGGCTACGCGCTCGGCCTTCCAGAGCTGCCCCAGTCCCGCACCGCGGCGGCGCTGCGGGGGCTCATCGCTTCCGTCGCAGCTTTTGCGGTCATCGGCGTTTTCCAGACCCTGCTGGCGACGCCACTGTTGCCCCGCTCATCATCAACGCTGCTCGGTCTGATTCTGCCGGTGTGGGCGGTCTTCGCCTGGAACCTCTCCCGAGACGCCAACGCGTGGGCGGCCACACGGGACCGCGTGTTTCTGGTGGTGGAGCGGCCCGAGGACTTCGAGAGTTTCCGCCAGGACCTGGCCGAGG
>CAZSTV010000320.1:457-5971 GCA_964609665.1 uncultured Acidimicrobiaceae bacterium
GGGTTGCCTTCCTCGACGACGTTCGTCGTGCCGGCACTGCAACCGTCATCTGTGACGCTGCCAACGAGGCCGAAGCCACCATCGTCGTCCTCGACGCAGCAAGCCAGGCCTATGCCCCCGCCGTCGATCAAGCTGCTGAGTTGCACCGAGGCGGACTGCGGGTGCGCACCATGTCGCTCTTCTACGAGGAGTGGATCGCCAAGTTGCCCCATGCCGAACTCGCTCGGGTGTCGCTGCTGTTCGACATCGGCGAGCTGCACCGTGCCCACTACGTCCGGGCAAAGCGAGTTGGCGACCTGCTGTTCGCTGCGGTCGGTCTGCTCGCCCTTCTTCCGGTCGCCGTTGTCACCGCCGCCGCCAACCCGTTCTTCAACCCGGGGCCGCTGATCTATCGCCAGCCTCGGGTCGGTCGCAACGGCCACGAGTTCGTGATCTACAAGCTGCGAACGATGGTCCCCTCCGACTCAGAGTCGTCGTGGACCACCGATGGCGACAGCCGGATCACCCCGCTCGGTCGGCTCCTGCGCCGCTCCCACCTGGACGAGCTACCACAGGTGTGGAACATCGCCGTTGGGGACCTGTCGCTCGTTGGGCCACGGCCGGAGCAGCCGCAGTATGTGTCGGAACTCTCGGAGAAGATCGCCTTCTACGACGTCCGCCATATCGTCCGACCCGGTCTGACCGGCTGGGCCCAGGTCAAGCAGGGCTACGCATCGGACCAGGATGATGCCTTCGAGAAGCTCCAGTACGACTTCTACTATCTTCGCCGCCAGGGCTTCGCCCTCGATGCCAAGATCATCCGGCGAACGGTGCGTGGCGTCCTGCGGGGCGACGGTCGCTGATCGCCCGAAAATCGGTCGATAGGAGCGGGCCGGTGCGCTTGACGAGGCCGCCTGGCGCATAGTCTGTAAGGGTGGTCAGTCGCCCGCCAGCCGGATCCATTCCGGACACCCCCGGCTCGTATCAGTTCAAGGATGCCGATGGCAGGGTGATCTACGTCGGCAAGGCCAGATCGCTGCGGTCCCGTCTTTCCAACTACTTCCAGAACCCCGCCAACATGCACCCCCGAACGGCGCAGATGGTGGCAACGGCGGACTCCGTCGAGTGGATTCAGGTCCGCAACGACGTCGAAGCGCTGATGCTCGAATACAACCTCATCAAGGAGCATCGGCCCCGCTTCAACGTTCGCCTTGTCGACGACAAGAGCTACCCGTTCCTGGCGGTGACCGTTGAGGATCAGTGGGCCAGGGCCCGGGTGATGCGAGGCACAAAGCGCAAGGGCACCAGGTACTTCGGTCCGTACGCCCACGCCTACGCCATCAGAGACACCCTCGACCATCTGCTGCGCACGTTCCCCATCCGGACGTGCACGGACAACAAGCTCGACCGGCACGCCAAGCTCGGCAAACCGTGCCTTCTGTTCCACATCGAGAAGTGTTCCGCTCCGTGCGTTGGCGAGATCAGCAAGGACGACTACGACGCGCTCGTCGAAGAGCTGTGCCAGTTCCTCGACGGAGACACCGACAGCGTGCTCGAGAAGCTCGAGCGGGAAATGACTGACGCCGCCGAGGCGCTGGAGTTTGAAAAGGCGGCCCGGGTGCGAGACCGCCTGGCCACGGTGCGCAAAGCCATCGAGAAGCAACAGATGGTTGCCGACCGCGACGAGGACCTCGATGTGATCGGCATCGCCCAGGATGACCTGGAGGCTGCGGTCTTTGTGTTCTTCGTCCGCAATGGTCGGGTCACGGGCCGCCGGAACTTCATCATCGACAAGGTCGAAGCGCTCTCCGACTCCGACCTGACGGACAAGATCCTCGAGGGTCTGTACGACGAGCCACCGGTCCGGGGTATGCCGAAGGTGGTCCTGGTGCCGAACGCGTCATCGGACGCCGAGCTGTACCAGGAGTGGCTGACCCTGCTCCGAGGGTCCAAGGTGGACATCAGGGTTCCTCAGCGTGGCGACAAGCGAGAGCTGCTGGCCACGGTGACCAAGAACGCAGAGGAGGAGTTCGCCCGGCACCGCCTAAAGCGAGCCACCGATCACAACAGCCGGGCCAAGGCGTTGAACGAGTTGCAGCAGTGGTTGGAGTTGCCGAATTCGCCACTGCGGATCGAGTGCTACGACATGAGCCATCTACAGGGCTCGGACTATGTCGGCTCGATGGTGGTGGTGGAAGACGGGCTGGCCCGCAAGCCCGAGTACCGTCGGTTCAAGGTCAAAACCGTGGACCAGAACGATGATTACGCGGCCATGGAAGAGGTGCTGACCCGCCGCCTGACCAACTACGTCAAGGACCGGGAGCGGCCGGTGGCGGAGCGCGGCAAGTTCCAGTATCCCCCGCAGCTGCTGATGGTGGACGGTGGCAAGGGCCAGCTCAGCGTGGCGGTCCGGGTGTTGGACGAGCTGGGCCTGAGCGATGAGATTCCGGTGTGCGCGCTCGCCAAGCGCTTTGAGCAGGTCTACGTTCCGGGCCGTGATGACCCGATCACCATTCCCCGACGGTCAGAGGCGCTCTATCTCCTGCAGCGGCTTCGAGACGAGTCTCACCGGTTTGCCATCACCTATCACCGCCAGCTTCGCAAGAAGCGCATGACCAAATCGGTGCTCGATGACATTCCTGGCCTCGGCCCGACCCGCAAGAAACGATTGGTAAAGGAGCTCGGCGGTGTGACGGCGGTTCGTCGCGCCGAGCTTGAAGAACTACAACAGCTCAGCTGGCTCCCGGATGCCGTCGCCGAGGCCGTCTACGCCAAGGCACGAGGTTTGCACCGTTGAACGATGAACTGACCACGCCCGAGCTGAGTGCCGAATTGTGGGAGAACCACGCGGACTGGTGGCAGCGGGAGTTCACCGACGGTGTCGACCCCGAGTACACCGAGCAGATCATCCCGCTGGTGCTCGACGGGTTGTCCGGCCTTGATCGTGTACTGGACATCGGCACCGGCGAGGGCCAAATCGCCCGAGCTCTCGCAGCTCAGGGGCAGCGGGTGATCGGCGCGGACCCGGTCCTTGGCCAGGTGGCCGAAGCGGCCGAACGCGGCGGTGCGCCACGCTACGTTCAAGCGGACGCAGCAGGTCTTGCGTTCGCCGATGCGTCCTTTGATGGCGCCCTGGCCTGTTTGGTCTTCGAACACATCGACCTCGTGGACGAGGCCATCGCCGAAGTGGCACGCGTCCTTCGGCCCGGTGGGAGCTTCGTCTTCCTGCTCAATCACCCGCTGCTGCAAACGCCGGACAGCGGTTGGATCGACGATCAGCTGATCGACCCGCCGGAGCAGTACTGGCGTATCGGGCCGTACCTGAACGAGGTGGCCACCATCGAAGAGGTCCAGAAGGGTGTCTTCATCAGGTTCATCCATCGTCCGCTCTCGCGCTACATCAATGCGCTGGCGGCATCATCGCTGTACGTGCAGCGCATGGATGAACCGTCGCCACCGCCCGGTTTCCTGGCCCAGGCCCCGCAGTACGAGGCAGCCGGCACGGTGCCTCGGCTGTTGGCTCTGCACTGCAGAAAGCTGTAAACAGCATTGCAGAAAAATGTAAACAGCATTGCAGAAAGAGGTGAGCAGCACTGCAGGAAACTCTGACAGATCACGAAAAGCGGTCGCCTGATCACAGCATGGTGGTCTGGAAGGCGCGATGATGGCTGCGTGACCCGGGTAGCAGTCGTCAGTGGTTTGTCAGGAGCAGGACGTTCGGTGGCCGCCGGGGCTTTTGAGGATCTTGGTTGGTTCGTCATCGACAACCTTCCCGGCTCACTGGTGTCCAAGGTTGGCGACCTGGCACTCTCGGCGACCGGCGGTTATGAGCGGGTCGCTCTGGTCATGGGCGGCTACGACGAGGAGGTCTCCCAGGAGATCGATCTGCTGCGAGCTCAGGTGGAAGACGTTCGGGCGGTGTTCCTCGAAGCATCGACCGACGTGCTGGTTCGGCGGTACGAATCGACGAAGCGCCCCCACCCGCTCATCGCCGATGGCACGTTGATCGATGCCATCGAGGCGGAGCGTCAGCACCTGGCGCCTGCTCGGGCGGCCGCTGACCTGGTCGTCGATACCAGCGAGCTGAATCCGCATCAGTTGCGAGATCGCATCACCATGCAGTTCGACGACGTCGGCGCCGACTCGCCGATGCGGCTGACGCTGCAGTCGTTCGGGTTCAAGCACGGCCTGCCGCTCGACGTCGACCTTGTCTTTGACTGTCGCTTCCTGCCGAATCCGCACTGGGAGGCCGACCTCCGCCCGTTCAGCGGTAAGGACCCGGAGATCCAGGAGTACGTGATCGACCGGCCGGAGAGCCAACGTTTCCTGGAAGATCTGGAGCGGATGCTTGAACACCTCATCCCGCAGTACGAGGATGAGGGCAAGAGTTACCTGACCGTCGCGTTTGGCTGTACCGGTGGCAGACACCGGTCGGTGGCCATGGCCGAGAGTGTCGGGCGCATGTTGAAAGAGGGCGGTTGGCAACCAAGGGTGAGTCATCGTGACATCGACCGATAGAACCAATTCGCCACATACCGACCCCCACGGGCCGTCGGTGGTTGCACTCGGAGGTGGCCATGGGCTTGCCGCCACACTTCGGGCCGCCCGTAGTTACGCCAAGACGCTGACCGGTATTGTCTCGGTCGGCGACGATGGCGGGTCGAGCGGTCGACTGCGAGATGACCTCGGCATGGCCGCACCGGGAGATCTGCGTCGCTGTCTGTCGGCGCTGGCCACCGAAGAATCGCTACTTGTTGAGTCGCTGGAACATCGCTTCGATGACGGGTCGTTGCAGGGGCACCCCGTCGGCAATCTGCTGCTGGCCGGCCTTGCGATGGTCTCGGGAGATCTCCAGTCAGCAATTGATGAGGTCGGCCGCCTTGTCGGTGCGACCGGTCGCATCTTCCCTGCAACCCAGGTTCCGGTCACACTCATTGCCGACTCCGATGTCGGCACGCTGGCCGGACAGGTCACCATCGAGCGAGCGGTGGGCATTCGCAACCTCCGCTTCGACCCTGCGGACCCACCGGTCTCGGCTGCGGCCGTGGAAGCGGTACGCACCGCCGATCAGGTCTTGATCGGTCCGGGATCGCTGTTCACGTCCGTCCTGGCCACCGCGGTGGTGCCTGCGATTCGCGAAGCGCTGCACGAAACCCGAGCCCAACGGGTGTTCATCGTCAATGTGGCGAATGACCGCGCCGAGGCCAAGGGCTTCGGACTGGTGGAGCACCTTGACGCGCTGGCCGAGCACGACCTCAAAATCGATGCCGTTCTCGCACCGCTCGGATCGCTTCCTGAGATCCTGCAGGTGGCCATCGGCCCGATCTCCGAGGCAGACCTTGCTGCGGCGGACGGTTGGGGCCACGACCCTGTGAAACTCGGGGCGGCGCTGGCCACGCTGTTGAGCGAGCGCCTGCCGTAGCGAAGCGGTCCTCTGCAGCGGGCTTGATCCGCCGGTCCCGATGGGGGCATAGCCCAGGGTTGATTCCCCGAAAAACCGCTACCCAGCCGGTATGGTTCAACCCGTACCGGAGG
>CAZSTV010000321.1:0-5587 GCA_964609665.1 uncultured Acidimicrobiaceae bacterium
CCCGAGGCCCCATCCGAGGCCCCATCCGAGGAAAGAGACGAGCCGGTCGTCGCTGTGGCGCCGGTCGACTACTCCGCTCCCCCGCCAGGGCTTGGCGACCTCCGTCCAATCAACGATTCGCCACCGCCCCCGACCGGGTCGCCGCTGCCGCCGCCACCGTCGATGACCCCCGCTGCGGCCGCTGACCTTGCAACGCAAGCACCGGGTCTTGCCACACGCAACGATGATTTGGCGCCACCGGCACCGGTGGCCAACGCCGACCTTCGCTACGACGCCTGGTCGCCACCACCGCCACAACCTGACCTCCCACCGTTGGATGCCGGCCCCGACGACCTCGCCCCGGCCCCCTCGGCAGAGCCGCCGCCTATGCCGGGGTCACCGCTGTCCGGCGAACCGCCGCTGCCCCAGGAACCGATTGCTGATGCTCCGCCGCTCCCCGGCGCACCATCTCTCTCGGGCACGCCGCCTGTTCCCGGCACGCCACCGCTTCCCGACGCTCCACCTCTCTCCGGCATGCCACCTCTTCCCGACACCCCACCGGTTCCGGGAACGCCACCGCTTCCGGATACCACGCTTGCTGACATTGAGCCCGAGGCGATTCCCGGGACGCCGCCGGTGCCGGCTGCCTCGCTCGCCGAGACCGCTATCGCTACCAGCGCGACCCCGATCAACGGCGCCCCTCCGCTGCCCGGTCAGGTACCGTCCGCGGCAGAGACTGTCATTGCGGGGAATCCCCCGGTTCCTGGAACGCCACCGTCGCCGGACGGACCCATCTCCGGAACGCCACCGCTGCCCGGGACCCCGCCACTTCCGGGAACACCCCCACTTCCGGGAACACCCCCACTTCCGGGAACATCCGCACTTCCGGGAACATCCGCACTTCCGGGAACACCGCCGCCTCCAGCACCAGACGCCGCCATGGCCCCGCCCCAGGGATCACCCATCGCGGGCGCCCCACCACTGCCTGGGACGCCACCGCTGCCCGGTTCGCCGCCGCTGCCAGGCACACCACCGCTTCCCGGCGGCGCTCCGATCGCCGGAACCCCTCCAACACCTGATTCAGACGCCCTCCGGGCACTGGATGAGGAGCTCGACCGTTAGGTCTCGGCCCACCCAAAACGCCGCGAAACCCCGACCGTCTCTAGAAGGGGATGTCCGTGCGCGGCACTATGATCGAAGAAGGTTCCATCACCGTCTTTCGGGCGGATTGGACCAACGGCTACACCAAAGAGTGCACTCGACGAACATGCGGAACGGAGGCGGAAAACCAAGCAGATGAACGCCACCTTCGAACTCGACGGCTTCGAACCGATCAGTCGCCTCGGCGGAGGCGGATTTGGCGATGTCTGGCTGGCCCGCCAAACCAACGTTGATCGCCAGGTTGCCATCAAGGTCGGTCATTCCGCCATCCAGGATGAGACCATTCGGCTTCGCTTCGACCGGGAGTGCAAGGCCCTCGGGCGGCTCTCCGGGCACAGCAACATCGTTGATGTTTACACCGCTGGCTCGCTCAACGACGGACGCCCCTACCTCGTGCTGGAATACATCAACGGCGGCACGCTGTGGCAACGGCTGAAGAAGAGCCCCGTTCCCGAGTCAGAGCTGGTCAGCATCGGCGGGCAGATGGCTGCTGCGCTGGCCGAGGCCCACTCTTCCGGTGTCCTCCATCGAGACCTCAAACCCGAGAACATTCTGATTCGGGCCAGTGGCGAGGCGGTCCTTGGAGACTTCGGCATCGCCAGGCTGCACGATGGAGCGAACACCACCTCGGCCGCCATCACCGCAAGCGTTGCGTATGCCGCTCCCGAGATCCTCAGCGGCAAGCGCGCAACGGTCGCCAGTGATCTGTACGGCATTGGGGTATGCCTCCTCGCCGCTGTGTTCCGATCCGTGCCGTTTGTACAGAAGACCGATGAGTCCATCCACCCCATCATCAACCGGGTCCTCTCCGACAGCCCGCCAGATGTCCGCCGCCACGGCATCTCCGAAGGGCTCGCTTCACTGATCGATTCCTTGCTGGCCAAGGACCCCGCAGATCGTCCGGCGAGCGCAGCCGACGTGATGGCGCGGTTCCAGGCCCTGCCCGACGCGGGAACGCCACTGATCGTCCCCAAGGCCGATGTCGGGGCAACCCAGGTGGTCTCAAATCCGGTCGCTGCCGCACCGGTGGCCCCCGTTGCACCAAACCCCGCCAACGACCAGCAGACGGTCTCTCGGCCACCAACCGATCCACGGCCAGAAGATGCCGCACCGGGTCTCTACAACCCGAATGCCAACCCGCCGCAGAAGACGCTCGCCAAAGCGGCCGCAGCCAACATCACAACGGCTCCTCCCCCGCCGTCGCCAAATGACGTCGGTCCGACGCTCATCGGAGCCAGACAGGGACAGAGCCAGGCAACGCCATTCACCGTGGTCAAGGAGCCGGGCAGCAACCTGAAGTTCTTCGGCCTGGCCTACTTGGCAACCATGGTCGTCGGCGGACTTATCCTCTTCCTGCTCTTCCAACTCCTGGAGGATGACTCTGCCGACGAAACGTCCGCAGCCTCCTTCACCCAAGAACCAGCGGCTGATCCGGTGGCCCAGGAATCTGACGGGCCAGTCGAGCCGCCCGAGGACGCTGGCAACGAAGGCGGGCTGCTCCAAGACGGAGCGAGCCTGACAATTCCGCTGGACGTGAGTGACACATCGTTCGGCCCCGATGCAGAGACCAGCAGCGACTCCTTCGGTCCGGGTTCGGGCACCATGTGTGACAACGCTCCCGCCACCGATGGCCTGGCGGACTGGAAAGGTCAAACAATCACCACCGGCGGCGGCGTCCAGTCGTTGTATCAGGTGGTCAGCAGGTTTGAGACCGCGGACCAGGCCGCCGCCTACCTCGATGCCTATGCCGAAACCAATGACTGTGAGTCATGGGTTGTCGACAACGAAGACGGCAGCAACGTCACGTTCTCGGCCCAGCAAACCGCGCCGCCGGCATTCGGCGACCGGGCCCGCCGGTTCGAAGTTCTCGGCGAGCTCGATGGACCCGGCCTACAGATCTACGCCCGGCTCGTCTTGGTGCAATCTGGCACCGACGTTCTGACCATGAACCTGTCAGCGCTATCTGAAGACGACGCCGCCGAGCTTGATCTGCTCGCACCGCTTGCGGCCGAACGGCTCGGCTTCACCTCGTAGTCCAACCACCAGCACCGGATCCAGCCCTACCCGGCGATCCACCGTCGGTCATCGCTGCCGTCACCTTCGGTGGCCCGGAAGCGCTCCGCAGAGGACCGGATCTTGGCCCGCAGCGCCTCCTCGGCGTTGATGCCTTGGCGTCGGGCCAGCTCGACAACGGTCAGTAGCACCGTCGCAACATCATCAGGGCTGACACCGTCGGGGACAAACTGCGCAAGCGCCTCGCCAGGTTCGTCGAGCGCCGCTTCGCGGCCAGCCCCCGCGGCCTTCTTGAGCGTTTTCTCCGTCAGCGCCAACGCCGGAAGCCAGGTAGGAATGCCGTCGAGGATTGAACCCCGCTGCTTCTCCTGCTGCTTCAGCTGTTCCCAATTGGCGGGAATGGACGCGTCGATTGCGTCCTCCCCGCCGTAGACGTGGGGGTGCCGACGGACCATCTTGTCGTACAGCCCCTCCGCAACCTCGGCAATGGTGAACTGACCCGCTTCGGCCGCAAGCTCGGCGTGAAACAGAATCTGGAACCACAGATCGCCCAGCTCCTCTTCAAGATCGGCGTAAGCGTCAGCGGCCGGGTCGTCGTCGGGGCCGCCCAGTCCGTCGATGGCGTCGAGCACTTCGTAGGACTCTTCGATGAGGAACTTCCTGAGCGACCGATGGCTTTGTTCTCGGTCCCACGGGCAGTCTCGGCGGAGTCGACGCATCATCTCGACGCTGCGGCTCAGTTGATACCCGACCGGGGCGGCCAACGTCGGCAGGTACAGCGTTGTCAGATGGTCAGCCTCAACCACTCGGTCAAGGTCGGGCCATGCCACATCGAAGATGCGCTCCTCGGGGGTTCCAAGTCGCTGGAGCACGGTCACCTGCTGCTCGGGGCCGGCGTCGAGGGCCAGCTTTATGTCCGACAGCACCCACGCCGAGTGCACGTGGGCAACGAGCAACGGGCCGCGCTCTCCGGCCGCGTCGGTGGCGAACCGCAGCCCGTCGACCATGCGGACACCGTCATCGACAGGATCGACCTGTAGCCGGGCCCACACCTCATCGAGGAAGGACACCGCTGGCAACAGGGTCACGTCCACCTCGGACGACGCTCGAAGGTGGCGCACCGACCGTTCGAGTACAAGCGGCGATCCCGGCACGGCGTACACGACATGGCCGGATGTCTTGGCTCCGTCAATCACCGTGTCGGTGATCGTCTGGTAGACCTCGTCAAACGACTCGGCCTGTTCGTAGACGTCGTCGAAGGAGATCGCCTGTGAGACCCGTTCGGCGCTTGGATGCCTGGACGTTCGTAGGTAGACCGGATCCGGTCCACCTACCAGCTCCGCGGTCGCCTCGGTTATCTGGCCGACCCCTCCGGGACCGAGACCACAGATCGAAACCTTGGCTGTCGGGGCCATCTGAGAACTATGAGCTATCCGGGCCGGTCGCCGGTATTAGGAACCGAGCGGGACGATCGCCAGCTGGTCACCGTTCCAGGAACCCAGGTTGGCGTCAACGTCAATGTTGGCCTCACCGAGGCGCTCACGGAGGCGCTCGGTGGCCAGTGCCCGACCGTCTGCTGGCTGGGCCTCAACGCCCTCGACCAGAATCACGTGCCAGCCGAACTCGGTCTGTACGGGGCCGACGAAGGCGCCGATCTCGGCGGTGTCGACAGCGCCTGCGAACTCCGGCACGTAGTTGCTGGACGGGCTACAGCCGAGATCGCCACCGGTAGGACCGCTTGGACCGGTCGACAGTTCCTGGGCCAGCTCTGCGAAGTCCTCGCCGGCCTCAAGGCGGACGATGATGGCGTCACCCTCGGCCTCCTCCTCAACCAGGATGTGGCGGACGCAGGGAACCTCAGTTCCCGGTCCGGCCTCTGCTGCCAGCGCTTCGCTCAGCGCGTTCTGACCGGCCTGGTACTCGACCAGGAACGGAAGGTACGGCACCTCGTCGAAGAGGCGTTCCGCTTCTGCGGTTGCGTCCGGCTCGCCGATGTACAGCGACTCAACCTGCTCAAGGAGGCTGGAACGTGACGTGTCGCGCTGTTCGTCGGTAATGCTTGACCCGATTGCGTCAAGCTCAAACTGAATGGCTCGAGAGATGAGGTGCTCGGTCAACACTCCGGCATCGAAACCTACGGGCTGCACCCCACCGAAGATAAGAGCGACAAACTCCTCGTTCTCCTGAGTCGGGACAACAACCTCGTTCAGCTCGCCGTGAGTGATCTCCCAGTCGGCGTCGCTAAACGCAGCCGAGAGCGCAACGTCGGCAGGTGCCCCTGTTGTCGGAGGCGTGGCTGGCAACGTTGTTGGTGTTGCGGCATCGTCACCGGCGGCGTCGTCGGGTTCATCTTCAGCATCGCCCTCGACGGCCTCGGGCTCCCCCCGGGGGGGCCCCGGGTTGTTGAAAGCCCCAAACACCCCGGGGAGGGGGG
>CAZSTV010000321.1:5597-5950 GCA_964609665.1 uncultured Acidimicrobiaceae bacterium
GGATGCGCCCTTTGTCGCCAACTGCATTTCGGTCAACACCGCAAGCGGCGATGAAAAGAGTACAGCAGGCGATTACCGCAAGAAATCGATTCACCCAGGCAGGCTAACGCCTTACTCGACGATCCATGTGGCACCAGAGCGGAGGAGCGAGCCAAGATCGCCCGGTCCTGACTCTTCGTTGGCGGTGAGCAGCTGCTTATTAACTGCCTCGCCATACTCGGGAGCATCGACGGCACGGAACACGCCGAACGGTGTCGGTGTGAAGTTGTCGTTCGAGATATTGCCGAGCGCAAACGCCAGTGCCGGATCCTCGACGGATTCGTCGTGGACGACCAGCTCTTTCTCGTCAACGT
>CAZSTV010000322.1:0-5885 GCA_964609665.1 uncultured Acidimicrobiaceae bacterium
GCGATGATCGCTTCGGACACCTGGGGTCTGGAAGTGCTCGACCCGGCGGTGACCGGCGGCAACGCCTTCCCCTGCCATCAGGAGCTGTTTGCAAAGTACGGTTGCCGCATCGGCGAGTCGTTCCTGACCGACGAGGCCATCGCCGACAATGTCTATGACGGTCTGCTCGTGGCAACGCCGGAGAACGTCAAGGGCGCCACGTGTGGTTCAAGCGCTCCGACACTGCTCGGCGTGAAGGGCCGCAAGCCCCGCAACTGATCGGAGCGGTTGTCAGCTCCAGAACATGGTTGACGTGACCTAACCCAGTCGGGTCGATACCAGCGAGGCCAGATCGTCGGCCACGACCGCTGGTGTCGGCTCGACCGGCAGGTTTTCGGCCTTGGTCACGCCGCTGAGCACCAGTCCAAAGTCATAGCCGAGCTCGGTGGCGAACAGCCCGTCGGAGTCTGGTCGGTCGCCGACCATCAGGCCGGAATCGCCAAGCCTGGCTCGGACAAGATCGGCGGCGGCGCTGTTGGGCTTCCCGGCGAAGGTGGGGGTCACCTCGGCCGCGGCGGCGATGGCGGCAACGATTGCGCCGCCACCCGGCTTCAGTCCCTCGGCCGTCGGGTAGGTGGGGTCGTGGTTGGTGCCGATGAGGGTCGCCCCACCTCGCACCGCGGTCATCGCCCGGCTCAGTTCGTCGTAGTTGAAGTCCGGGTCGATGCCAACGATGACAGCGTCCGCCGGGTGATGCTCGACGACGGTGGCGCCCTTCTTCTCAACCGCCTCGTCGATGCCGTGGCCCCCGACCACCAGCACCCGTTGGCCAGGTTCCACCAACTGGGCTGCGGCCATGGCCGAGGTCAGTACCGAGCCGGTGGCGTCGATCCCGTGGCCCGCGAGCTTCTGCTCCTGTTCGGCTTCGGTCAGGCGAGACATGTTGGTGACGAACAGCACCTCGGCGCCGCTGGCCTTGAGCCGGGCCACGGCGTCGGCCGCCCCGGGAATCGGTTGGTTGCCCAGCCAGATAACGCCATCGAGATCCAGTACCCAAGGTTCGGTCACGGCCGTAGGGTACCGGCTATGGAGACGCAGATTGTCCTGGTCAGGCACGGGCAAACCGAGTGGAGTCGTGATGGTCGCCACACCGGACGGACCGATATTGCCCTTACCGATGTTGGTGAGGAGCAGGCTCGCAGCGTCGGTCCGACGCTGGCCGACTGGAGCTTTACGGCCCGGTTCTCATCGCCGTTGCAACGGGCGACCGCTACCGCGGAGCTGTCCGGCGTGGCAGGGCCGTTCACCCTGCTCGATGATCTGATGGAGTGGGACTACGGGGTATATGAGGGGCGGCGTACGGTTGACATTCACGTTGACGAGCCGGGGTGGTCAAAGTGGCGCTCCCCGCTGGCTGACGGCGAGTCGGTTGACGACGTTGGCGTGCGGGCCGATCGGGCCATCGAAGTGGTAACCGCTGCGGCCGCGGATGGCCCTGCGATCGTCTTCGCCCATGGTCATCTGTTGGCCATCCTGATCGCCCGGTGGCTCGGGCTCGCAGCGGCCGATGGCAAGCGGTTCGTCCTGGAGACCGGCACGGTGACGGTGCTCGGGGTGAAGCGGGCCGATCGGGTGCTTCGACTGATGAATCACAGCTGCGGCGCGGCCACGATCGAGGTTTGATCCAGGTCTCGTTCGCAGCTCTGGTTCGAAGACAGTTCGGAAGTCACGTTCCGCCGGGCCGTTGGTCAGTCGGGCCGTTGGTCAGTCGGCGACCAGTTGATCGGCCGGTGCGAAGTCATCGCGCAGCGGGCGTTGTCCGTCGATGTAGTCCTCGATGTCGCCAACCCGAAGCTGGCCGTCGTCAGGGTCGACGGTGATGGGCGGAATCGGTTGATGGCTGGCGATCAGTATCTGGTTGATCGGCCGATCCGGGACCAAGCCGCCAGGCGGGAGGATGACTGCCACGTTGGCGAACGTCTGGCGCAACGTCGCAAGCTCCGCTCTGGCAAAGCGACTGTCGACACCGTCGATCACGTTCATGACGTAGATGCCGTCCGCGGTCATGACCCGGTCGATCTGGGTCATGAACTCGGTGGTGGTGAGGTGCCAAGGCACCGACTGGCTGGCGAAGGCATCACCGACCACAAGGTCGAAGCGGTCGCTGGCCAGCTCGTCAAGGGCGAGCCTTGCGTCCCCGGTCGTCACCTGCAATCGCTCGTCGGTGACGAGGCCCAACTCGTCGCGGTTGATCTGCACCAGGTCGGCGTCGATCTCCAGAACAAGGTTGGTCGTCGCATCATCGATGTGATGGAGGTAGCGGGGAAAGCTGAAGCCTCCGCCACCGATGTGCAGAATGTCCGAGGCCGGCTCGGGCTGGGCCGCCGCCACATCGGCAAAGAGCCGGATGTAGCGCACGTCGAGGTTGGTCGGATCGTCCAGGTCGATGAACGCGTGGCGCAGCCGATCGAGGATCAGGTCACGGCCCGACGGGTTGTCGTCGCTGACAATGACGTTCACACAGAAGTACGCGGTCTCGTGGTCACACGGTGGCGCGGCCGGGAATGAGAACAGGCCGGCGGCGACCAGGCCGAGCGCGTTGTACGGCGTTGGCTTGTCCCGGTGCAGCCGCCAACCGGCGACGATGCCGGAGACGATGAGTGCGGCCCCGATGCCAATGACGATCGGTTGGGTTGGCAGCGCCGAGACCAAGACGAAGCCCGTGACGAAGGTTCCGGCCAGGGCTCCGACCGTCCCGGCCGCCGAGAGTCCACCGACTACCGCTCCGGTGTCATCGAGGGAAGCCAAGCGCAGCTTTGCCACCATCGGTCCGACGGCGCTCAAGACGGCCGCAGGCGGAAGAAAGGCCAGCGCGGTGAGTACCACGATGGAGACCGGTCCGGTGTCCACCAGGGGCCCGACGATTCTCACAATGGGAAGTGACAGCCAGGTCAACGCACCACCGAGCAGCAGGCTTGGGCCGATCAACGTGCGCGGGTCCCTCTTGTCCGCCAGCGACCCACCGATCGCCGACCCAGCGGCGATGCCTGCCAGCACCGTCCCGATGATGCCGGTGAACGTCTCGAGCGAGATGCCGACATAGGGGGCCATCAGCCTGCCGGCCAGGATCTCCAACACCAGGACGGCGGCAGAGGTCCCAAACACCAGTGCTCGTGCGGGGTGTGGATTCACCGGGTTGAGTGAACCAGGGTCTGTGTTGGAAACGAACATTGCGGAGAGGACCACAAACCGCAACGCAAATGGTTTGAGGTTCTTGCTCGGTTCGTGACAGGCTTTGTATATGTCGTTTTTCCCTCGGACCGGACCGAGGCAACGCCCAGTAGAAACGACAGGCCTGTGATTGGCCTCGGCCCGCTTTTGGCGGTCGGTCGAACCTCTGAAGTGTTCGCCCTTGGCGCGGCTTCGGTGGTCAAGGTCCCGCGGGCGGAAGTGCCGCCTCACTGGGCCGGTGTCGAGGCTCGCATCGCAGATGCCGTGCACGCCGTCGGCCTTCCGACCCCCGAGGTGCGTGACCTCATCAAGATCGACGGCCGAGACTCCATCGTGTTTGAACGCATCGAGGGCCCTTCGATGTGGCAACTGCTGTTGGAGGACCCGACGAAGTTGGCCGGGCTGACCCGGCAGATGATTGAGGTGCAGCAGGCCATCAACGGTGTGGATGCGCCAGAGGGTGTCCCGGACCTTCGCAACCGCATTTGTTCCAAGATTGCCGAGGCCTGCCTCCTCACATCGACGGAGCGGGAGAACGCTCTCGGCCTCACCAATGCGCTGCCGTCAGGGGTGTCGCTGTGTCACGGCGATCTCCACCCGGGGAACATTCTGATGGGGGAGAGCGGGCCGGTCGTGATCGACTGGTTCGATGCGGGCACCGGACACTGCGCCGCCGATTCGGTGCGTACCTCGCTGCTGATCCGGCCACCGGTCACCGGACTGAAGCCGCCGCATCTGCCCGGTGCCTCTCCCGCGCTGCTTCAAGAGATGCACCGCATCTTTCTGGATGACGTGGTAGCCCGTTCCGGGGGTACCGTGCCGGAGCTGTTGCAGTGGGAGCGGGTGCTTGCCGCCAGCCGCCTCGCCGAGGACACCAACACCGATCACGATGACCTGCTCGCCCTGTGGCGCTCGACCGGTGGTCCAAACGCGAAGAAGACGCAGCTTGCGGTCGAACTGGCCGGATTGGGCTTCGTCTAGCGGGGTTCGTTGGGCTCGCAGGCTTCGCGGGCGCAGCGCCTTCAAGCCCGGAGCGCCGTTAGGCCCGGAGCACCGTCGGGCCGAGGGCTTCGATGGCGGCCACCGTCTCATCGTCGGCCCGCAGATCGGTCACGAGCACGTCGATCGATGACCAGTCGGCAAAGCGCACCAGGTGTTTCTGACCCATCTTGGAGAAGTCGATGAGCGCCACCACTCGACCGGCGCTGGCGATCATGGCCTGCTTGAGCGCGGCCTCTTCGCGGTACGGGGTGGTGAGCCCTCGGGTGAGCGACATGCCATCGGCGCTGATGAACAGCGTGTCGACCGATAGTTCCCCCACTGCCGCAACGGTTTGGGCGTCGACCATGGCAAAGGTGTTCTTTCGGAGGCCGCCGCCCAGGACCACCACGTCGACCAGGTCGTTCTTGGCGAGCGCCTGAGCAGTCAGCAGCGAGTTGGTGACCACCTGGAGTTCTCGGTCACGGGGTAGACACTCCGCCAAGGGAGTCAACGTTGACCCAGAGTCGATGATGATGGTGCCGGAATCTGGCAGTTCTTGCACTGCGAGTCGGGCGATACGCCGCTTCTCCGCCACCTGGAGGTCGTTGCGGACCGCAAGCAGCGGCTCAAACCCGGTGGTCTCCCACGGCACCGCTCCGCCGTGGACGCGCCGTACAAGGCGACGGCCCTGGAGCTCTGAAAGGTCTCGACGGATGGTCTCGGTCGTCACCTGAAAGGTGTGGGCCAGCTGGGCAACATCGACACGACCATGCTGCAGGGCAAGCGCCATGATCTCGCGCTGGCGTTCGGTCTGAAACAGCGCTCGACCGGTGTGCTCTGCCGCTGTAGTCAAGATTCGAGCGCCCCCTTCTTGTGACGGCTACGTGATGTTGCTAAGTGCCGAGTCGATCGTGCTGGCTACCCCGTTTTCGGCGAGGTAAGCGCTTGCATTGCTAAATGCTACGACGAGACGATCGTTAGAAGCCAGATCAGTTCCAAACACGTCTTCGAAGGCGAGGAAGGCCGCGGGGTCGTTTTCGGCCTGCTTGGCGTACCGCACGGCTTCTTCCAGCTGGGGATCTGGAGAGATGTCGATGGCGGAACCGTCGTCGGCTACGCCTTGTAGATACCGGCACCATCCGGCGAGGGCCAGGGCGCTGAGTGCGATGGGGCCGTCGTCGCTGAGCTGGGAGCGTACGGTTGGCAACAGGAACTTCGGGAACTTGGCGGTGCCGTCCAGGCACAGCCGGGCGATCTGATCGGAGATGGCCGGGTTGGAGAACCGCTCGATGAGCGACGCCTGGTAGTCGTCGAGGTCAATGCCCGGGACCGGCGGCACGACAGGCGCTGCCTCGAGGCTGAGGAACGCCTCGAGGTACCGGCGGATGGCCTCGTCGCCCATGGCGTCATGCACGAACTCATAGCCGGCCAGGGCCGCGAGATAGGCAAGGCAGGAGTGCCCGGCGTTCAGCAGTTGGAGCTTCATCCGCTCGTAGGGCTCAACGTCGTCGGTGAGGATGACGCCCAGCGTCTCGACCGGAGGGCGCTCGGCGGCGAAGTTGTCTTCGAGGACCCACTGGGTGAAGGGCTCGGTCGCCACCGGCCACTGGTCCGACATGTTGGTCAGCGTCTCGAGCTGTTCGCGGTCGGCGTCGGTGGTTGCTGGCGTGATCCGATCGACCATGCTGTTGGGG
>CAZSTV010000323.1:0-5865 GCA_964609665.1 uncultured Acidimicrobiaceae bacterium
TTGACGTGTCGGCATCGGTTGACGTGTCGGCATCGGTTGACGTGTCGGCATCGGTTGACGTGTCGGCATCGGTCGACGTGTCGGCGGGGCCGGCGTTCGTGTCGCCCGAGTAGTTCGTCGGCGCATCGTCATAGCCATGCGAACCGGACGTGTCGGCGGGGCCGGCGTTTGTATCGCCCGAGTAGTTCGTCGGTGCATCGTCATAGCCATGTGCCGGGGTGGCATCGGCCGACGGGGCCGGACCGCTTGGCATGGTCGGCGGCGCAGGCGTATCGACCGGTGCCGCCGGGGCTGGGGTTGCAGCGGGAGCGGCAGCCGCTGGGGGGTTGGCTGCCAGGTGATTCAGCGGCGCATCGTCGTAGCTGTGGGTTGGCGCGCCATGCGACTGGACGTTGACGTTCGGGCCCCGCATCAGACCGGACTGATTCAGGTAGCCCAGCATCTCGCTTGGTCGAATGTTGGCCCCGGTGATGGCATCGTGCGGCACCGGCTCATGTAGAGCCAGTCCGGCGATGACGTTTGGCGGCGAGACGAACGGCCCTTCGGGGTCACCAATTTCAGGCAGGTTGGCCATGGTCTCTTCATCGAGTGTCATCGTGACGGTGCAGCCGTCCTCGCACCCGTCAATGAAGTCGGCCGTCCCCGCCGGGGCGACAATTTCAATCTCGGTCGGACGCTCAGGTGCCGCTGGAACACCCATGTTGGGCTGGGTGGGGTTCCCGCTGCTCGACCCGTTTGGCCCGGACGTCGCCGTCATGACCTGACCCCTGTTGATGTGGGTGGCGGTCTGGGTTCCGTCAGCCAAGGTCTCGTTGGAGTACGACGAGTACGGCCCGACGCTCGCTTGAAACGTCGTGCCAAGCAGGTTCACACCGGCCGAGGCGTTCAGGTCAGTGGTTTCAGTCTCAGTGGTGGAAACGAGGTTGCCATCGGGATCCACCACTTCGGTCTCGCTCGTTCCAAGTTCCATGCCGGCATCGGCCTGAGCGCCGAGGCTGTCGTTGCCTACCTCCACATGGACCTGGACCGACACCGATGAACCGTCGGTGGTTGTCGTGCCGTCGGGGGTGACCGTCTCGGTGTGCGATTCCTGGGAACCGACTTCAATCGAGCCTCCCACCGGCCCAACCTCCGCTCCGAGGGTTCCGGTGTACTCGGTCTGCTGGCTGGTTTCAGTGCTCGTGACGTTGCCGTTGCCGTCGTTCGTGCTGGACTCGCTCGTGGTCGAGGTGGCGGAGCCGCCGATGGTGACCACACCGGTGTCAACCTCGACCGCACCGGCCAACTCGAGCTCTGAGCTCTGACCGGTGCTGGTGACATTGCCGTTGTCGTCGGTGGTGACCGACTCGGTCTCGGTCAGCGTGAACGAACCCGCGGCCTCGACCGGACCAACGTTGACGGTCATACCCGCCTGGTCGGCCTCGGATGTTTGGTTCTCAACGCTGACGACGTTGCCATCGCCATCGGTGGTGGTGGTCTGCTCGGTTCCGGAGGTCGACTCATAGCCGATAGCGGCACCGGTGGTGTCCTCCTCCAACGAAGGATCGAGTTCCAAACCGTGCGAGGTCTCTGAACTGACCGTCTCGGTATTGCTGACGACGTTGCCCGCAGCGTCCACGGTCTGAGTCGACGAGGTCTCGCTCTGTCCTGAGCCGGTGCCGTTAAAAACCACCATCGACGGGTTGCCCTCGATCGACTCGGTAACGGTTACCGACTCGGTGGTGACCGTGGCGCCGGTCGACGTCGGCGAGTCGTTGGTGGTCGCCGCCTGGGACGACGTTTGAGTGGGAGCCGACGGTGCCGCCGGTGGCGACGGTGGGGTTGGCACCGATGGTGTTGCGGGCTGGGCTGGAGCAGCTGTCTGGGTCGGGGCGGTCTGGGAAAGGACCGACGGAGGGCCAACGGCCGTCGATTGGACCGGGGCGACGGGCTGCGACGGGGCAGTGGTCTGCGCAGCGGGAGCGGACAGGAACGATGGCACCGCCGGAGCCGAAGGCGCCGTTGGGACCGAAGGCGCGGCCGGAGCCGAAGGCGCGATCGGAGCCGAAGGCGCGGTTGGAGCAGCCGGTGCGGTCGACGAGGTCGGAGCGGCGAGCTGCGGCGGGCTGCTCAGGTCAGCCAGGGAGTCCACTCCCGACACCACAGCAGTGGCATCCGACCCTGAGTCAGAACCCCCGACGGGAACCGGGACAGCGACCACGGGTTCAGTCGCCACGAATTCCGTGGTGGATTCCCCAGCGTCGACAGCGACAGCACCGACAGAGGCAGTGTCGACAGAGGCAGTGTCGACCGAGACAGTGTCGACAGCGACAGCGCCGTCCGAGTCACCGTCGTCAGAGTCACCGTCGACAGCGACAGCACCGACAGAGGCAGCGCCGTCTGAGTCGGACTGGATCTGCGACAGGGTTGCTGCGGCGGCGGGAACCGCTGACAACGCGGGCGCCGTCGGCGGCTCCGTGACCTCGGAAACCGGTGACGGCGCATCGGCGACCGGCGTCGGTGCTGGTGCTGGTGCTGATACGACGAACTCGGCCGGCGTCGAGTCGGTCGGGCGCTCCATGTCCAGGACGGCGATCGCCGCACGGATCAGCCGCACCATCCGTTCGAAGCTCAGCTGCGGTGCTGGGTCGGGGCACAGCTCTGGGCGGAACAGCTCGGTGAGCGGTGGGCAGGCGACGGTTGGCTCCGCTTCCAGTCCCACCGCCTGGGCCGATTGGCCAAGGGTCTGCGTCGGCTCGCCGGAAGACAAATCAGCCGAAGGTACACCAACCGCAGATAATCCAACCGCAGACGAACCAGCCGAAGACGAGCTGATGGCGGCCGCACTGGCGGCGGGAACCGCTTGCAAGCCAAGGGTGGTCATCGCCACCGAGGTCAGCATCATACGCTGACCAACCTTGGTCCACCGCGCGGTATCCAACCCATCGGCGGCGCTGGCCCTCAGCCTGCTGTACCGGTCCCCCGGACGCGCCACGAAGTCGTTCAGTAGACCTGGTTGAAGCACACTCGGTAGTGGACCGAGTTCGTTCGAAAACGCATTCGACGAATCACACGTCGGGCTCGAAGCCTGCATGGTCATGGTATGTCCCTCCGGGCCCGATCTCGGTCGGGCTCCCGCTGCCGCGGAGTTTGTTGTTGCCGCCGGGGGAGATGCTAAGCGCAGCATCATCGATGGTCAAGATTACCCACGCGCTTCTTTTGAGCTGAGAATCCCGCCCCTGGAGAGGTCGATGGCCAAGCAGACTACCCTTGCACCATGATTCCGCTGAAGGACGAAAATCCGACGACTCGAAAGCCGCTGTTGACCATCGTCATCATCCTGGCTTGCGTCGCCGCGTACTTCGGCCCCCAGGGCGGTCTCGCCGACCAGACCGAATCCCTGTTGTTCAATTTGGAGTACGCCGCGATCCCCTGCGAGATCAAAACCGGGGACCCGTTGAGCGAGGCGGAGATCGACTCCACCTTCAATCGTGGGGAGACGGCATCGTGCATCGAAGAAGACGCAAGCCCTTCGCTCTTCCCCGGCAAGGTGGTCTACCTGGGGTTGATCACCTCGATGTTCCTGCACGGCGGGCTGATGCACCTCGGCGGAAACATGTGGTTTCTCTGGATCTTCGGCAACAACATTGAGGACCGACTCGGTCCGGTGCTGTTCGGCGCGTTCTACATTCTTGGCGGCATCTTCGCCACGCTCGCGCATTACCTTGTGCAACCCTCGAGCACCGTGCCGGTGGTTGGCGCGTCCGGGGCCATTGCCGCTGTCATGGGCGCGTATGCCGTGTGGTTCCCCGATGCCCCGGTCCGGACCCTGGTCTTCTACTTCCTGCGTGATATTCGAGCCAAATGGTTCCTCGCCATCTGGTTCATCACCCAGTTCTTCACCGGCACAAACAGCGGCGTTGCGTGGATGGCCCACGTCGGCGGGTTTGTCTTTGGCGCTGCGGTTGGGTTGGCGGTCAGACAGAGCGGATTCGGTGAGCGAAAGGTCAACCGTTCACCCGAACCGATGGAGTGGGACCTCACCGGCGGCGCGGGCGACGGCCCGTACCCTCACCCGTTCCAGCGCCGCAGCTCGGAATTCGAGTTCTGACCCACCCGGGGTAGGTTGGCGTAATCGTCTCCAAACCAAATCAGGCGCTGACCGTTGCGGCCACCGCAATGCTGCTCGCCGCCTTCGTCGGTACAGCGACGAACATCGCAGTGCCAGTGCTCGAAAAGGAGTTCCCCGACGCCGGGCTGGCCACCGTGTCGTGGGTGGTATCTGGCTACAACGTCGCCCAGGTCACCTTTATGCTCCTCGGCGGGCGCATGGCCGACCGGATCGGCAGGAAGAAGGTTTTCCTCCAGGGGCTGACCATCTTTGCCATCGGCGCGGCGCTGTCCGGTGTCGCCCCATCGATTGAACTGGTCATTGTGGCCAGATTGGGCCAGGCCATCGGTGTTGCCCTGATGCTGCCGGCATCACTGGCCGCAGTGCTTCCGGAGTTCCCTCAGGAACGCCACGGTTCGGTGGTATCGCTGTGGTCGTCGATGGGCATCCTCGGCGCGGCAACAGCGCCGATCGTCGCCGCCGGAATTCTCCAGGTCACGAGTTGGCGGGTGGTGCTGTTGGCCGCAGTTCCCGTTGCGATCATTGCCATCTTCGCTGGACAGCGTGTGCTCCAGCCCGGGTTGGTTGCCGAGAATCCCGGCCCCCTCGACCTGGTCGGGACCGTTACGGGAACTGCGGCAATTGGCGCGCTCACGTTTGCCATCGTTCAGGGACGAATCTGGGGATGGACAGACCCTCGGATCGTGGCGATGCTCATCGCGGTTCCGATCAGCGCGACCATCTTCATCCGCAGTTCCCGGCGTCACCCGGAGCCACTGATCGACCTGGACCTGCTGCGCATCCCCACCTTCACCATCACCACCGCGGCCAGCGCGCTGCTCAGCATGTCGACCACGGCAACCTGGTTTCTCTACCCGCTCTTCGTCACCGAAGTGTGGGACTACTCCATCTTGCAGGTCGGGCTCGCCATGACCCCCGGGCCGGCGATCCTGGTGATCACTGCACCGTTCGCAGGTCGGCTGGCCGATGCCCACGGGTACCGGCGGTTGCTGATCTTTGGGGCGACCATGGCCACCGTTGGCACCGCCTGGATGGCGTGGCGACTTGAGCCAGACGAGACCTACGTCCGGGCTTTCCTCCCCGGAACACTCAGCATCGGCTTGGGTATGGGGGCAATGTTGGGCCCGGCCAACGCCGCGGCACTGAGAGATGTTCCTGCGCCACAGCTCGGCTCGGCCAACGCCACATACAACATGGCCCGGATGGCTCTGAGCGCACTGGGCATTGCCATCACCGCTGCAATCATCGGAGACACGGCGGTCGGCGAGCGCCTGGATGCGTTCAAGACCAGCTGGTGGGTCATGGTGTTCGTCATGGCCACCGCACCGGTCTTGCTGGCCGCCCGATTCCCTCGGGACCGAAAAACCGAACTGGCTCCACAGCTCCAAGACGGCTGAGCTACGCCGACCCTTTTGGCGGCATCGGAGTTGGCGGCTAAGAATTGGCCAGGACAGGAATTGCCAGGACACCTCAGCCAAGAACGCAGGAGCAACACGTGGGCCACAATCGGGTCTTGATCGCCAATCGGGGCGAGATCGCCATTCGAATCGCAAAGGCCGCTTCGGCGCTCGGCATGGAATCGGTCAGCATTCACCCCCAAGCAGACGAGCTGTCGTTGCACACCTCCGCCACCACCACCACCTCGGTTGCATTGGCGCCGACCGGTGGCTCCGCAACCGACCCCGTTGCGGCATACCTCGACATTGATGCGGTCATCGCCGCGGCGGTCGACAACAACTGCGACTGCGTGCACC
>CAZSTV010000324.1:0-4652 GCA_964609665.1 uncultured Acidimicrobiaceae bacterium
TTGAAGTTGCCACCGGTGATGAGGTCACGTTGGCCACCATCGATGAGCTGAAGCCTGCAGTGGTCCGCAGTGTCGGAAACCAGGAGTTCCTCTACCTGATCATGCCCGTCCGGGTTTCCTAGCCCGCTCGTGCCAGGCACGCGGTGCAGATAACCCGGTTGTGGCTTCAGGACTTTCGAAGCTATGAGTCATTGGAGTTGCCGCTCGAGCTTGGCCTGACGGCCATCGTCGGCGCGAACGGCATTGGCAAGACCAACCTGCTTGAAGCGCTTGGCCTGCTCGCAACCCTGAAGTCCTTTCGTGGCGCGCCGACCGAGAGTTTGATTCGGCGGGGAGCCGAGGCCGCCATCATCCGGGCCGAGGGCATCCGCGACGACCGAGACGTCCTGATCGAGCTGGAGGTTGCCCGACGCAAGACCAGGGCTCAGGTCAACCGTCAGCGCCTGCAGCGGAGCCGGGATCTCCTGGGTGCGCTGCGCATTACTGTGTTTGCCCCGGACGATTTGGCATTGATCAAGGAAGGACCGTCGGTGCGTCGCGGCTTCATGGACGACGTCCTGGTGGCGTTGGATCCCAACGCCGATGCGGTCCTGCGTGACCTTGAGCGCATCTTGAAACAGCGAAACGCGCTGCTGCGACAGTCCCATGGTCGCCTCGACGAGGCCGGGTTGATGACGCTGGACGTTTGGGACGCCAAGCTGGCGACGACGGGCACCGATGTCACCAACCGGCGCGAGGCGCTTGTGGCAAAGCTGTTGCCGTTGGTCGAGGAGTCCTATGAGGTACTGGCCGGGAAACCGGTTCCGGTCAGCGCGGACTATCAGCGGTCCTGGCAGACCGACACCTTGACCGAGGCGTTGGACGCCGAGCGAGACATCGACATTCGCCGAGGGGTCACCTCGGTTGGCCCGCACCGTGACGAGCTGGCCTTACGTCTCGATGGCCTGGCATCTCGGACAGAAGCGTCTCAGGGCGAGCAGCGCACGTTGGCGCTGGCGCTGCGGTTGGCGGGACACCTGCTGGTCACCGGGGTGCTTGGTGAACCGCCGCTGCTGCTGCTCGACGATGTGTTGTCCGAGCTTGATGCGGACCGGTCCGCAGCGCTGTTGGAGAACTTGCCGCCGGGCCAAACCGTCATCACCTCGGCCACAGATTTGCCGCCACAAACGAACCCTGACCGCATCCTGACTTTCGATGCATCGGGAATGCCGCGATGATGGGTCTGTCGGGTGTGGTGGCATCCGCGGCTGGAGCATCGTCATGACAAATTCGAAGCCAACGGGCAATCGATTTCGTCGATATGACGGCCGTCCAAGCGACGAAGAACAGCTGGGTACGAAGTTGGGGAAGACGTACAATCCGCCAACGCTTGGCGACTCCCTCGATCGGCTGGTTCGGAATCTCGGCGCGCCGCCGATCAGCATTCTCAGCCAACTGGCCGATCGGTGGCCAGATGTTGTCGGTCCAGCCCTTTCGAGCACCACGCGACCGGTAGAACTGGTCAACGGCGTGCTTACCATCGCTTGTGACGATGCCGCCTGGGCGGCCCAGGTCGGCTGGATGGAAGCGCAGATCAAGCAGCGTTTCGACGACGTTTTTGGCCCTGGTCAGCTTCTTCGGCTGTCGGTGAGAACCGACCGCTGAACGCTCTTTGGCCAACAGGCAAAAACTCGCTCAAACAGTAGGAATTCAGCCCGTTTTCGTGGTGCTCTTTCCGCCGATCTAGACGCTCTAACTGGTAGACTAGAACCTCCGGAAGAGCACCGGATCCCACCGGGATTCCATCTCCGCTCTGGCCAGTCGCATTGGCCGAATCCTCCGGCTGAACGGAACGTTGATTTCTGCATGGCACCGAACTCTCAAAGCGATTCTCAGGGCCCTGACGATTCTTACGGCGCATCGTCCATTCAAGTCCTCGAAGGACTGGAAGCGGTCCGGAAGCGCCCGGGCATGTACATCGGCTCGACCGGGCCCACCGGCCTCCACCACCTCGTGTGGGAGGTTGTGGATAACGCTGTGGATGAAGCGATGGCCGGCCACTGCAACCGCATCGATGTAACGGTTTTGAAGGACGGTGGTGTTCAGGTTGTCGATGATGGTCGTGGCATCCCCGTCGGTCGACATCCCAAGTACGAAGACCTGACCGCGGCCGAGGTCGTGCTCACCGTTTTGCACGCCGGCGGCAAGTTCGGCGACGGGGGCTACAAGGTCTCCGGCGGCCTGCACGGCGTCGGCGTTTCCGTGGTGAACGCGCTGTCGACCAAGGTCGAAGTGGAGATCGACCGTGAGGGTAAGCGTCACGCCATGTCCTTCAAGGACGGTGGTGAACCAGACGCCAAGCTCTCCGAGGTCGGTGACTCGCCGCTCGACGAGGACGGCACCCCTCGGACCGGCACCACCGTGCGGTTCTGGCCGGACCCCTCCATCTTCAAAGAGGGCATTGAGTACCGGACTCAAACCCTGGTCGAGCGGTTCCAGATGATGGCGTTCCTCAACGCCAGCCTGGAGTTTCACGTCAACGACGAGCGGGATGGTTCGTTCGAGGAAGTGGTGCTTCGTTACGACGGCGGCATCAAGGACTTTGTCGAGCATCTGAACGCATCAAAGGAAGCACTCTTCGACCAGGTCGGCTGGTACGAGGAAGAGGCCGAAGATGAAGCGGTCGAGATTGCCTTCTGCTGGAACACCGGCTTCCAGACCGATGGCATTCACAGCTTCGCCAATGGCATCAACACCATCGAAGGTGGCATGCATGAGCAGGGCTTCCGCTCGGCGCTCACCGGCACGGTCAACAAGTACGCCAGGGACAAGGGCATCATCAAGGAAAAGGATGACAACCTCCAGGGCGAGGACATCCGTGAAGGCCTGACCGCCATCATCTCGGTCCGGGTCGTTGAGCCACAGTTCGAAGGCCAGACCAAGTCAAAGCTTGGCAACGTGTCGGTCCGTTCGCTGGTGGAGAAAGCCACAAACGAGCATCTCCGGGAGTGGTTCGAGGAGAACCCCCGTGAGGCCAAGGCAATGGTCACCAAGGCCACCAACGCCGCTCGGGCCCGCATTGCGGCCACCCAGGCCCGTCAGAACATTCGCCGCAAGTCAGCGCTCGATGGCGCCGGCCTGCCGGGCAAGCTCGCCGACTGTCAGAGCAAGGACCCCACCGAGTCCGAGCTCTACATCGTTGAGGGCAACTCCGCCGGCGGCTCGGCCAAGGAGGCCCGGGATCCCCGGACCATGGCCATCCTCCCCATTCGAGGCAAGATCCTCAACGTTGAGCGGGCCCGCATTGACCGCATGTTCAAGAACACCGAGATCATCTCGCTCATCCAGGCCATCGGCGCCGGACTTGGTGAGGAAGAGTTTGATCTTGAGAAGGCCCGCTACCACAAGGTCATTTTGCTGGCGGACGCCGATGTTGACGGCAGCCACATTCGTACGCTGCTGCTCACGTTCTTCTTCCGTCAGATGCGGCCCCTCGTTGAGGCTGGCTACATCTACATCGCCCAGCCGCCGCTCTATTCGACCGAAGTTGGTCGCTCCAAGGTGTACCTCAAGGACGATCCCGCCCGGGAGGCCTACGTGGTCGACCACCCCAATGCGGAGTTCCAGCGGCTGAAGGGCCTTGGCGAGATGGACGCCGATGAGCTCTGGGAGACCACCATGGATCCTGACCAGCGCACGCTGCTCCAGGTCACGGTCGAGCAGGCCGCCATCGCCGATGAAGTGTTCGCTGTGCTCATGGGCGATGACGTTGAGAGCCGCAAGCACTTCATCCAAACCAACGCCGACGACGTGAGATTCCTTGATATCTAAACGCGCTATTCGAACGGTTACGGAGGCCGACCGGCATGAGTAACTCACAACCTGCAGGGAGTTTTGCTTAGCAAAACTCCGTTAGCGATTCCGTCAGGCCGAACGGCAGCAATTCCGCGGGAGTTTTGCTTCGCAAAACTCCGTTAGTGAGGCCGAAGGCCGAACGGCGCCGAACGGCATGAGTGATACACCGACAGGCTATTCGGGGGGAGTTTTGCGAAGCGAAACTCCGTTAGTGAGGCCGGAGGCCGAACGGCATGAGTGATACACCGACCGCTGATGAGGGCGAAGACACACCGGACATTCCGGACAACGTTGAGCCCATCGAAATTCAGAACGAGATGGAGCAGTCCTTCCTCGAGTATGCGATGTCCGTCATCGTGTCGAGGGCGCTGCCCGATGCCCGGGACGGACTGAAGCCGGTCCACCGCCGCATCCTGTGGTCCATGTTCGACGCCGGCCACGTGCCAACCCGGAGCCACGTCAAGTGCGCCACCGTCGTTGGCGACGTCATCGGTAAGTATCACCCGCACGGTGACACCGCCATCTATGACTCGCTGGTCCGCATGGGCCAGACCTTCTCGCTGCGTCACACGCTCATCGACCCTCACGGCAACTTCGGTTCCCCCGATGATCCTCCCGCGGCCTACCGATACACCGAGTGTCGTTTGACCGCGCTGGCCATGCAGCTCCTGGCCGACATCGACGAGGACACCGTCGACTTCTCGGACAACTTTGACGGCAAGCACGCCGAGCCGGATGTTCTCCCCGCCCGTTTCCCCAACCTGTTGGTAAACGGCAGCCAGGGCATCGCGGTTGGCATGGCCACCAACATCCCGCCG
>CAZSTV010000324.1:4662-5817 GCA_964609665.1 uncultured Acidimicrobiaceae bacterium
CTGCAGGAGACGGTCGACGCCGCCATCCACCTTCTCGACAACCCCGAGGCCACCCCCGATGAACTGATGGAGTTCATCCACGGCCCCGACTTCCCGACCAAGGCGCAGATTCTGGGCCGGGTCGGCATTCGTGACGCCTACCGGACCGGTCGTGGTTCGGTGCGCATGCGGGCCGTCGCTGAAATTGTTGAGGGTAAGAACAACGAGCAGATCGTTGTCACCGAGGTGCCGTACCAGACCTCGGTCGACCAGATCGCCCGCAAAACCGCGGAGCTTGTTGAGCGTGGAGACATCGTCGGGCTGCGGGAGATCCGCAACGAGGCCGCCAAGGGCAACACCCGCCTGGTGTTTGAACTCAAGCGTGACGCCAACTCGCTGGTGGTGCTGAACAACCTCTATAAGTACACGCCAATGCAGACCACGTTCAGCGTGAACATGGTGGCCCTGGTCGACGGGATTCCTCGCACGCTGAACCTGCGTGAGGTCCTCGTGGCCTACGTCGAGCATCAGCGGGAAGTGGTGCGGCGCCGGAGTGAGTTCCGGTTGCAGAAGGCCAAGGACCGGGCCCACATCGTTGAGGGTCTGCTCCGTGCGCTCGACCTGATCGACGAGATCATCGCCGCCATCCGGGCCAGTGAGGACCGTGGCGAGGCTCGCCAGCGGCTGATGGGGGAGGGGTTTGAGTTCTCCGAAGCTCAGGCCAACTTCATTCTGGATATGCAGCTCGGTCGTTTGACCCGGCTGGCCCGCATTGAGCTTGAGAACGAGCTTGGCACGCTGCAGGAGACCATCGCTTACCTTGAAGGCCTCCTCGCTGACCAGTCGCTGCTGGACGGCGTCATCAAAGAGGAGATGACGGCCATTGCGGACGAGTTCGCAACGCCCCGTCAGACCATGCTCATCCGTGATCCGGGCGAGCTGGACATCGAAGACCTCATCGACGATGAGGACCTGGTGGTCACCCTTTCATCGAGTGGCTACATCAAGTCCGTTTCCATCGAGGAGTTCCGGACCCAGGGCCGTGGTGGCCGTGGCGTCACCGGCGCGAAACTCAAAGACGACGATGACGATCTGATCGATCATCTGCTGCACACCACCGCGCACGCGTACCTGCTGTTCTTCAGTAACAGGGGACGGGTCTATCGGATCAAGACA
>CAZSTV010000325.1:0-5778 GCA_964609665.1 uncultured Acidimicrobiaceae bacterium
GGGTAGGAGGCTCCCATGAGGCTGCGGGTGACGGTGGCGTCCAGGCACTGTTCAATGTCGCCCTGGAGTGCCCGGGCGTCGAAGGCTTGGAAGTCCGAACACTCCCGCCCCTCGATGTCGATGATCTGGATGAATTCACCGGCCTTCACTTCGAACGCATAGGCGGTGCGACGTTCGACGAAGATGTCCTGGGTCATGTCGGCGAGCGGCGTCGGCAGCAGGATGTCTCCCGCCTCCGGAGCCGTGGCCCGATGGATGAACACCAGCAGATCGGTCGGCGGGTCCTGGTGGTGGGTGTCCATGTCGTGCCCGGGGGCGGCGACGATCACGGCGAGCGCTTCGGTGGCGGTGAAGCTGCGCCGTTCCCCAGCCGGCGTTTCGGGGACAAACACGTCGGTCTTGGAAGCGGCGTCCAGGTTGAGCCCCACCGCTTCCAGCCCCGCCCGCACCCGCCGGGCATCGGTTCGGCGTTCGGTCAGGATGGACTGCGTCCCGGTTGCCGGTCCGTTGTCCGCTCCGCCGAGCAGGCCAGGGTTGCTCTGCCCGCGTTGGTCGAAGGCGACGAGCTCGCACGGCTGACGGCCTGCAAGGTTGACGATCTCGATCAGGTCGCCGACGTCGAGCGAGAGGACCGTTGCGCTGGCACCGCTGACGTAATAGCGCTCGGTTCCCGCCCCGGGCGTCGGTAGCCCGGGCACCAAAAGCCGTGGCCCGCTCAGCTGATCGGTAGACATCGATCGATCCCCTATGGCAATCCCGTAGTGCGATGCCGACAGTCCCCCTGTCTGCACAATCACCCTAGTGGTTCAACAATCACCCTTGCCAGTGAAACCTTCTGAAAGTCCGCAAATCCCGGAACCGAGGAGACCGGAGCAAACCGAGAAACCGGCGCTGCCTGCTGGGTCTAGGTGGTGGTGAGGTTTGGGTACACCTTTATGGAGATGAATCGCACCGGTCCGTCAGGAACGCTGACCGGGCCGTGGGCAACCTCACCGTGCAGTTGCATGGTGTCACCCTCGTTGAGGGTGTAGTTGCTGCCGCCGTAGGTGTACTCGAGCGCTCCCGAAAGAATGTGAATGAACTCCACACCGCTGTGTTGATACAGCGGGAACTCCTCGTCGATCGAGTTGAGGGTCGTGATCATTGGCTCCACCACCCGGTTTGGGCCACGGAGGGTCCCAAGGTCTTGGTAGATCCGGTTGGCACTGCTGCCCTGATGGAGAATCTCGTGCCCTTCGTCCTTGCGGACGATCACGATGTCATGCTCCTCGTCGAGGCCACGAAATAGCGCGGTCACCGGCACTCCGGCGGCGCTGGCCAGCCGAACGAGGGTGGAAAGGCTGGGTGCGGTCTGGCCGTGCTCAATTTTGGACAGCATGCCCAGTGAGAGCCCCGCCTGCTCGGCGAACTTGGCCATGGTCAGCCCCAGGTCGAGGCGCAACTCTCGGGCTCGGGCGCCGACGGCGCGGCAGACCTCCGCAGAATCGATCGTGTCCGGTTGCCTGAGTTCCTCGACGCTTTCCTTGCTCATTTTCTTCCCTGTTCGCGCAGTCATTCGTTCCTAGCTGGAGACCGCCCATCCAGCGTAGCCACCTACGGCCGGTGCTCCGTTACCGGGCGTCGACCGCCTGTCACGCCGCTTCCTCGTTTAGCGTCGAGGGAGTGGCCACTCGGCGCCTGGATCGAGCCGCCTTCCCACCCACACTTCGATTTGGGCCAGCCATTCCACAACGTGCGCCTGCTCGGCGAACATCATGGTCTGCTGCGCCAATTCGACATAGATGGGATCGTCCGGTTGGCACTGCGTCAGCAGCTGGTGGGCGAGCTCGCCGACGACAATGACGTCGTACGCTCGCGGCTCCAGGTCCTTCGGCAGCACCCACGGTGCAAGCAGTAGTTGGGGCGCCGGAGGGGCGTGTCCAAACGGCGGCAGCGGCTCACCGACCGGCATCCAGCCGGTCTCACCATGGCGGAGCAACCGTCCGACCGCAGCGTTCATGAGCTAAGTCTCGACCGGAAACTCTCGTCCACATCGGACGGTCGTGACTCCCGAGGGCCCATCAACTTCGCCAACAGATGTTCACCCGAGGTGATGGGGACGTACTTCGGCGGGTTGTCCGGTCCACAGCACGAGCTGAGCACCTCGATGCGGGCATCGTGATTCGGTTGTTGGAACCAAGCGATCGACCGGCGTCGGAACTCGCCTGCGACGTCCGGCGGAGGGGGCACGACCCGGTGGACCGTTGAGCGCCACCGGTCGTTCGTCCACTCGGCCAAAAGGTCACCCAGGTTGACCAGGAAGCCGCCGTCGGGTGGTAGCACATCGTGGAACGCTCCGCTGGCGTCGCGGATCTGCAGCCCGGGGACCTGGTCGGCCAACAAGATGGTGAGGCTGCCGTAATCGGCGTGGGCTCCCATCCGCAGTTGTCCGTCCTCGGTCGCCTCCGTCGGGGACCGGCGCTGGTAGTTGATGGTCCGCATGACGCTCGGGCTGCGGTCGAGGAGTGGTCGGAACCAGCCGTCCGGCAGGTCAAGGGCCCGGGCGAAGATGTCGGTCAGGGTGAGACCGAGGGCCTCGCACGCATCCCAATAGGCCAACATCGTCGCCCGAAGCTCGACCGGCTCGGTCGGCCAAACGTTCTGGGCGAAGTAGGTGTTCAGCGCCTCCGTTGACTCACCGGGTGGGGCGGTTTCACGACCGATGTTGAACGCCTCGAACAGATCGGGCGGAGAGGCGACTCCCAGGCTGTAGCTCAGCGCCTCAGACTCGGGTGGCGTGTAGCCACGATTGCGGGTGAGGTCCTCGATGTTGGACCGCATCTTGTCTTCAAGCGGGAGGTCGAAGAAGCGCTGCAACGTGTCGAGCACGCCATCCATGAGCGACCGATCGATACCGTGGCCGGTGATGGCGAGAAACCCGGAGCCGGCACAGGCCCGGTCAACCTCGGCCGCGATGCGGTCTTTGTCTTGCTCGGTCCCGCCGAACCAGTCGCTGAGATCCACCGGGACCACGGATCCATCCAGTTCGTCCGTGGGGTGAGGTGTTGGCAACGGCCTGCGGCCTCCAAGGTCTTATGGGGCGGTGTTGATTCCGTAGTATATGGTCAGCCGGTGGAGCAGCTGGCTCAGCGAGATCCACACCGCTGTCTCGATGATCTCCGCCGAGGTTAGTGACTCCTCGGCAAGGGCGATGGACTCGGCGTCGACGATGGCAGGGCTTGGCGACATGACCCGGGCGATGCTCAGCGCAGCGATGGTTCGCTTGTCGAGTGTCTCTGACGCGGTGCTGCCGGGGAAGAAGGTCCGGGCTGCCTCGATGGTCTGATCATCGACGTTGTGGTGGCGGGCCAACTCGGCAGCTCGCTCCATCAGGTAGTCATTGTCCATGTGGGCGGCGTAGACCATGCCGACCAACGCCTTCAGATCTATCCCAAGTTCTGACTGCTCAGGGTCAAGGTTGTGGCGCAGCGTTGTGGCGACGGCACGCTGCGGTTTCGCGTGGCCCATCTTTGCAAGAACGGCGTCGGTGTAGCCGTAGGTTTCGGCAATCATCGTCCTGGCCGCGCCAGGGTCTTTTGGTACGCCAGCGGTCCATTGCTTTTCCAGCTTGATGGCGCCCGGCGCATTGCGAACCACGCGCAACATCGTCTTGAGGGAGTCCGTCGGCGGCAGCGTGGAAGGACCGTCTTCCTCGGTCGGCGCCTGGTCTGGAGTGGCCCAGGCGTGTTGACCGATCGACCATCCGGTCGGGCCGATCAGATCGGAGACGTCCTCAATTGCCTCGGGCTCCAATTCAACCCCGATGGCATCCATGAACTTGTTGAGGAACCCCATCATCGCGACACCCATCACAATCCACTCGGCGTGGGCCGCGGAGAAGTGGTTGCGCAGTTCATCACCGAGCTCAGGTGTGTAGTGATGTGGGTCGGTGGACAGCGCCTCGGCCACGGCCGCAACGGCCTGCTCGGCCGGGGTGCGGGACGTGCCGGTGACAGCGTCTGCGCTTGAGCCCCGACGGAGTGCGTAGGAGCACGTGTGGGCGGAGCAGTACGCGCAACTGGCAGCACGCGATGACGTGTACATGCCAAGTCCGACCTGGTCCTTCGGTGCACTGAAGCCGAACAACGACGAGGGGAGGTCCAGAAAGTTCGGCACGATCAGGTTGTACGTCCGGAATCCGGGCTGCCAGATTTCGAGGTACCGGTCGCAGTACGGGACTACGCCGATCAGCACGTTCACTAGATTCAAGACCGGGTCGTAGCGTCGGTGGAGCTCATCGAATTCCACTCGATCTTCGACGACTGCTTCTGCCAATGTGACCGCCATACTCGTCTCTCCTATACCCGCCCCGTGGGGTTGATAGTAGTGCCATGTCGATGGTTGGTTTTGATCTGTTGCAATTTGACCGGACGGCTCCGCAAGATGAGCTCCATGGCATTGGTCGAATTGCGAACATCGTCACCCCCGACGTCCTGGGGGGTCACCGTTGATCCGGTTGCGCTGGGGGCGCTGGCAGACCGCTGGGCCGCCGACGCCTATGCGCTTCCGTCATTTGACTATCCAGGCACACCTTTGGAGCGCAACGAGGAGTGGTGGTTTGACTATGTCGCGCTGTCGGTCTCGGTGCTTGCCTGCCTGTGGGCGCCCGAGGGCGAGGCCATGTGGCACACCGAGTACGACGGTGAGTGGCTTGATGATGCCCCGGGCATCTTCGCCGTGTTCACAAGACGGCTGCAGGCCGAGGGTCTCGGACTGACCGAACTCGCTTCGCTCGATGACCGGCGAGGGGCCGAACTGTTCGCTGGGCGTGGTGTTTTGCAGATGATTCCGGAGCGGGTGGATCTGTTGCGGCGGGTGGCGGCCGCCATCATTGAGCGCTGGTCCGGTTCGGTCGCCTCGCTTGTGGAAGAGGCGGGGCGTGACGGGGTGCAGATCGCCCGCCTGCTCACCGAAACCGTGCCTGGCTACTACGACCGGCCGACCTCCTCGGCGGGGGTTCTGCCGTTCGACAAGTTGGCCCATCTGGCGGCGGCAATCATGGCCGCAGGTGTTGGTTGGGAACGAGCGGGTTTCGTCGGGTTCGAGCGGTTCCCGGTCTACCCCGACTACATGCTGCCCCGAGTGTTTCGGCACTTTGGCGTCATGGTCTACTCCCCGGAATTGGCGGCGACGGTTGACCAGCGTCGTCTGATCGATGCGGGATGCAACGAGGAACGGGCCATTCGGTGGGCCACCGTCTTTTCGGGGGCTCAGTTGGCAGAGGCGCTGGCGGCGCGGGGTAACGCGGTGGCAACGCCGGCACTGGATTACCGCCTCTGGTCTGAAGCGGTACTCGGCCCTGACGCGTCCAGCTTTGGTGAACACCACCGGACCATCACGATGGCGTACTAGCGGAGAGCGTTACTCGGTGAACGGGGTGTGGTTAGGTGCCGTCGCCCGCAGCAGTGTCCATGGGCGGCCACCGACGGTCGCCCCGAGGAAGCTGTGAATCACCAGTTCGGGGATCACCGGCAGTGATCCGTAGAGGCCCGGTCCCTGCAACTTGTCGGCGACGAAGAGGAGCACAGTGGCGCCGATCGCCACGCCTGCGCCGCCCAGAAACGCCCGACCAGTGGCGGCCCGACCGAGGTTGCCATCGTCGTTGGTTGATCGTTCGAGGAAGCCCCACAGCATTGCCACGATGAACGGGGCGAAGTGGTGGGTCGACGTTGGGGTTCGCCACGCCAGGACCACCCAAAAGACCGCAGCGGTCACCGACATGGCGGGCCCGGCCGCCGA
>CAZSTV010000326.1:0-5777 GCA_964609665.1 uncultured Acidimicrobiaceae bacterium
TGGCGCATGTGCTGACCGTGTTCGGTCGTATTGAACTACCTGATGGCATTTGTGTGCGAGGCGGCGACGTGACCGAGAGTGCTGGGGCGGCGACCCTGTGTTTAGACGTCGGCGATCTCGCAGACGTTCTCCAGGCGGTCGGGGTTGATGAGTTCGCCGATCAGTTGATCGATCGGCTGCGCGACGCCATCCGGAACTTCGACCCTGCAGTGGTGTCCGACCAGACCAGGACCGGCTTCAGCTACTCGTCGCCGGCGGTCGGCCTTGTCGAGTGGATGCCCGCCATGTCGGCGGGCGACGTCGTCTCGGTCAAGACCGTCGGGTATCACCCGGATAACCCGACCAGGAACAACCTGCCGAGCGTGCTGGCGACAACTGCCATGTACGACACCGCAACCGGGCGCCTTGTCGCCATCTGCGAAGGCACCCTGTTGACCGCACTCAGGACCGGGGCAGCGTCCGCTGTGATGACCGACGCGATGACGGCCCCCGGGCCGATCACCCTCGGCGTCGTCGGATGCGGCGCTCAGGCGGTCACTCAGATTCACGCCATCAGCAGGGTCCGCCCCATCAAACGGCTCATCGTGACCGACATCGACCTGGCCAATGCCCGCTCCCTGGCCGACCGGCTTCCCGCCGGTATCGAGGTTGCAGGCGGCGCAGGAGTTGAGGTGATGGATACCGCTTCCTTCACCGCCACCGTTGCGGACCTCGACGTCCTCTGCACCTGTACCTCGGTGGAGATGGAGAAGGGTCCGGTCATCGAGTTGGCCGGTGTGCGTCCCGGCCTCCACGTCAACGCGGTTGGCTCGGACTTTCCCGGCAAGATCGAACTCCCGATCGACTACCTGCAGACTGCGGTGGTGGTGCCGGATGTGGTGGAGCAGTGTTTGGTCGAGGGCGAGGCTCAGCAGCTGACCGTTGAGGATCTTGGACCGAACATGGTCGAGGTACTCTCCGACCCGGCCAACCGGGAACTGGTCAACCAGCGGACCGTGTTCGATTCCACCGGTTGGGCCTACGAAGATCAAATTGCGGCCAAGATGTTCATCGAGCACGCAATCGACATGGACATCGGCACCAGGGTCGAGCTCCAGTACTCCCCCACCGATCCATATGACCCCTTCGAGGTGCTCCGCAACCGGTGACTGTCTAGCCCGGTGCGCTGGCGCTTAGGCGAAGAACTCCTTGGTTTCATCGACGCGGAACCGTGCGACCCCCAACCCGCCAAGCACCACCGATGCCCCGAGCAATACCAGGGTTGGCACCAGCACATCGCCGGCTGACCCCTGCTCAAGGAAAATCGAGCGGTGCCCCTTCATGGCCCAGTAGGCCGGGGTGAACGGGCCGATGGCCTGCGCCCACCCGGGGAGCTGTTCGAAGGGAACCAGCGCTCCGCCGAGACCACCGAAGACCATCGCCCCAACGTTCTGCAGTCCGTTGAGCTGGTTGACCGTGCGGAAGGTTGCGGTCGCAAGAAGGATGAGCGCAACAACGCAACAGGCGTAGGCGAACAGCATCATCATCACCGCAAGCGGTGATCCTCCATTGAGGCGCAACCCGATCAACAGGCCGCCAACCACCAGCAAGGCCAGTGAGTACAGGACATGGATGACGATCCACGGTGCGGCGAACCCGGCGAGCAGCGATCGCGGGCTGGCAGCCGAGCTGCGCAACCGATCCCATGTCTTCCAGCCGTGTTCCCGGAAGACGGTGAACCCAACCGAGCCGCCAACAAAGAAGCCGAACAGCACCATCTGTCCCGGGACAACAAGCTCGGCCCCGGTGGCGCTGTCGTACCCCGACCCGACGAGCGACGAGCCGATGACCTGACGAAACAGCGGCATGACCACCAGCGGCATGCCGAACATGATCACGAGGAACCAGGGGTCGTGGGCGATGATCTTCAGCTGGACTCTGGCCAGTGCAAGCGCTGCTCTCATGAGTCGACCTCCACTGCGTCCTCGGCCAATTGGTGGCCGGTCACCGCCATGAAGACGCTCTCGAGGTCTGGCAGGTTTCGCTCAACGGAGATGAGCCGATCCACCGAGCCGCCGAACCGTTCGAGTAGCGATGCCATGGTCACGTCACCGGTTGCGAGGTACTCGATCAAATCGTCGTCGACCTCTTTGGTCGAGGCAATGTCGAGTCCGGTAAGCAGCGCATCGTCGAGGCGACCCCGGACCGTGAACCGGAGCCCGCCGAGGTGATGTCCGGCGATCAGCTCCGCCCTGGTCCCCCGGGCCAGAATCCGGCCGTTGTCGATGATGACGATGTCGGCATCGAGCGCCTCGACCTCGGGCAGGTAGTGCGTGGTGTAGACCACTGCGGCTCCCTCCGCTGCCAGCGACCTGACCGCCTCGATCAGCTGTTGACGGGTGCCAACGTCCGCGCCGACGGTCGGTTCGTCCAGCATCAACAGCGCCGGTCGGTGTACCAGTGCGCAGGCGGTGTGGAGGCGCCTGGCCTCGCCACCGGAGAGTTGGTTTCCCTTCCGACCGAGCAGATCTGTCAGGCCCATGGTGGCGGCGACCGCCTCGGCCCGTGCTCGGCGTTCGGAGCGGGGCACGCCAGCCAGATCGCCGAAGAATTCCAGGTTTTCCGCAACGGACAGTACGGGGTAGATCCCGGTCTCCTGGGGGGCGATACCGACCAGTTTCGCGGCCGCATCACGGTCGGCAATGGCGTCGACTCCGCCGATTTCGACCTGTCCACCGTCGGCCGCAAGCAAACCGGCGACCACCGAAAGCAAGGTGGTCTTCCCGGCCCCGTTGCGCCCAAGCAGTGCAACGATTTGGCCCGATTCGACGGTCAGGTCAACCCCGTCGAGCGCTCTCACATCCCCGTAGGATTTTTCTAGCCCCGACGCCCTAAGCACCGAGCCATCATGGCCGCTCAGGAGCGGCCGGTCCACCGATTTCCCGGCGGCAGTCAATCATCGCGGGATGGCGGCCGCCGAAGCTTCTTGTTCTGGCCGGTGGAACGCTTCGACCGGAGCCGCCGTTCGACCGAGCCACGCGACGGCTTTGTCCGCCGCCGGGGCTTCTGCACCACCAGGGCTTCTCGCACCCGCTGAGCCAAGCGACGCTCGGCGATGTCCCGGTTGCGAGACTGAGAGCGCTCGTCGTCGACCGACACCGATGCAACCTCGCCAAGGGCGGCCATGAGCCTGCGACGTTGAGACTCGGTGACGACAGCCGACGATGCTACGTCCCACAGCAACTCCACCCGGGTGTTTGCCTTGTTTGCGTGCTGCCCGCCCGGTCCACCGGACGGTGAGAAGCGCATCTCCAGTTCGGCATCGGGAATGACCAGCCGATCGTTGACCGGTACGGGCATGACTACGGAATGAACCGGAGGGTCAGCGGATATCGATACGCCGTGCCCTTGTTCGCCGCGACCGCCGCCACGATCGGAAGTACAAACTGCAGCACGAGGACGACGGGGAGCATGAGGAGCCCGATGAGAATGATCATCGCGAAGAAGGAGACAACCCAGTAGAGGATCATCGTGAGCTGGAAGTTCAACGCTTCCTTTGCCTGCTGCGCAACGTATGGCGATTCTTCCTTTTTGACGATCCAAACGATCAGCGGACCAAGAAACCCGGCAACTAAACCGAGCAGGTGGGTGACGGTTGCCAGCGTTCGGTCGTTGGGCGTCGAGTGCAGCGGCATCTGGCCGCTGGCCGGATAGACCGGTGTCTGCGCGAACGGAGCGGGCCCTGCATCCTGCCACCCGGAGTTCTGCCACCCGCTCTGTTGCTGGCCGACAAAGGGAGCCTGGTTGTTGAACGGCCCGGGTTGCGGAGCCTGCCCGTACGGCGACCCAGGTTGCGGAGCCTGCCCGTATGACGACCCGGTGTTCGGAGCCTGGCCGTAGGGCGTTCCCGGCTGCGGAGCCTGGCCGTAGGGCGTTCCCGGCTGCGGAGCCTGGCCTGTTTGTGGTGCGGCGGGGTGGAGTGGGTGCACGTGTTCGGTCCACTGGACGCCGTCCCAGTACCGCTGGTGGCTGTCATCGACGGGATACCACCCTGCGGGGACGTTCGCACCGTGACCGGTCATGACTGTCGGCTGCCCTGGTCGCTCGGCGCCCCACCGATCTGTTGTATACCCATGTGCGTTCCTGTCACGTCACCGTCTCTATCGGTCACTTCCTGACTGTTGTATAGCAGATCCATGCATGTCGGAATCCGCGCATTCGCCGCCCGCAAGTAGAGTTGAGGAGGTGATCGGCCTGTGTGTTGGGCCGATCGGCTGAACAAAAGCCAAAGAGCTGGAAGAACCCGCCATGGACGAATTGGAACCAACCCCGGTCGATGCAACCGCCGTACTACGTCGGGCAATCGAGGTTGACCACCATTCGTTCGACGGAGACCTTGACCAGCCCCTCGACCGCAACACGCTCGCTGAGATCGCAAACGAGGTTGGCATCTCGCCCGCCGCGGTTGCCGTCGCTGTTGCCGAAGCCCAAGCCGGGGCGCTCACACAGCGTTCTCTGCTGGACCGCATCGTCGGCCCCCGACTCGTTTCGGCCAACCGCACCGTCGACCTGGATGATGAGGAGACCCGCCAACGTGTTGTCGAGTGGTTGACCGTCACCCACGGACTCAAGCCACGGGTCCGCCCCGATGGCGTGGTCGTTGCCGAAAAGCGTCACGACCTGGCGGGCAAGCTCACCACCGGCATTCGCCGGGTCCAGGGACTCGGCGGTCTGTCCACCGCCAACTCGGTGACGGCCGCCGCCGTCGCTGCAGGTGAAGAAGACGGCGACCGCGACGGCGAACCAGCCGGCCCCGGTGCGGTGTGCGTCGTCGCCGACGTCGGCTCGAAACGCAAGGATGCGATCGTTGGCGGGTCAGCGGTTGCGGTCAGTGTTTCGGCCGCAGTCAGTGTTGTTGCGGTGGTGACGGGACCGGCGGTGCTTGTCGGCATCCCGGTCGCAGCCGGCGTCGGGACGCTCATCGCCCGCAAGTCTTATCGCACCACCGTGGTCAAGGTCAGAAGCAGCATTGACCATGCGGTGGACGGTGTTGCCCAGGGCGAGGATCCACCTCGACCGCGCGGCAGTCTGGCCAAGCGGCGCCGGACCGACAAGTCCAGCTGAGTATCAGGTCAAACTGCGCCAATCCGACCGGCTACTTTGACCGCCGCGTGGTCGGGCGGCGGCGCCAGTTTGGGCTACGGGCGAGGCCTGGCGCCTCTGATCAACCCACCGGGTCGCTGTCCGGTTGGCTCGCCGCCAACCGATACCTCAACTCCGGCCACGAACGTGTGGTCGTAGCCGTGGCTGCGTTGCACGAGGCGTCGACCGCCGGCCGGGAGGTCATAGGCGACACTCGGCATGGCAACGCCAAGCCCGTCGAAATCAACGATGTTCAGGTCGGCTCGGTATCCGGGGGCGAGCAGGCCGCGGTCCATCAGCCCATAGGCCACCGCGGTATCCCTGGTCTGTTTGCGAACCAGTCGCTCAAGTGGAATCCGTTCACCGCGATCACGGTCTCTGGCCCAGTGGGTCAGCAGGTAGGTCGGGTAGCTCGCATCGCAGATGGTGGCCACATGTGCCCCGCCGTCACCGAGACCACAGATGGTGTGGTCGTCGACCAGCATTTCCCGGATCACATCCAGGTTTCCTGCGGTGTAGTTCTCGAACGGGTAGAGCAGCAGCGACTCACCATCACCGGCGGCCAACAGATCGAGCGCCAGCTCCCACGGCGAGCCACCCATCCGGTCCGCCTGGGCCGCCAAGCTGCGGGCCGGGTCCGGCTCATAGTCCGGTGG
>CAZSTV010000327.1:0-3582 GCA_964609665.1 uncultured Acidimicrobiaceae bacterium
CTCTACATCCGTGACTATGACAAGTGCGTGCTCTGCTACAAGTGCGTTGAGGCCTGTGGCGATGACGCTCAGCACACCTTTGCCATAGCGGTATCCGGCCGCGGATTCGGTGCCAGGATCAGCACCGAGTTCGATACGTCGTTGCCGGACTCAGCCTGCGTGTACTGCGGGAACTGCGTGGCGGTCTGTCCGACGAACGCCCTGCAGTTCAAGACCGAGTTCGACCTTCGCCAGGCCGACACCTGGAAGCCGGAAGAACAGTCGGTCACCAGAACGGTCTGTTCGTATTGCGGGGTTGGCTGCAACCTCGAACTCCACGTACAGGACGAAACAATCGTCAAGGTCACCTCGCCAAACGATCACGATGTCACGTCCGGGCATCTGTGTATCAAGGGTCGCTTCGGCTGGCAATACGTGCACGGCGCCTGATCGGGCGGTCCGCTTCGCATCACGCCGAGGAAAGACGCGTTCGGACTGTTGGCCTGACATAAGATCGAGGCAACCGCCGCCAGACTCGAACCCGCCACGACCCCCAGCGGCGTGCGGGGGCCGAGTCGATCCTATGCAACGGAGCCCTGCTATGCCGACCATGCCCGAGGCCAACCTTTCGGTCGACCCTCAGCGATCGCTTGCCGTTGACACGGCGGCCGGCGGATCCGCCGAGTCGGGCCGGAGTGGAGAGCGGGGCATCTCGTTGCTCAACCTCCGGGGCGCCACCGCTCAGTTCCAGGTGGCCGGTTTGGGAACTCGTTCGGTGGCCGACCGGGTCCTGGCCAGGAACAACGAGGCGCTGCTCGCCCGCTACACCGCCGAGTATCGAGAACCCTCCATCTGGCTCTGGCGTCGAGTTGTCGGTGGAGCGTTCGCCTTCATCGTCGTGACGCTGCTGTGGTACCTGATCAAGATGCCGTCCGGCCTGATCAGCGACACTGCGCTGCCGACCCAGACCCAGGTTGCCACCGCGTTCAATGAGGTGCGGTCGCAGGGGTTTGCCGGTTCGTCGCTCAGCCACCATGTCGGTATCAGCTTGTTCCGACTCACCCTCGGTCTGGGCTTCGGCTCGATGTTCGGCGTCGCCCTAGGGCTACTGGTCGGCGCGGCCCCAATGGTCCGCACCATCGTTGATCCGATCGCCTCGTTCTTTCGCATGGTGCCCGGTCTCGCCGTCGGTCCACTGCTGCTGGTGTGGTTCGGGGCAGGGGAGCGGGCCACCATTGGGGTGGTCGCCTTCACCGTGATGTGGGCGACGATGGGGTCCGCCTCCCAGGCCAGAGTGGGGGACTTGCGAGGCACGGCGACCGATCTGCCGCTCGAGGTCATCGCCGGCATGCGCAGCGCGCTGCTCTTGGCGTGGGCCACGGTCTTGGCCATCGAGACCGTTGTTGCTTCCAGTGGCCTCGGCGCCATGATCTGGTTCGCTCAGGGCCGTACCGATGTGGTGATCTTTGGGATCTGCGTTGCCGGGCTACTCGGGTTCCTGCTCGACACCGGCATCCGGGCCACCGAGTACTTCTTGGCAAGCGGACCGACGAGCGCCTAGCGCCCGGTGGGAGAAGGCCTAGGGAAGCGCGGTGACGACGACGGCGCTGGGGACATCCTGCCCGTCGAATTGCCGGAGGGCTCCTGCCCCGTAGGCACGAACTCGCTGTTCGTCCATTCCGCCTGACACCAGGTACTGGACGACGGCCTGTGCCTGCAGCACACCTAGCGACTCGTTGGCCGCATCCGAGCTTTCGGTCGCCGTATGGACTGCAATAATCAGCGTTGACTCGTTGTCCAGGGCAACAGCCAACAGCTGATCCAGAGCGGCGACGATCTCTTCGGTCAGGCGGGTGGAGCCCGGCGCAAACACGATTGTGTCGAGGTTGCTGGCCTGCACGTCCTGCACAACGCGGGCACCGTCTCCCCACTTGAGGAAGATGTGGTTGCCAACGTCGGCCCCCACCACATACGGGGTCTCGCCCGGCGTCAGTATGGAGATTCTGGTCCGGTCGATGTCGTGGTTGGTGACCAGGAACGCTGCGGCCGCCTCGGCAGCCACCGACGCGGCTTCTTCGTTGCGGTCCGCCCCGGCCCCGCTGTAGGAATAGGCGGCGAGACTCAGCGACGTTGATTCGTCTGCCATCATTGCCTCGCCGAGTAGATCGAGCGGGGGCAGGCTTTCTGGCCGCAACTGACTGGTGACCGGGTCGAGGCCGATGGCGAACGGGCTGAGCTGCTCGATGGCGTCGCGCAGCGGCGAGGCGTCCAAACCTGCGCTGGGAACGACGAACGACTGGACCGGCTGAGCGGGAGCGAAGGCTGCTGCGCCAAGCGGGTTCACCTTGATCGAGTCCGAGGACACGCCAAGTGATGTCAGGTGGTCGAGAATTGACTGACCCTGACGCTCGCTGAGGTCGCGGTTGGCGGCCGACGTCAGCTCGGAGAACGTGCGAATATCGATCGACAGTGGTGACGGCGCCTGATCGACGATCGCTGCTGCCGCCTCGGCCAGTATCGCCTCGCTGTCTTCGGTCAGGTCGACGGTGCCGGGAACGAAGTGGATGGTATTGAGTTCGAACCGCCCGGCTGCGGCAAGACCGGCCAAGCCGGGCCGGGGATCTTCGTCTTGCTCGGCAACCGAGGTATTGGGTTCGGTCACCACGATGGTGACGACCGGGGGCGCAGGCGCTGGGGTGGCAACCTCGGTCGGGTCCGGCCGAAAGACCTGGAACAGCGCCAGAGCGCCGATGACACCCAGCGATGCGCCAATGACGGTGGCGACAACGAAGGCGGGCCAACGCCGTGGCGGCGCCGTTTGGGCGTACGCCAGTTGCTGATTGCCGGTCTCCTGGGCGATTGCCTCCACCTCATGCAGGGGGAGCGACGGCTGCTCTGCCAGATGGTTGTGGGCCAGTTGCGCCTCTGCCGGGTCGTAGTGGACGGCCGGCGGAAGAGAGGGAGCAGGCTGTTGGAACTCGACGTGGTCGGCCTGGCGGATCGACTCCTCATACTGAGCGTCGATGAGATCCAGCCCATCGTCGTCGAACGGCTCCGGGTCACGATGTTGGATGCTCGGCTCGGCAGCACCGGGGTTCTGCTGGATGGCATCGTGGAGCAGCGCTTCGGAGGACTCGACGATTTCGAAGTCTTCAAGCTCTTCCCCATCGAGCTCTGCGGAGGGGAGCGGGTCCACGACGACAAAGCCGGCCGACTCGGTGTCGTCATCGTCCGGCTCGGGTGGCGCTTCCGGTTCCGGCGTGCCGTCGGTTAGCGGTTCGAAGGCGACCAGCGGCTCAGGGGTGTCGAATCCGTCATCGCCGGCGGCGTCGTCGATGAGGAACTCTGGTTCGCCGGGCTCCTCGAGACCCACCGGGTCTGCGTGGTCGAGTTCGTGCTCTGCATACTCAGCTTCGTATTCGCCGCGCTCTGCATATTCGGCTTCAGGCTCGGCCTCATACTCGGCTTCGGCCTCATATTTGGCCTCGGGCTCATACTCGTCGTCCGCTGGCTCGACGTAGTCCGATGGGCCCATGTCGTGCGCCGCGCCCCGCGCGGCGGGGGGCAGGGCAGAGAAAAAGCCCTCAAAAAAATACCGGGGGG
>CAZSTV010000327.1:3592-5775 GCA_964609665.1 uncultured Acidimicrobiaceae bacterium
CCGGCGCCACCGAGTCCCGCAACCCGAACGTCTACCTTGCGCTTGAAGAAGGCGATGATCGGTGGCCGCAGGACGGCCCGGATCGGCGGGATGAGGAGTGCCAAGCCGACGGCGTCAGTGAAGAACCCGGGCGTCAGCATGAGGGCTGAGGCGAAGAAGATCATTGCGCCGTCGGCCAGGTCATCGAAAAGGCCGTCAAAAACTGACGGGTCGAGTGGCCCGTCGTCGAGCTCGGGGTCCTGATTGGCACCAGCGTCTGCTGGTTCACCGAGCGGGGACAGGGCCGGTTCATGATCGATGATCTCGATGCCGTCGCCGTCGAAGTCCTCCGGTTCCAAAACCGGGCGCGGCGGAGGAGGCTCAAACTCAGAGGTCCAACTCATCCTCTGGCAACCCTCCGATCAGGACCTGACGGGCTGCAGCACCGGATAGCGCCGCCAGCTACGTCTTCAGGATATCTGAACCTACGATATCGGAAAAAAGTTCGACGCTCCTGGGCCGACCCGCTTACGCCGGTCTGCCACAGGAGCGTCGTCAATTCGGAAGTAATCCACCACAATCGATCGGATCAGGGTTACTGTTCTGCTCGATACAACATCACTGCCCGTCGGTCCTGAAGGTCTGGCGGGCAGTTCGCTTGTTGCGGGGGACTCGTAACGAACACGATGCTTGGTTGCCCTCGCCTCGATTCGTCACCAGTCTCCAAACGTTCCCATGCGACCAAGGCCGGTGGGTACGCGGTCAGCGTCTGCCGTTCAAACTGTCGTTATCCTAGCTTCTGCGGACCTTGGTGAATTTCATCCTAACCAGCTGCGTCCCGGTGGTTCTCCACCTCGGATCGGTCGAGCTTCTCACCCGGTCTTCTTCCCGGCGAACCGGTCCGCATCCCGTGTGATTGTCTCAGCTTCCTCAGCGTTCCGCCGCCGTTGTTCAGCTGTCTGAGGTCATCCTGTCCGCTGCCCAAAGAGGGGTCAAGAGGTTTCTTTCAATCCCCAGGGTTGTCCTCAGGATTTCTTTCTATTCCCCAAGATTTCTACTTGTGTCCACCGGTTGTCCACCGGTTCGTGCACAGGGATGTTGTCGCATCTACACCGTCACTCGCACCGTCACTCGCACCGTCACCAAACGTCACTGAGACCTCCACCCAAACCCCACCCGCGCCCAAAAAGCCCGATGGTGACCGGCCGCTGTTGCGGCACGGTCACCATCGATTGAACCGGTATATCGGGTCGGTGTTAGTTGCGTCCGACGTCGGTGTGGTCGCCTGCCTCGGCCGCGGCATCGGCCAGCATGTTCTGGTAGCGGGCGATCTCGGACCGGCCCACAACCATCCAGTGCACCTCGTCCGGGCCATCGGCCAGACGCAGGGTCCGCTGCTGGGTGTACATGTCGGCCAGCGGCGTGTGCTGTGACACGCCGAGAGCGCCGTGCATCTGGATCGCCTGGTCGACGATCTTGCAGACCCGCTCCGGGACCATGGCCTTGACCGCAGAGACCCAGACCCTGGCTTCGGCGTTGCCCATCAGGTCCATGGCCTTTGCCGCCTTGAGCACCATGAGCCGCATCGCTTCGATCTCCACCCGAGCCCGAGCGATGATCTCTGTGTTGCCGCCGAGGGCCACCAGTGGCTTGCCGAATGCTTCACGGCTCAAGCCTCGGGTCACCATCAGTTCGAGGGCCTTTTCGGCCGCACCGATGGAGCGCATGCAGTGATGGATACGACCGGGGCCGAGGCGGAGCTGGGAGATCTCAAAGCCCCGACCTTCGCCGAGCAGCATGTTAGATGCAGGCACCCGAACGTCGTTGAACCGGATGTGCATGTGGCCGTGCGGCGAATCGTCGCGGCTGAAGACGTGCTGGGCGCCGACGATCTCAACACCGGGGGTGTCGATCGGTACCAGGATCTGGCTCTGTTGTTTGTGAGGCGGCGCGTCCGGGCTGGTGCGGACCATGGTGATCATGATCTTGCACCGAGGGTCACCGGCGCCGGAGATGTAGTGCTTCTCACCGTTGATCACATACTCGTCGCCGTCCTTGACCGCCGCGGTGGCGACGTTCTTGGCGTCGGAGGAGGCGTGATGCAGTTCGGTCATGGCAAAGGCGGAACGGATCTCACCGTTGAGCAGCGGCTTGAGCCACTGCTCCTTCTGCTCCTCGGTGCCGACCCGCTCGAGGACCTCCAT
>CAZSTV010000328.1:0-5215 GCA_964609665.1 uncultured Acidimicrobiaceae bacterium
TCCTCCCGAGGGTCCGGCTCATCGAGTACACGAAACGTCACCCGGTAGAGGTCCCGGCCTTCGTCGCTACGCACCTGGTCGAGCGCTTCGGCGACCGAGCTATAGCCCGCCCGTTTCGCATCGGCGGCGGTGACGGAACGACGGGCGATTTTGTCGACGGTGCTGACCTCGATTCGCCCACCGCCGGTCCGATACGCTCGACCGGCAACCACTGTGGGTGTCTTCCAGCCACGGAAGGCGACGGTGATGGAGCCATCGGCGATACCGGCCCAAAAAGGCTTGGTGAAGCGCATTTCAGGCCCTGGATGTGAGGATCGCCATCGGAGGTCGACGGTACCACCTGTCAGGCGAGCCATTCGACCCATCGGAGGATGTCTGGCATCGCCACCTTGTCCAGATAGCGTGCGCTCTACGTATGACCGGGGGCGGACGTAGGGGGTCCAACGTCGGCCGACTTGAATGATGAGGCTCGGCAGTTGGTAGAAGCGATTGCGCTGAATATCGCCTATATGTTCTACGTTTCGTCTGGGTTCACCAAGTCCCTGCTGCGACTTCGGATAGCGATGATGTTCGCCACTGTGGCCTTCATCACCTGGGGCCTGCTCAGCAGCACCTGGACAGCGGTGTTTTGGAACGTGGCATTCGGAGCGGTCCATGGTTACAAGCTGATCGAGCTGTGGATCCAGCACCGCTCGATCCAGCTCTCCGACAGCCAAACCGAACTGCGGGCGCGGCTGTTCTCCGATCTGAGCACCATCGACTTCTACACGCTGTGGTCTGTCGGTACGTCCAGGGCCGCCGAGCCCGGCGAAGTGCTGATCGAGGAAGGCCAGGTCCAGAAGACCGTGATGCTGATCATCGACGGCGAGGTAGCGATCGAACAGGGTGGCGCCCAGGTAGCAACGCTTCAGGCGGACTCAGTTGTTGGCGAGCGGAGCTACCTCACCGGCCACCGGGCAAACGCGACGGTTCGTGCCGCCACCGAAGCCACGATTCACGAGTGGGACCAGGAGAAGATGAAGGCGCTGCAAGGTCTGTGTCCAGCAGCCCATGACTCGATGAACCGCCACATCGGTCTGGACCTGGCTAACAAACTCCGTTAACTCTCGGCACGCCCCGGATACTGCGGGTACGACTCTTTGAAGACGCCGCTGTGCAGCAACACCTCGGCCGTCGGCGTCTCTGTTTCCTCGTCGACCAGTGTGCTGAGCGTCCAGTAGGACTCCGTCCGGCGACTCTCGGCAAGCGCCAACACCTCGCGCTCCACCCGATAGGTCCGGTCGACCAGGACGGGGGTGCCAAGCAACCGCACTTCGAGGTCAACGAAGAGCCCGAGCGACGGCTGCCGTACCCGGAACTCCGAGCCCCGGGAGCCAGAGCCCGTCAAGACGCTGAGCATCTCGATCGGAACAACTGCCGCACCCCACGGCGAGGCTGCACCGGTATCCGGGTCATGCCATGACAGCGATTCGGTGATCGATCGCAACTTCTGGGCGATGCTGAACGGATACAGATCCCCATAGTTGACGTCTGGCGCGGTCGAGACCGTGTCGGGGTTGGCGCCACGCTGCCCGGGCGTCAGCTGGTCCAGGATGTGGAGCTGCTCCGGTGGGTTGGCGACCGCTTTCGCCAGCCGGCCCGAGAGCGCGCTCGGTGGATGGGTACCGTCGGCGGCCGCCACCGAGGCCGTGCCGGTCAAGACGGGAGTGCCGTCTTCCTTTGCCGCGTCGATCGTCACGTGGTTGGCTCCGACGGCTGGCACGGTCACCGTGGCCTTGACCTGTTCGCCTTCCACCACCATGTTGAGAAAGTGAGCGCTCAGGCAGCCGTGGCTGAACCATCGCTCGCCCCAGAGGGCGGCCAGCATCGGCTCGAACTGGGAGAAATGGGTGGGCCCTTCGATCGGCGCTCCGGTCAGTCCAAGCGATGCGGCGGTGGACTCGTCATGCACGCTGAGGTGATCGTCGTAGACCTGATCGGCCAGCATCTGGCGCGGCGACCGAAGTGGACCGGTGATGGTCAACTCGGTCTCGCTGAGCACGTGGCTGCCGTCGCTCATCGGCCGAGATATCGGGTCGGGGTTACCAAAAGCGCAGTGCGGCGCTCGTCGGCCATCACCCGGTCGTACTCGTCCCAGTCATCGTGGGTGCCACCAGCGGCGATGAAGACATCGCGCATGAGCGTTGGGACGCCGCCGGGGTCGAAACCATCGAAGGAGTCGTCCGGCCCGATGATGTCCACGGTGCCGACGACTGCGGCCCAGTCCCAGCTCACCCGGAAGAGCACCGTCATTCGTGGGTCGGACCTCATACGTTTGAGTTTGTAGCTGTCGCCCCGCACTACCAGCCCCACGACTGGGTGCCCGGCGACGGGATGATCGATAACCCCTGCGTTGACCACCGATGTATGAGCCGTGCCATCTGGTAGGCCATCGAGACCGTTGCAAGCCCGTGCTCGCCGCCAACAAGTCGTTTGATATCAGCCAGATCTGCCATGGCAAGAGTCTAGATCCGGGCTGACGCCGTATGTCATTTGCCACAGTGGCAACAGCGGCCAATCGGCATATCGCATCACGTTCCTGAACGTCCGAGAAACTCGGGCTCCCTGCCGGTAACCGAGGCGTCAGGTCGTTCTATGCTGCCGAAGTTACCCGTTCCTACAAGGAGAACCCCCGTGAATCGAATAGCCCGAATTCTCGCGATCATGTTCGCCATGGCCCTGTTCGCCGCCGCCTGCGGTAGCGACGATGCCGATGTCGACGCCGGAGCTACGGAGACCGACGAGAGCACAGAAACTGACGACGCCATGGAAGACGACGAGGCCATGGAAGACTCCGACTCCGAAGACGCCATGGAAGACGAGGCCATGGAGGACTCCGACTCCGAAGACGCCATGGAAGACGAGGCCATGGAAGACTCCGCCTCCGAAGACGCCATGGAAGACATGGCCATGGAGGACGACGAGGCCATGGAAGACTCCGACTCCGAAGACGCCATGGAAGATGACGCCATGGAAGACGAAGCCATGGAAGACGGTGCCCATTCAGGCCTGGCCATCGTCAGCATCGACTTCGATGCCGGCGAGGTTGTCATCGCCAACAACGGCGATGCCGAGGTCGATCTCGACGGTCACTTCCTCTGCAACTTCCCGGCCTACGAAGCTATCAGCGGTGTTGGCGCTGTCGCCCCCGGAGCAACCGTCACGGTTGCGATTCCTGTCGACGTGAGCCCGACCGCAGGCGAACTTGGCCTCTACACCACCGATAGCTACTCAAGCCCCGACGCCATCCAGGCCTACGTCGAGTGGGGTTCGGCGGATCATGAGCGCTCGTCGGTCGCCCAGGAAGCTGGCATCTGGGACGGCGTTCCCCTGGACGTCGAAGACAACATGTTGGTCGTCGGCTAAAGCAACTACCGCTCGACCAACCAGCGACTGCGGTTACCTAACCGCATGCACGTTTCCAGGGCTCTGACCGTAATTCGCGGTCAGAGCCTTGGCCGTTTTAGGCAACCACCATTAGATCAAAACCGAAGCACTCCTGGGCTCCACAAAGCGGTTCAAAATGTACTACAGGGTGGGACAAAAGTTCGGACCTTCGGGTCTCCGGTGGAGTCATACTTCTGCCATTCTCTATCGATGCAAACTAGCGAGGGCGACAATAGAAAGCGGGCGACCATCCGCGATGTCAGCGCCCGATCGGGTGTTTCGATCGGGACCGTGTCCAACGTCATCAACGCACCACAGGTCGTCGCCGAGGCGACGCGCCGCAAGGTACAGCAGGCGATTGAAGAGCTGGGGTACGCGCCGGCTGCAGCCGCACGCAGCCTCAAATCGAGGCGGGCATTCATGGTCGGGTATCCCCTCTTCGAGCCGAATCCGGTCTGGATCATGCGAACGTTTTTTCGCGAGTTTCTACGCCGCGCTGCAACGCACGGGCTTGGCGTCAACGCGTTTGCCGCTGAATTCGGCAACTACGAGTCTTCGTTCACCAAGCTGCTCGACTCGGGTGCTGTTGACGGGTTCGTCCTGTCGTCGGTGACCGAACAAGATCTGCGCATCGACTGGTTGATGGACAACAACATTCCGTTCGTAGGTTTCGGTCGAACGATAAGCGAGCACCACTACCCCTGTGTCGACCTGGACTACGCCGAAGGCGGCCGACTCGTCGCCCGGCATGTGCGTGACCTGGGCCACGAACGTATTGCCCACCTCAGCTCGAATCGGCAACCTGCCGACACCATTCGGTTCGATGGCATCGCAGCGGAGCTAGCGATCAAAGGCCTTGAAGCGACCGAGATTGCAACCGCCAACTTCTCGGTCCGCAGCGCGGAAGTCGCCGCAGACGAACTGTTCGACCAACCGGACCCCCCGACCGCCATCCTCTGCGGGCAAGACCTCCTCACTGCTGGAGTCGTACGTGCGGCGGCTCGGCGTGGACTTGAGGTTGGACGAGATGTGGTCGTCACCGGGTTCGAAGATTCCCCTCTAGGAGAGGCCTCCAACCCTTCCCTCACCAGCGTGTCGTTCCCAATGGAAGAGGTCGCGTACCACTGCGTTGAGAAGCTCGTCTCCCGCCTACAGGGCGAGCCGCCGAGCACCACGCTCGTCCAGCCGGAGTTGGTGGTTCGAGAAAGCACATCAGGTCGCTGATCTCGCTCACCAACTCCAGCCGGATGCGACGCAAGCCCATCAACGAGGCTCGGCCGCTACGTCGCTACATCGCCACGGTCTCAGAGATTTGCACGGAGCCACCGGCGCTGAGGACCGGGCAACCCTTGGCCATGGCAACGGCGTCGTCAAAACTCTCGGCGGTCACAATGCTGTAGCCGCCAAGTTCGGCAGCAGGGCCGCCATCGCTGACCGCTCCGTCCGCGGCCACCGTCTTGTGCATGGAGAACGGGTTGCCACCGTCGGTGAGCTTGTCTCCCAGCTCCCCCATCCAGGCTCCCCACGCGGCCATGATCTGGTCCTGCTCCTCTTTGGACTCCGGCATGCCAGATCCGCCGTGATAGGTAAACACGTAGTTGGTCATCATCGCTCCTGATTGGTCTCGCACAGCGAGGACGTCCCGCTGTCATCAATACGACGATGGAGGCGATGCCAAATCGACACCTCCGAGCAAACGGCCCAAAAACGGCAGTGGCCCCGGCCAAACCCCGGGGGACAAAAAAGTTCAGTTTCGGTGCGCCTAACCACCGGGACAGCCCCGGCGCCA
>CAZSTV010000328.1:5225-5683 GCA_964609665.1 uncultured Acidimicrobiaceae bacterium
CCCACTACTACGTTCAGTTTCGGAGCGCATCACGACCGGATCAGACCGGACGCAACGCCACCCGAGCGCTCTAGACCTCTTGGATCTTGAGCTCGATGTCCACGCCTGCGGGCAGCTCGAGCCGCTGCAGGGAGTCCACCGTCTTCGGGTTCGGTTCCAAAATGTCGATGAGACGCTTGTGGATCCGCATCTCGAAGTGCTCTCGGCTGTCCTTGTCCACGTGGGGACCCCGGATCACACAAAAACGATGCTTCTCAGTCGGGAGAGGGATCGGGCCACGGAACTCAGCGTTGGTGCGAGCCACGGTTTCCACGATCTTCTTGGTCGACTGATCAACGATCTCGTGATCGTAGGCCTTGAGTCGGATGCGAATCTTCTGCTTACTCATCTGCTCAGTCCTTATTCGATGATTTTGGTTACGCGGCCGGCGCCGACAGTACGGCCACCCTCACGAATAG
>CAZSTV010000329.1:0-3362 GCA_964609665.1 uncultured Acidimicrobiaceae bacterium
GTTAACGCCGTGTGAATCCACCCTGATCCCGCTGTTTCCGGGGTGTCTTTCAAGGGTGAAAGGTGTTACTAATCGAGGGGTGGAACGAGAGCAGGAATATGTCCTTCGGGCAGTCGAAGAGCGAAACGTCAAGCTGATCCGACTCTGGTTCACCGATGTTTTGGGCAAGTTGAAGTCCGTGGCGATCTCTCCGGTCGAGCTCGAGACCGCCTTCGAAGAGGGTGTGCACTTCGACGGGTCCGCCATCGACGGCTTCAGCCGAGTGCAGGAGTCTGACGTTCTCGCCAAGCCCGATCCGTCCACCTTCGAGCTGCTCCCGTGGACCGACAGCGGCACGACCGCTCGGATGTTCTGTGACATCGGGATCCCCGACGGTGGCGCGTTCGAGGGCGACCCTCGGCACGTATTGCGCCGCAACCTGACCAAGGCGCAGCAGGCCGGCTACACCTTCTTCGTCGCTCCGGAGATGGAGTTCTTCTACTTCGCCGACGGCGAGCCAACTCACAGCCCAACCCTGCTGGACTCGGGGTCCTACTTCGACCTGACGACCAGTGACGTTGCATCTGATCTGCGGCGGCGGACCCTTTCGGTGTTGGAGTCGATGGGTATCCCCGTCGAGTATTCGTTCCATGAGGACGCTCCCTCCCAGCACGAGATCGACCTGCGCTACACCGACGCCATGTCGATGGCGGATCAGATCATGACGTTCCGGCTGGTCGTTCGAGAACTGGCGTTGGAGCAGGGCCACTTTGCATCGTTCATGCCAAAGCCCCTCGAAGGGCTGCAGGGATCGGGGATGCATCTGCACCTGTCGCTGTTCAAGGACGACAAGAACGCCTTCCACCCCCCTGGTGGCGACGTTGACCCGGATGATCCGCTGTCGGACACCGCCAAGAAGTTCATGGCGGGCTTGCTGCATCACGCGCCGGAGATCACCGCTGTCACCAACCAGTTGGTCAACTCCTACAAGCGCTTGGTCGCCGGATACGAAGCGCCGGTCTGGGTGTCGTGGGCGAAGAACAACCGCTCTGCGCTGGTTCGGGTTCCGCTGACCAAGCCGGAGAAGACAACATCGACCCGCATTGAGTTCCGGTCACCGGACCCTGCGTGCAACCCCTACCTGGCGTTGTCGTTGATCTTGGCTGCGGGCATGGCCGGCATCGAGGGTGACTACGAACTTCCGGCAGAGACCACACAGAATCTGTTTGAGCTCACCCCCGAAGAGGTCGAAAAGATGGGGGTGCAGCCGCTGCCCCGCTCCCTGAACGACGCGCTCGACGTGATGGAGCGGTCGGAATTGGTACACCAGGCCCTCGGCGAACACATCTTCGAGTGGTTCCTCCGCAACAAGCGTGACGAGTGGAGCAGCTACAAGGCCCATGTCAGCCAGTGGGAGCTGGAACGCTACCTGCCAACCTGGTAGCCGAGCTCCAGAACAGTCCCATGACAGACAGTCCCCCGAAACAACCGACAGAGTCGTTCGCTGTCTTTCCTGACCCCCCGCCAACCGAGCTTGTTCGGTTCCTGGACATCGGGGGCTACAAGTGGACCGGTGCCGGACAGGCCAGCGAAATCCTGATCCAGGCCGAGGACGCCGATAGCCAGGCGTGGGCCGGTGCGCTGGTGGTCGTCGACGAGCAGTCAGAAGACGCCTGGCGGTTCTGCCGGGAGTTGCGTAAGCGAGATGTGCCCCTGGAGCCCACGCTGGTGCTGATCAGCGGGAGCAAACTGGACGAGTTGCAGACCAGGGATGATCTCTTCGACGATTTCATCATCACCCCATTTCTGCCACAGGAACTTGAGGCCCGGCTCCAGCACCTGCTGTGGCAATCGGGCAAGGGCATACGGCCGGAGTTGGTGACCTACGGTCCGCTCAGCCTGAACGTTGAGACCTACCAGGCCGTGTTGGAAGACCGGCCGCTGGATCTCACCTTCATGGAATACGAGCTTTTGCGCTTCCTGGCCTCCAGCCCGGGTCAGGTGTTCACCCGTGAGGTGCTGCTCAGCCGGGTCTGGGGTTATGAGTACTTTGGTGGCGCCCGGACCGTCGACGTCCACGTGCGGCGGCTGCGAGCCAAGATGGGCGAAGAACATGCCAGCCTTATCTCAACGGTGCGTGGCGTCGGCTACAAGCTGGGCCAGTCCCGCTGGCAAAACCGCTAGCAGTTCTCTATCCCGCTAGCAGTTCTCTATCCCACTTGCGGTTCTCTATTCCGCTTGCGGTGCCGCCTCACAGCGACAACGTAGGTCGCTGCCTGCCAGCGCTCAGCACCGCCCACCGATTCGCCTTACAGCGACAACTGTCGGCGACGGCCCGACGCCTCGCCATCCGGCCGTACCCACCGATTCGCGTCATAGCGACAACGTGGGAGCCATCCGGAAACACGCCCCCGCAGCAGCTCAATCAATTCGCCTTACAGCGACAACGGTCCTGGCCGCCCGGTCCCCCGCCCGACGACGTCCGCACCATCGCTGGCCACACGGGGCGGACAGCGGCAGCCAGAGCCAACAGCACCAGCCCCACGTTGTCGCTACGAGGCGGGCACCGGCCCCAACCCCGGCACCGACCCCGACACTGACCGTTGTCGCTATGAGGCGGCGCGGGGCACCTAACCGATTGTCGCTACAAGGCGGCCAGCCTGACCCGCTGTCGCTATGAGGCGGTGCGGGGCACCACAGATTGTCGCTATGAGGCGGTGCGGGGGGCCACGCGTTGTCGCTACGAGGCGACCGACCGGGACTGACCTCGGACGGACTACGGGAAGATTCCTCGGCGGTCGTAGACGTCGGCAAGGCGGTTGAGCGCAACCACGTAGGCGGCCTCTCGGCGTGAACAGTCGAGGCGGTGGCGCTGCTCGACCACACGATCGTGGGCTTGCCAGACGATCTCTCGCATCCGAGCGTCGACGTCGTCGAAGGACCATGCCCGGGCCGACTTGTTCTGCAGCCACTCGAAGTAGGACACGATGACACCACCCGCGTTCGCCAGAATGTCCGGCACCACCTCGATCCCACGGTCGGCGAGCACGGCCTCGGCTTCCTGGGTTGTCGGGCCGTTCGCAGCTTCGAAGAGCACACGGCACTTCAACACCCGCGCCCGCTCCTCGGTGATCTGGTTCTCCAGCGCGGCCGGAACCATGACATCGACGTCCATCGAGAAGAGGTCCTCGGTCCCAACCTCGTTAGCGCCGGGAAATCCCTGCACCCCGCCCTGCTGCTCAGCCCAGAGCCGCAGCTTCGCAACATCGATGCCGTCGGGATTGGCGATAGTGCCCGTGTGGTCTGCAACCCCGACAATGGCACAGCCGGCATCGGCGGCCAACTCCGCAAAGTAGCTGCCGACATTACCGAAGCCCTGCACG
>CAZSTV010000329.1:3372-5613 GCA_964609665.1 uncultured Acidimicrobiaceae bacterium
CCCTGCACGGCGATCTTCAGCTCATCCAGGCGGACGTCCAACTCACCGCACCAGTGACGCAGGCTGTACAGCACACCACGGCCGGTCGCTGCCTCTCGGCCAACCGAACCGCCAACCTCGATCGACTTGCCGGTCACCACGCCCTTGACGCTCTGGCGGAACCCCGGGGGCGAGATGTTGGCGTAGGTGTCCATCACCCAGTCCATCGTTCGACTCGACGTGCCAACATCCGGCGCCGGGATGTCGTGATCGGGCCCGATGTTCGAACCAAGCGCATGGGTGAACCGTCGCACGATCCGCCGCATCTCCTCATCGGAATGCTCGGCCGGGTCGATGGTGACCCCACCCTTGGCCCCACCGAAGGGAATGCCGACGAGGGCAGTCTTGAAGGTCATCCACGCCGCAAGGGCCTTGACCTCGTCGAGATCGACGTCCGGGTGGAAGCGCAAGCCACCCTTGTACGGCCCAAGCAGGTTGTTGTGCTGAATCCGATAGCCCGTGAAGATTCGCTTCGCCCCGTCGTCGAGCGAGACCGGGAAATTCACGATGATCTCGTTCTTCGGGTGAGAAAGAATCTCCCGATAGCTGTCGTTCAGATCGATCAGGTCAGCGGCGCGCTGAAACTGATCTACTGCTGCTTGGTGCAGGCTCCGTTGCCCGGCTCCACTCATATGTTGTCCTGTCGTACGCAACGCCCAAAAGTCAAGCAGTTACGCCGGGCCGATCACTTCCAAACCAGGACAGAAAGGATGCAGGACTTCCGGAACAGCCACCGAACCATCGGGACGCTGATGGTTCTCAAAAATGTACAGCAGGGTTCGACCGATCGCGCACGCGGTGCCGTTCAATGTGTGGGCCAAGATGTTGCCGTCATCGGTCTTGACCCGTGTGCTCATACGACGAGCCGAATAGTCGGTGTAGTTGGAGCATGAGGTCACCTCTCGGTAGCGCTGCTCCGACGGCAGCCAGACCTCAAGGTCATACTTCTTGGCCGCGGCGGCGCCAAGGTCACCAGAGGCCACCGTGATGACCCGATACGGCAACCCGAGACCACCGACAATTTCCTCCTGGACCTGGCGCAGCAACTCAAGCTCTTCCCACGAACGATCCGGGTGGGTGTAAACAAACATCTCCACCTTGTCGAACTGGTGAACACGAAACAATCCGCTCGTGTCCTTACCATACGTGCCGGCCTCGCGGCGGAAGCAGCTGGAGTACCCGGCGTAGCGAACCGGCAGCTCGCCCTCGTCCAACCGCTCCTCGCGGTGCAGACCGGCCAGCGCCACCTCAGAGGTGCCGATGAGGTACAGCTCATCTGCCTCGAGCGCGTAGACCTGGTTGCGGTCGGTCGGGAAGAACCCGGCCAACTCCATCATCTCTTCACGAACGAGCACCGGGGTGATGACCGGGATGAACCCATGCTCGGCAATCTTCGCCAACGTCCACTGGACGAGTGCAAACTGCAAACGCACCGCGTCGCCCATGACATAGGCAAACCGGCTGCCGGACATCCTGACGGCCCGCTCGGTATCGACGATGCCGAGGCGCTCACCAAGCTCGCCGTGATCAAACGCCGGGGCCGGGCCCTGCTCACCAACTTCGTTCTCGACCCGGAAATTGTCCTCACCACCGACCGGCACCGATTCATGCGCCGGGTTCGGAATGGTCAACGCCAACTTGTCGAGCTCTTCTGACGATGCCGTCAACGACCCTTCGGCCTCGGTCAGCTTGGCCTTCAGCTCACCGGCGGCATCGATCTTTGCCTGGCGCTCCTCGGGGGCGGCCCGGCCGATCTCCTTCGACGCGGCATTGGACTCCGCCCGCAATGCTTCGGCCGAGGCCAGAGCTTCCCGTCGGGTATCACCAAGCTGGAGCACCCGGGCCACGGTGGCATCATCAATGCCTTTGGCCAAGACACCCTGGCGGTATGCATCATCATCGCGCAGTCTCTTGAGATCAATCACTGGCGTAAACAGTAGTGCCTAGACACAGGGTTCAGGCCGGATTTACCCGTCAGTAATTGGTGTCGATCAGTTCGCTGTCAGCGTTGTTCTTCTCACTGTTGTCTTTCAACAGATAGCCGAGGACGCCAGCGGCGATCGACGTGCTCATCAAGAAACCAACCGGGATGGCGAGCAGCAGGACGACAACGATGATTGCGGGACCCATGCGACGAGTCTACGCCAGCCTCAGCCGATGTAGGCCGAGGCTTCAATCTCGACGAGCGCACCGAGCGGAAGC
>CAZSTV010000330.1:0-5607 GCA_964609665.1 uncultured Acidimicrobiaceae bacterium
GTGTCGGGCTGATGAAGCTGGCAAGGTCATCCGCGCTGACGATGAACATCTCAAACTCGGAGCCGTCAAGTACTGGAGGCAGCAACTGGTTGCGGAGGGTGGTGACGTCAAGGCCAAGCAGCGGTACGCCGAATATTCTGACCTCTCGAGCCAGCCGGGTCAGGACCGAGCGCTCGGACGTGGTGCCCGGGAACAGGGTGACTGCAAAGTCGGGGTTGCCCAGGTTGTGCTCTCGTTCGATGAGCTGGTCGATCTCGTTGGAGTTGGCCAATTCCAGGAAGATGACACCGGGGTCGTCCTCGGAGAGCAATTCCACCTCGTTGACGAAGAAGGCCTTGTATTCCTCGATGGGGCCGGGGTGGGTGGCGGCAATGAAGTTGTTGCCGGACTCGAATTCGGAGATTTCGAGATCGACCTGGTCCACGACGCCCTGCTGCAGTCTGGCCGACGCTGCGTCGAACATAAGGCGCCGCTCGGTGGTGGCGTTTGACTGCTGGAGCACCGCAATCAGGGCGGTTAAGGCCAGACCGATGGCGACGACGGTGTTGGACAGGGCTCGCCCCTGTTCATGGGCCGTTTGGCCCTGTCCGTCTGCTCCGTCTGATCGCACAGTAGTGAATCGGCGCGTTTTGCCTTGAGATTTACCGCATTTTCGTCACATGCGACCGGTTGACTAGCCTCGCCTCAACCGGACCACGAATCGAGAGGCCTGATGTCGATCTCAAGCAGAGTCGTCGTGTTACCGAAAGAGCCCGGTCCAATGCGGATCGAGGAGGTTGAACTGCCCCCACCGACCGGCCATCAGGTGGTGATCAAGGAGTTCGCAAGCGGCATATGTCATTCGCAGCTGCACACCATTCATGGACCTCGACGAAGCGACGTGGTGCTCGGGCACGAGGCGACCGGCGAGGTGGTTGCGATCGGCGATGCGGTGCAAAACGTGTCCGTCGGCGACAAGGTCCTGTTGACCTTTCAACCTCGGAACATGCGTGACACCGACCGGATGCCATGGATGGCAGATCTGGAGCTCGGTGATGGGTCGAAAGCGAAATCGTCCAACATTTTCACGTGGGCAACCCACACCATCGCCGATGACCAGTACGTGATTCCCATTCCCGCAGACACACCGACCGACGTCACCTCAATTGTTGGTTGTGCTGTGCTCACCGGTGCCGGCGCGGTCATTCGGGCCGCAGCGGTACAACCGGGGGAGAGCGTCGCCATTTGGGGTGTCGGCGGTGTCGGCCTCAACGCAGTTGCTGCGGCGAGGATGGCGGGCGCTGACCCGATCATCGCGGTGGACCTCGATGACGCCAAGCTGGCTCTTGCCACGGCGTTCGGCGCCACTCATGTCATCAACGGTGCCAACCAGGACGCGGTGGCCGAGGTGAAGGCACTCACCCCGGGTCCGCCCAACACGTTCGGGTTCCGTGGCGGGCCGATCGCCGGGGTCGACTACGCCTTCGACGTTGTGGCCAACCAGCACACCTTCGACGAGGCCTTTCGGGCCACCCGCAACGGACGCAACGCAGTGCACGGGGGTGGGACCACGGTGGTGGTCGGCGTTCCCCAGCAGAACTTTGAGCTGCCAGCGGTAAGCATGCTGATAAACGAGCAGCGGGTGGTCGGCACCATCGGCGGGACGTCGCTGCCAGACGATGACATTCCGCAGTACCTGCAGTGGTACCGCGACGGAAACCTGGACCTCGATGCGTTGGTGACGTCCCGGGTTGGCCTCGACGAGATCAACGAAGCCACAAAGATGCTGGATGACGGCAAGGTCCTCGGCCGGACCATCATCGAGATCTCCTAGGCCCCAGATCGCTCCACTGCATCGCCGACCGAGATGGTGCCACCGGTGATGACCACGCAGCCGATGCCGAGGGCGTTTTCATCCTCTCGGCTGATGGTCCGCAGCACGTCCAGGTCGCGCTCCAACGCTGGTTGACCGCCGTGGGACGGCTGCGGTCTGGTGGTCATCACGCATCGATCGACTCTGGTCAGCACATCCAGCGCCACCGATCCGACCTGGACCTGGCTGCCGACCAGCTCCACATCTCCGGATCCGGCCAGGATGACGTTGATCCTGAAACGACGTTGGTCCCAGTCTCGGAAGTGGTCGGCGGTGACCAGGGAGACCCGGGCCTTGCCGGAGTCATGGAACGAGCCTTCGGGGCCGGACCACTGGAACCAGTCGCCGGTTTCGTTCTCGTCGGCCTGGGTTTCGAACGTGCCGCTGACCCCGCTATTGGCCGGCCGCAGCTGCACCTCACGCCCGAGCCACGCCGACAACGCTGCATCGTCGGCGCCAACGGTGCCATCGGGCAGGGTGATCGCGGGCCGGCCATCGACGAGCGCGGCAGCGCCGAACAGCAGCTCTGGTTGGCGCCGCGCGGTGAGCGCCAGATTGGTCTCGGTGTCGAAAAGGGCCCAGCCGCGGTCACCTTGAATGCCGAGTTCGTCGATCGTTGCGCTCTCAAGGCGCTCGCCCTGCATCGACTTGACCGGATACCGCCAGAGTTCGCTCACCTGCATGGCCGAACCCTAGTCGCCCTCAGTGCAGTGCGCGAAGTACAGGCTCGAGGAAGCGTGGCCGGGCGATGATGAAGCCCCTGATGACCGGGTAGTCCTTGTTGTATTCCAGCGGGTGACCGTCGATGTCGCAGACTTCGAGCCCGGCCGCAGCGGCCACCGCGGCGGGCGCACAGGCGTCCCATTCGTAGAGTCCGCTGGGGTGGATGTAGGCGTCAGCGTCGCCGCGTACGACGGCCATGGCTTTCACCCCGGCCGAGCCGGCGATAAGAGCGGAGCCGCCGAGCATCTCGGCGATGGCAACGCCCCAGCGAGCTTGGGCGCGGCTGGCGATGATAACCGGGTTCACCCGGTGCGGGTCATCGGGGAAGGTGTCATCGGTGGCAAAGACTTCGTTGCTCTCCGGGACCGACACGGCTGCTGCGATCGGTTGGCCGTCGCTGACCAAGGCGACGTGCACCGCGTAGTCCGGGCTGTGCCCCGACGAATAGTCGTGGGAGCCGTCGAGCGGATCGATGATCCAGACCCGCTCCGCGTCCAGCCGGGCCCGGTCATCGCGGCCCTCTTCGGACAGCACCGAGTCTTCGGGGCGGTTCTCGGCGAGACGGTCCAACAGGTAGTGGTGGGCCGCCATGTCTCCATGGTCGCCAAGTTCCCACGGCGTCCAATCCAGTGAGCGGGTCTCGGTCTCGCGCAGCTGCCGGAGGTGGGTCCCGGCATCGACGGCGAGTTGCGCCGCCAACCGGTGATCATCGAGATGAGCGAATTCAGTAACCGGGCACTCCAATGATGGAAGGCGTTAGTAGCTCTTCGGGAGCCCGAGAATCTTACTGCTGACGAAGTTCAGAACCATTTCCTGGCTCACCGGGGCGATTTTCATGAGCCGGGCTTCTCGCCAGTATCGCTCAACGTCGTATTCCTTGGCATACCCGAACCCGCCGTGGGTTTGCATGGCCCGGTCTGCGCATTCAAAGCCGGCATCGGCCGCCAGATATTTGGCGAGGTTGGCCTCTTCGCCGCAACTCAGGCCTTTGTCGTAGCGCCATGATGCGAGGCGGACCATCTGCTCGGCGGCTCTGAGTTTTGCGTGGCTGTCGGCAAGGGGAAAGGAAATGCCCTGGTTCTGGCCGATGGGCCGGCCGAAAATGACCCGCTCTTTGGCATACGTCGCCGCCTTGTTCAGCGCGGCCCGGCCGATGCCCAGCGCCTCGGAGGCGATCAGAATTCGCTCGGGGTTCAGTCCGTCGAGGATGTAGCGGAAGCCCTCGCCTTCCTCGCCGACCCGCCGAGATACCGGAACTCGTAGCCCGTCGTAGCGCACCTCGCAGGAGACCACGGCATTGCGGCCGACCTTGGGAATGGGGGTGATGTCCACCGCCGGGTCCTGCAGGTCGACCAGCAGCAGGGTCATACCCTGGGTTGGGCCGTCGCACTCTTCCTTGGGCGTTGTTCTGACCAGGAGCAGACAAACGTCGCAGTACGGCGCCTTTGTGGTCCACACCTTGGCGCCGGTCACCACGTACTCGTCGCCGTCGCGGACCGCCCGGGTCTTGATGGAGGTGGTGTCGGTGCCGGCATCGGGCTCGGTCACACCGAACGCGGCGTGGATTGAACCGTCGGCGACGCCCCGCAACATTTCGTCTGCAAGCTCTGGAGTGCCGTATTTGCGGATCGGCTCCATGCCGAAGATGGAGAGGTGAATGGCCGAGCAGCCGTTCATCGCCGCCCCGCTCGCCGCAACCTCTTCCAAGACGATGGACGCTTCGGTGATGCCCTGGCCGCCACCGCCGTATTCCTCGGGAATGGCAATGCCGATCCAACCGCCGGCGGCCATGTCGGCGTAGAAGTCCCAGGGGAATTCATGCTTCTCGTCGCGGTCTCGCCAGTAGGTGTCCGGGTACTTCGAACACACTCGGCGAACTCCCTCACGAATCGCCTCGTGATCCTCGTTCGGGCTGAAGTCCACGGGTCCTCCTGACGTGGTTTTCGCAACCGGTTCGGGCTCGAAGTTACCAGGCCGATGGCGACAGGACCGCTTCGAGAGAGCACCTTCCGGCCTCGATCTGCCGGGTCGTTCAAAATCTTCGGGAACTTTTGGCGGTCGACCTACGACCTAGAGCGGTCAGAGACAACGGGCGGGGAACCGAATGAAACTGCGAGTGCCGAAGACGAGGGCGACAATTTTCTTGGCGGTAGTTGTCGCGCTGATTGCGATGCCTGCCGTGGCCTGGGCGCTTACTTCGCCCAAAACCGCAGTAGACGTTCCGGCCGAAGGGAGCCACGTCAACGGGACGCTGAAGATCGGTGGCTCGGCGAGTCACCGGGTTGGCGTTGCCGGAGTTCGACTGGTGGTTCGCAACCTCGATGACGACAGCTACTGGAACGGAAGTTCGTGGCAGCAGGAGTTCATCCGGATTGACATCGGTGTGCACGAGCCGGGGGAGAGCAAGACCCGCTGGAGCTACTCGTTGCGGCCGAAGGACCTCACGCCTGGCCGCTATCGGGCCCGGGCCTTTGCCTACAGCGTTGAGGGCAACGGCGACGGTTTCGGTGGGGACTTGAATGAGTTCACCTACACCGGCCGCTTTGACCCGGCCCTCTACGACACCGACATCACCTCGCCGGCAAACGGCGCTTCCGTTTCCGGGCCCATCATCGTGTCCGGTGTTGCCAGCTCAACCGAAGGCGTTGCCTCGGTACGTGTCGTCATCCGTGACCGCTCGAGCAATCGGTACTGGAACGCCGAGCTCGAAGGCTGGGATGCAAGGTTCTCCACCGTCCAGGCTGACCTGAGTAAAACCGATGGCGGGACTCAGGCGGCCTGGACGGTGGAAATTCCCGAAAATCGAGTCTCGCCCGGTTCCTACTTTGCACGGGCGTGGGTGCGGACCGCCGAGGGCAAGGGCGACCCGATCGGCCGTGGCCGGACGTCGTTCGTCGTGACCGACGAAGAGGTGCCGCCGCCTCCGACCACCGTCGCTCAAAGTACGACCACCACTCCGACCATCAGCACTCCGACCATCAGCACGCCGACGACCGCCCCGACCAGCAGTACCGACGTGACCACAACCATCG
>CAZSTV010000331.1:0-5604 GCA_964609665.1 uncultured Acidimicrobiaceae bacterium
GGCAGCCTCCATCTGTGTGGTCACCTTCGGAGTTGTACACCTACAAAGAAGGCAAACAAGGCACCTGACGGAGCTGTTCACTTCGATCGCCTCGACCCTCGGGTTCACCGTTCGCCGCATCACGCCGAAGCCAACCGCTGCCAACGTCGATGTCGCAGCTCGACACGTGCCCATCTTGAGCGCCTTCGCCAGACTCGCAAACAAGGTCTCACATCCGGGGATGTTTGGCGAGCGAGACGGTGTCGGGGTCGTCCTGAGCGTCAGCCGCGGCGCCAACTCAAAGCGATATCGCCAGCTGCAGGGCAAAGGCGGCAAGGATTGCAATGCCGCAGAGGAGCGACAAGATCAGCAGCAGCCGGGTACTCACCGCGTCATCTTAACGAGTTGGCGCCGGACCCCTCGTGGGTAGACCGCGGGGAAGTATGGTTGCTCTGTTCGCCCCCGAAAGGAACACACCACCTGATGGACGTCGCAGTTACCGGATCCAGTGGATTGATCGGAACGGCATTAGTCGCAGCGCTCTCACAGGCCGGCCATCGGCCGATTCGCCTCGTGCGACGGGACCCAACCCCTGGCACTGATGAGATTCGATGGGACCCGGCAGACGGCACCATCGACGCCGCCTCGCTTGACGGCGTTGACGCCATCGTCAACCTGGCCGGCGCGGGCATCGGCGACAAGCGGTGGACGCCGGAGTACAAGAAGCTCTGCTACGACAGCCGTGTTGATGGCACTGCGCTGTTGGCAACGACGATGGCAGGCATGAACCAGCAACCGAGCGTGTTCCTCTCCGGCTCCGCCATTGGCTACTACGGATCACAGGGCGCCACGGAGCTCACAGAGGCATCGCCTGCAGGTTCCGGCTTCCTCGCAGAGCTGACCGTGGCCTGGGAAGACGCCGCAACGCCAGCCATCGACGCCGGCATCCGCACAGCTTTTCTGCGGACCGGCATTGTCCTCAGTAAGGCCGGTGGCGCACTGCCAAAGCTGCTACCGCTGTTCAAGGTGGGCCTTGGCGGCAAGTTCGGCTCTGGCGACCAGTACATGGCCTGGGTCTCGATTGACGATGAGGTCGCATCGATCCTCTATCTCCTTGACGCTGACATCTCGGGACCGGTGAACCTGACGGGACCACAGCCGGTGACAAACGCTGACTTCGCAGCGGCTCTCGGCACGGTGCTGTCGCGGCCTTCGTTCCTCCCCGTCCCCTCCTTCGGCCCAAAGCTGGTCCTGGGCGGCGACCGGGCCGACGCCCTGCTGTTCGACAGCGCACGGGTCATCCCCGCCGTGTTGGAACAGTCGCCCTACACCTTCGCCCACCGCGACGTCGAAGCCGCCCTTCGAGGTGTCCTGGGGCGATGACGGTGCACGCAAGACCATTCGTCGGAACCATCAACACGGGAGCGAACGCATGAGCGAGGAAAAGGTCGTCTCAGTCCAACGGGAGATTGCAGCAGACGCGGCGAAGATCTTTGAGCTGTTGGCCGATCCCCACAGCCACCAGATGTTTGACGGATCCGACACCGTGAGGGCGGGCCACGCCGATAACCCGAACCGGTTGTCCCTCGGCTCCAAGTTCGGCATGAACATGAAGCTCGGCGTGCCATATCGAATCACAAACGAGGTCGTCGAGTTCGAGGAGGGCAAGCTGATTGCGTGGCGCCACTTCGGACACCACATCTGGCGCTATGAGCTGGAACCGACCGGCGAGGGTTCAACCATCGTGACCGAGTCGTTCGAGTGGGGCACCGCCCGGTTCCCACCGTTCTATGAGTGGGTGGGGTACCCCGAGAAGCACAAGGTCAACATCGCAAAGACCCTTGAGCGCCTGGCCGCTGTTGTCGAATAGGGCCGAGGGTCAGGCTTCGACGCCGACCTGAGGGTAGAACGCCACGAAGCCCTTGATCTCTGATGCCGCGTCCATAGGCTCGCGGTAGGTCCACGCCACGTTGTCGAGGGTCTGGTCGCCAACGGTGATCGAGTAGTAGCTCGCGGTTCCCTTCCAGCCGCACACGGTGGTGTGTTCGGTGTCGGAAAAGTGGTCCCACTGCACTGAGCCCGGCGGGAAGTAGTGGTTGCCTTCCACCACGACGGTCTCGTCAGACTCAGCGATTACGGTCCCATCCAAAACTGCTTTAGCCATGACCTTGGAAACCGAAAGATCCGGGTGCTCATTCCCCGTGTCGCGGGGAAAATCTCACTTTCTGCCACCGTATCGTCACAAAATTGGTCAAAACGACCCTATCTGCTTGGTGCTGCAGCCGGGCATACTTACCTCCGCGACCGGGCGCGAAAGGGTATGGACCCCTGGTGATTTCGTTCAGGCAAACGACAAGCGGCGACAATATTGACGAGATAGACACCACGACAACCCGTGCAGAAGCACGGATTGTCACCGGTGATACGGGTCATGATTCGCCGATCGAAGACGCAGCTGCGCATCTACAGGCACTTGGGCTCCCAGCGAGCGCAACCTGGGAGCAGGCCACCGAGGCGCATCGTCGCCTCGTCGCTGACCTGACCCCGGGGCCAGACGCATCTCATAGCAATGTGGAGCTTGCGTACCGCTACCTCAATGAGGTCAACCAGGCGTACGCCTCGCTGCGTACGCTTGCTGCGGCCTAGGGAATCGGCACAACGCCAAGCCCGAAGTCATCGAGCTGGTCGACCAACTTGTCGTCTCCGACGACGATGGCTCCAACGGCAGACTGCCACAGCCAACGATTGCGGTGCTCAACCGCCTTGCCAGGGCTAGCAGGATCCCCCTCGAGGGTGACCACCCAGTCTGCTGCGGCGACGCAACGCTGGAATCGTTCCAGTACGGGTGCGGGCCAGCGAGCGGCCGGGTCGGCGAACGGCAGCACGACACCGACCGACACCCCGGCAGCCTGTGCGAGTTCGCCAGCGGTCAATTCGACGCCTCGGCGGAGACCGGTGATCAATATGTCGTAGCCGGGGCTGAGGCCGGCGACGGCCTCGGTGAGTCCTTCGAGCTGATCGTCATCGGGGTCGGCGACGCCGGTGATGGCGATGGCCTGGTCTACCGGCCACGGAGGCTGCGGACCATCGGGAGCCGTGCTCGCCACTCCCCCGAGTTCTTCTTTCAATTTGGTCGACTCAGCAACGGCAAGCGCATCGACAAGATCGTTCATCTCGTCGCCGGAGTGACCTTTGACCCAAATGAACTCAAGCTCGTGTTCTCGCTCAAGGTAGATCTCGATCAGCGGCTCCCAGATATCTCGGTTTGCCACCGGCTTACGCTGGGTGTTCTTCCAGTCCCGCTTCAACCAACCCTCGAACCAACGGTCGTTGAAGCAATTGACCACGTAGGTGGAATCTGAGTAGATGATGACCGGGCCGTCGAAGGTCTGCAGTGCTTCGAGCACGGCCTGCAGTTCCATCCGCTGGTTGGTTGTTGTCTCATCGCCGCCGCTGTCGGTGCGGCCATCGGTGGTTGCCCACGCCCACCCACCCGGTCCGGGATTTCCTGAACAAGCACCATCGGTGTACACCACCGTGGCCCCGTCGCCGGTCCCGTCTTGGGTCTGGCCGGTGACACTGTTTTGATCATCGTCGGGCGGGAGGTTCGACACGTCTCCCAGCTTGCCAAGGAACGGCCGTTTGCCCTCCGATCGGCCGGGTGAAAACCGCTTAGCGGTGCGACGACCGGATGAAGGATCAGATGGAGGATGAGGTGAAGTGACGCGAAGTGATGTGAAAACTTGAACAGCTGGACCCATTCCGAGTAAAGCCGATTCTCGACGGGCACAATGGGGACATGAGCGATGGGTTCCTTAGCCAGCTGCCAGACATCGACCCAGAAGAGACCGCCGAGTGGCTCGAATCACTCGACGCGGTAAACAGCGCCAAAGGCAAGACCAGGGCCCGTTACCTTCTCGGACGGCTCAACCAGTACGCAAGAGAATTGCAGCTCGGCACCTCGGTCACGGTGCAGACGGACTACGTCAATACCATCCCGACCGAGCAGCAGCCGTTCTTCCCCGGCGACGAGAACCTGGAGCGTCGCATCCGGGCCTACGTCCGGTGGAACGCTGCCGCCATGGTCATCCGAGCCAACAAGAAGTCCGACGGCATCGGCGGTCACCTTTCCACCTTCGCTTCGTCGGCCTCGCTGTATGAGGTTGGCTTCAACCACTTCTTCCGCGGCAAGGAGGACGGCACACCTGGCGACGCCGTCTACTTCCAGGGCCACGCCGCTCCGGGCATCTACGCCCGGGCGTACATGGAAGGACGCCTCGACGAGGCCAACCTGGACAACTTCCGGTTCGAGGTAAATGGCGACGGCCTTTCCAGTTACCCCCACCCACGGCTCATGCCGGACTTTTGGGAGTACCCGACGGTGTCGATGGGGCTCGGCCCTATCAACTCCATCTATCACGCACGGTTCCTCAAGTACCTGCAGCACCGCAAGATCGACAACACCGCTGATTCTCGGGTCTGGACCTACATCGGTGACGGCGAGTGCGACGAGCCGGAAACACTTGGCGCCATCTCGCTCGCCGGCCGCAACGGCCTGGACAACCTGACCTGGGTCGTCAACTGCAACCTGCAGCGCCTCGATGGCCCGGTCCGCGGCAACGGCAAGATCATCCAGGAGTTGGAATCCGCTTTCCGCGGTGCCGGCTGGAACGTGATCAAGGTGGTCTGGGGTTCCCGTTGGGACGAACTGCTGCAGCGCGACGTTGACGGAGTCCTGCTCAACAAGATGAACACCACCGTCGACGGTGAGTTCCAGCGTTACGCAGTGGAATCCGGCGCCTACATCCGCGAGAACTTCTTTGGTCCTGACCCCCGTCTGCGCAAACTGGTGGAACACCTCAGCGACGATGAACTTCGAGCGCTGCCGCGTGGTGGTCACGATTATCAAAAGGTCTACGCCGCATATAAGGCAGCGACCGAGCACACCGGCCAGCCAACGGTGATTTTGGCCAAGACCGTGAAGGGCTGGACCCTCGGTCAGGGCTTTGAGGGTCGCAACGCCACCCACCAGATCAAGAAGATGACGCAGAAGCAGATGCTTGAGCTGCGGGACCGGCTCAACATCCAGGACGAGATCCCCGAGGGCGAACTCGACGATGGTCTCCCCCCGTACTTCCGGCCAAAGCCGGAGTCAGAGGAATACGAGTACATGATGGGCCGCCGCAAGGCCCTCGACGGTCCGCTCCCCCAGCGCATCACCACCACCCGCCGGCCGCTCACGCTGCCTTCCGACGCACCGTTCAAGTCCACCGACGACGGTTCCGACGGTCGAGAGGTCTCGACCACCATGGTGTTCACCAACATGCTGCGTGACCTCATGCGGGAGCCCGAGTTCGGCGAGCGCGTCGTGCCAATCGTGCCAGACGAGGCCCGCACCTTCGGCATGGACTCCATGTTCCGAGAGTTTGAAATCTACGCCCCGTTCGGTCAGCTCTATGAGCCGGTCGACCACGAGCTACTGCTCTCCTACAGCGAAGACACCGACGGCCAAATCCTCGAAGAAGGCATCACCGAGGCAGGTTCCACCGCAAGTTGGATCGCCGCCGGTTCAAGTTACGCCCACCGGGGCGTGCCGATGGTGCCGTTCTACACCTTCTACTCGAT
>CAZSTV010000332.1:0-1703 GCA_964609665.1 uncultured Acidimicrobiaceae bacterium
ATGGGGCTGGTCGGCGAAAACGGCGCAGGCAAATCCACGATGGTCAAGATCATCTCCGGGATTCACAAGCCGTCTTCGGGGCAGATCCTGCTGGATGGTGAGCCGACGCTGTTCTCCAACCCTGGCGAGGCCCGCAAGGCCGAGATCGAGACGGTCTTCCAAACCCTCGAACTGGTCGAGGAGTTCGACGTCGCCGAGAACTTCTACATGGGCCAGGAGCTCACCCGGTTCGGGCCCCTCAAGGTCAACCGAACCAACGAGATGCGCACCCAGGCCGCCACCGCGGTGGCCCAGCTCGGCATCAACATCCCCGGCGGTGTGACCCGCAAGGTCCGGACCATGTCCGGCGGTCAGCGCCAGGCGGTGGCCATCGCCAGGGCGTCGTTCTGGAGCAGCAAGGTCCTGCTCCTCGACGAACCGACCGCGGCGCTCGGTGTTCGGGAGACCGCTCAGGTCCTCTCGCTGATCGAGACGCTGCGGGACCGGGGTGCGGCCATCCTGCTGATCAGCCACAACATGAAAGACGTCGAGCGGCTGTGCGACGACGTTGTTGTCCTGCGGCAGGGTCGACGGTCCGGGTTCCTGACCGGTGACTTCACCGGCCAGGACTGCGTGGCCTACATCACCGGCGCAGTGTCCGACCTCGAAGACGACGAACTGATCGAGGCCTGAGCGTCGATGACGTCCTCTAATGAGCTCGACGCTCGTGATGCAGCCGATGTCGGATTGATCGGCCTCGCCGTGATGGGGCAGAACCTGGCCCTCAACATCGCGGACAACGGCTGGTCGATTGCGGTCTACAACAGGACCACGGCCACGGCGATCGAGTTTGCGTCGGCCGCCAAGCCAGCGCAGGACGTCAGGGCGTTCACCGACCTCGAACAGTTCGTCGCCGGGTTGGCCCGGCCCCGAAAGATCCTGCTGATGGTCAAGGCCGGCGCCCCGGTCGATGCCGTCATCGACCAACTGCGGCCGCACCTGGATGTTGGCGACATCGTGGTTGATTGCGGGAACTCGCTGTTCTCCGACTCGGAACGACGCACGGCGGAGCTGGACACCGACGGGGTCCTCTTTGTGGGCGCCGGTGTTTCCGGCGGCGAGGAAGGGGCCCGTTACGGCCCCTCCATCATGCCGGGCGGGGTTGCGGCGGCCTGGCCCGAGATCCAGCCGATCTTCGAATCGATCTCGGCCAAGGCCGGCCCGAACAACGATGAGCCGTGCTGCGCCTGGCTCGGTGCTGGTGGTGCGGGCCACTACGTGAAGATGGTCCACAACGGCATCGAGTACGGGGACATGCAGGTCCTGGCCGAAGCGGTTGCGGTACTCCGGGCCGCCGGCCGCGAGCCGAAGGAGCTGGCCGCCACCTTTGAGGACTGGAACCGGGGTCGGCTCCAGTCCTATCTGGTTGAAATCACCGCCGAGATCCTGGCCGCCACCGACGACGACGGGACCCCGATGGTCGATGTCATCCTCGATACCGCCGGCCAGAAGGGAACCGGCAAGTGGACCGTCATCTCGGCCATGGAACTCGGGCAACCGGTCATGCTGGTCGGTGAAGCGGTTGGGGCCCGGATGGTTTCGGCCATGGTCGAGACCCGGACCGCTGCGGCGGACGTGCTCGGTGGCCCCGGCCTTCCTCTCCCCACCGGGGCCACCGAGTCCGGAGTTGATGTCGAGGCCGCTGTGTACGGGGCCAAGCTCAT
>CAZSTV010000332.1:1713-4707 GCA_964609665.1 uncultured Acidimicrobiaceae bacterium
ACGTACGGGAGCGAGCCTCCCACCTGTTGCCCGGGCCTGCCGATGTGGCACTCGCCGATCTGACGGTGAGCGACATCGAAGACGCGGTTTATGCGTCGAAGCTCATCTCCTACGCCCAGGGGTTCATGCTGTTGGCCGAGGCGTCCCGCACCTATGGCTGGGACCTCGATCTTGGCGCCGTTGCCCGGTTGTGGCGGGGCGGCTGCATCATCCGAGCTGCGTTCCTCGACGATATCGCTGCGGCCTTCGCTGGAACTCGAGCCGCATCAACCGGAGCGGCTGCAGACAGCCAGCTCGAGAACCTGCTGCTGGATCCGATGTTCGCCGAGCAGATCACCGAGGCCCAGGCCGGTCTGCGGCGGACAGTGATCGCCGCGGCCACCGCAGGCATCGCAACGCCGGCCTTGTCCTCGGCACTGGCGTTCTACGACGGCTTCCGAGCCGCTCGCGGCTCAGCCGGACTCATCCAGGCTCAGCGGGACTATTTCGGAGCCCACACGTTCGAGCGGGTCGACGCCCCTCGAGGGCAATGGTTCCACCGGGACTGGGCCGACACCGGGGCCAGGGCCATCTCCGGGAGCTACTCGACATGAGCAGCGGGACCAAGAACACCCACGCCAACGCCCATGCGGTTGTCATCCACGGCGCCGGCGATGTCCGCTACGAGGAACGAAGCATCACCCCTCCCACCACCGGCGACGTGCAGGTCGACGTGAGCCTCGGCGGCATCTGCGGCTCAGACATCAGCTACTACAAACACGGAGCCGTCGGCCGATTCACGGTCACCCATCCGATGATCCTCGGTCACGAGGTGGTCGGGACAGTTAGGGATCTCGGCCAGGGAGTCTCCGGGTTAGACCACGGGCAGCGCATCGCCGTCGACCCGTCCTCATCCTGTCTCGTCTGCGATCGCTGTCGGGAGGGTCGATGGAACATCTGCCTGCAGCCGACGTTCCTCGGCAGCGCGTCGACCAAGCCCCACACCGATGGCGGGTTCACCTCGGTCCTGGCGACCAGAGCCCAGAACGCCGTCCCCCTCGATGACGCCCTGGCCGATCAACTGGCAGTCTTCGCCGAGCCATTGTCGGTCTGCGTGCATGCGGTCGGCCGGGCGGGCACGGTCAGGGGAGCGAGGGTCCTGGTGGTCGGCGCCGGTCCTATCGGTGGCATGTTGATCGCCGCCTGCACGGCGTTCGGAGCGGCCGAGGTGGTCGCCGCCGACATTGAAGCAGAGCGGCTGAAGACTGCCCGTGCAGTCGGGGCCGATGACGTTCGCCTCGTCGGCGAGCAGGATCTTGGCACCGGGTACGACATCGTGTTCGACGCCTCCGGTGCGGGGCCAGCGATCGCCGATGCCGTCACCAGGGTCCGGCGAGGCGGGAAGCTCGTGCTGGTCGGTCTGCCCCACGGTGGGCCTATTCCGCTGCCGATCGATCTGACCGTGACCGGTGAGGTCGACGTCATCGGTTCGTTTCGCTTCAACCACGACGAGTTCCGCACCTCGGTCGATCTGCTGACCGGCGGCCTCGACCTCCGGCCGTTGATCTCCAACCGCTATCACGCCGCTGCGGCGGGGGAGGCTTTTGTCGAGGCCTCATCGGGACATGCTCTGAAGGTGCAACTCGACTTCACAGGACAGGAAACCAATGACATCTAACGCCTTCTCGCTTGACGGACGCATCGTGTTGATCACCGGCTCGACCCAGGGCATCGGCCGAGCCCTGGCCACCGCCTGCGCCGAGGCCGGGGCCCACGTGGTCATCAACGCCCGCTCGGCCGACAAGGTCGACGCCGCAGTTGCCGAACTGTCTGCCGCCGGCCTGCAGGCATCCGGTCAGGTGGCGGACGTGACCGACGGTGCCGAGGTCGAGGCGATGGTGGCCAACATCGAAGCCGAGGTCGGCCCGATCGCCGGTCTGGTCAACAACGCTGGCATCCAGCGCCGGGCCCCGTTCCTGGAGTTCGACCTCGAGGACTACCGCGAGGTCATGGAGACCAACTTGGTTTCACCGTTCATCGTGTCCCAGGCCGTGGCGAAACGAATGGCCGACCGGGGCACCGGTCGGATCGTCAACATCGGCTCCGTCCAGTCCCAACTGGGTCGGCCGACCATCGTGCCCTACACCGCAAGCAAGGGCGGGATCGTGCTGCTGACCAGGGGTATGTGTGCAGACCTCGGTCCGCTCGGCGTCCAGGTCAACTGTGTGGCCCCCGGCTACTTCGCCACCGAGCTGACCCAGGCCCTGGTCGACGATCCCGAGTTCTCGGCCTGGGTCGAGAGCCGGACCCCGTCCGGGCGGTGGGGTGACGTGTCCGAGCTCGGCGGGGCCACGGTGTTCCTGCTGTCGGACGCCGCAAGCTTCATCAACGGCCAGACGCTGTTCGTCGACGGGGGCATGACGTCCGTTGTCTGACACGCCCATCTCTGAGAACCCAGTGTCTGAGCACCCAGTGTCCGAGAACCCAGTGTCTGAGAACCCAGTGTCCGAGAACCCAGTGTCTGAGAACCCAGTGTCTGAGACCCAGCCGGCGGTCCGGCCCAACTCCGACCGACCGCATATTGTGATCGTGGGGATGATGGGCGTCGGCAAAACCACGCTTGGCCTCGCCCTGGCCGACGCGCTCGGTGCGGCCTACAGCGACTCCGACGACGACATCGGTCGGCTCTTCGGCACCAGTGGCGCCACCGTGGCTGAGCGCCATGGCGTCGACCAGCTCCATGCCATCGAGGCCGGCCTGCTGTACGGCGCGCTGGCCCGGCCGGAGCGGACCGTGATCACCGCTGCGGCGTCGGTGGTTGAACGAGAGCCGGTTCGACAGGCCGTCGCCAACCGAGCCCGTCTGGTCTGGGTCACCGCCGATCTGGACGAGACCCTGCACCGCCAGCAGAACGGCCACCACCGACGGCCGATGTCTCGTGAGGAACTGGCGCGGCTGACCGAGCGCCGTCAGCCGTTCTTCGAGGCGATGGCCGACGTTGTCATCGCGACCGAT
>CAZSTV010000332.1:4717-5555 GCA_964609665.1 uncultured Acidimicrobiaceae bacterium
TCCTCGAATCCTTCCAAGAACTCCAGAACTGAGAGGAATCCCCCTTGTTAGACAAGACCTACTCCTTGCTCGTTGGCACCTACAGCGATCTCGACGCATTGGCCCACCAGCCCTACGCACCGGTTCCCGGTCAGGGCATCTATTCGATGGACCTCAGCCCCGAGGGCAAGCTGTCGCTCACCGGCATCACCGATGCGCTGAACCCTGCGGTGCTGATCCCCGGTCCGGACAACACGATGTACGGGATCCTCGAAACGATCCGGGAGAAGGGCACCGTCGTCCGCTACCGGGTACTGGAGGACGGCAACCTCGAACAGCTGCAGAGCTGGGAGGCCAGCGGGAAGTCGACCTGCTACCTCGCCCTCGCTCCGACCGGAGACGCCGCCATCGTCATCAACTACTGGGACGCCACGATCGACATCGCCCCGGTCACCGACGGTGTGCTCGGTCCGGTCCACCAGAGTTTTGTTCAGCATCACCGGCCGACCGACGCCTGGCGCCAGGTCGAGAACCGGGAGGATCACTGGGGCAACCGTCAGGTCGGACCTCACGCCCACTGCGCCCATTTCTGGCACGATTGGGTGTTCATTCCCGACCTCGGCGAGAACGCGGTGTTCCAGTATCGATGGGACGCCGAGGCCAAAACAATCGAGCGGGAGACCTGGATCGACTTCGAACAGGGTTCCGGTCCGCGGCACATGGCGATGCACCCGACCCTGGACATCTGCTACGTCTCCAACGAGTTGTTCAACACCGTGTGCGCCGCTCACCTCGACAGCAGCGACCCCGGTGAGATCAAGCCGCGGCTTGTCCCGTTCCAGTACGAGTCGACCATCGA
>CAZSTV010000333.1:0-5534 GCA_964609665.1 uncultured Acidimicrobiaceae bacterium
CGGTAACCAGTACCCGCACTAGTAGGCGCCGTGCTTTCCCGGCCGCCACAGCTGTACGAAGGTCTTGAAACAGATTTTGATGTCGCCAAGGAGTGTGCGGCCACGGGCGTAGTCGAGGTCAAGCTCGATGCGGTCCTCGACCGGTAGCCGGTTGCGGCCGCTGACCTGCCAGAGTCCGGTGAGTCCCGGCCTGACCTGGAGGATGACGTCAAGTGACGAGCCGAAGACTTCGGCGTCCTTGAGGAGCTTTGGTCGGGGGCCGACAACGCTCATCTCCCCCATCAAGATGTTCACCAGCTGCGGGAGTTCATCCAAACTGGTGCGGCGGATGAACGAGCCAACCTTGGTGAGTCGTGGGTCCTTGCGGAGTTTGTGGAAGACCTCGTACTCCTCACGGGCACGCTCGTCGGTGGCGAGGAGGTTGGCCAGCAGCGTGTCGGCGTCTCGATGCATCGAGCGGAACTTCCACGCATTGAATTGGGGTTTGCGGTGCCCGATGCGGGGTGAGCCGTAGAAGACGGGCCCCGGCGAGTCGATGCGCACCGCCAGCGCAACCGCCGCCATGATCGGCGCCAGCAGGATCAGTCCCGCCAGCGCCGTTGTCACGTCGAAGCAGCGGACCGCCGCTCGGGACAACGGGTCCTGGTAGATCCGCTCTGCCGAGTAGTCATGCCAGGGAAACTCTTCTCTGGCCAGCACCGACGGGCCGGGTCGGCTCGGTCGGCGCAGTTGGAGGGTGGCGTCGGTCAGGTCAAGGCTGGCCGGCTCCTCCAGGAGATCGATGGTCAGACGGGACCGCAATCGGACCGTGTCTGGTGGACTTGTTGAAGATGACATGCAGCGGGAACCTCTCCCCGATGGCGCGCGACGGCAACGAGAACTGACCTCGTTCAAAACCAGCCGGGCTACCTAGTGGCCTAGCTCTGTAGTCGCTGGGATTCGGCGCCCAGCAACATTTGCATTCACCTGCGCACTAGCTCAGGAACAATAGGTTGTATTGCCTGACGGTGCAATCACCCGACGAAGGAAACTTCACCAGATGTTGCTGGCAGCATAATGGTCGACGTGTATCTACAAACGTGTCGTTATAGGGCCAAATAGGTGTTAGAAGCCAAAGAGCTTATCGTTCAAATGGGCAACCAGCGTTACAACATCACTACGCTATAGTCGCGATCAATGGACACTGTCTCGGGCGAAGAGTATGGACTGTTGGAGTACTGGTCGATCGTGCGCAAGCGCTGGCCGTGGGTGTTGTTGCCTGCGTTGGTGGTTGCCGGTGCAGCGGGGTTCTACTCGGTCAGTGAAGGGTCGGTGTACCAGTCAACGGCGCAGGTGTTGCTAGCCGACACCGCTCTGCAGCGAACGCTCGACCCCAGCTCGCAAGGCTTTACTCGAGAACTGTCCAATGAAATTTCCTTGGCTCGGGGCGACACGGTGGAGACCTTGGTCGCGGATGAGCTTGGCAAACTGCCGTCGATTGTTATCACGCCGGGTTCTGGCGCGGACGTGCTGGTCTTCACCGCACGCGGTCAAACGGCCGAAGATGCGGCTCTGTTCGCCAATACCTGGGCCAGCAAGTACATCCAGGTCAAGCGAGACGGAGCGGTCAACGACATCAGCGCTGCAACCGCCACCCTGCAGGTTCGGTTATCGGAGCTGCGGGCGGAGCGACAGGCGCTCCGAGCGCCGCTTGATGACCTTGATGAACAGATTCAGCGGAGCGCAGATGAAGAGGTAGCGGTTCGGCTGCAGCGACAGTACGACCGGCTGGCCGATGACCTTCGCTACGAGCTGGAGCTGACAACCGAACAGGCGGAAGCCGCGGTGCGAAGCCTTGCCGCACTCGAGTTGCAGGCCGAGCTTGCGACCGTCGGTGAGGCCCGGGTGGTCCAGGTCGCAGCACCCCCTGGCGGGCCGAGCAACACGCCGGTGTGGCGGACCGTAGTCTATGGCCTGACCATCGGCCTGATGGCGGGCCTGGGGCTTGCGTTGTTGGCCGAAACCAGGGACAAGACCATCAAATCTGCCTCTGATATACAGGGATTGACCTCGCTTCCGGTCCTGGCGTCAATTCCCGCTGCAGGCAAGAAGCAGATGGCCGACCTGCCGTTCTCCACACATCGGGACCCCGAAGGGATGTTCGCAGATGCGTACCACAAGGTGCGATCATCGCTTGAGTTCGTCTCCCTTGAGGGGGACATTCGGACTGTTCTCATCACGTCGCCCAACGCATCGGAAGGCAAGTCCACCACAGCCTGCAACTTGGCCCTAGCCCTCAGTTCAGTCGGCAAGCGCACCGTGCTGCTCGACGTTGACTTTCGGCGCGCCAGGGTGCACAGGATCTTCGGGATTCCGCAGATGCCTGGCGTCACCGACGTGGTGCTGTCTGGGGTCGAGATGGGCTCGGTGGCGTACTCAATCCAAGAGCCGGGACTGACTGATCTATTAGTGGCACCTGCCGGTACCACTCCCCCGAGCCCGGCCGCCTTTGTCGGTACCAGCGGCTTCTTGGGCACGTTGGAGTGGCTGCGGTCTCAGGCCGATGTTGTGGTGATGGACGCGCCGCCGCTGTTGGCCGTGTCGGACGCTCATACGTTGGGCAAGCACGTGGACGCGGTGATCTTGACGGCGATGGCCGGCCAAACCACCAAGGGTGAGCTGGCCGAGGTGCTGACCGTTATGAGTCAAGTTGGGGCCAACGTCATCGGTGTTGTCCTCGTCGGCGTCGACGAGGCCGAGAGCTACGGCAAGGGGTACTACTACCGGTCCAAGGCCAACGCTCCAGCGGCTGGACCGTCCAACACCCAAAACCTGTGGGGTCAACAAGGTGGAGGCGTCATCGACCTCAACCAGCAACAGGATCAGTCGCCCGGTCGAGTCCTCAAGTAGCGACATATTTCTGGGATAGTTCGCCACGAGATCTTCAGCCGGTCTGGTCCGCGAATATCAGCGCCGTTAGTCCAACTTCCGAATGCGAAACGAAAATCCATGCGACTGTCGTAGGCACTCGACTTGGTAGTACAGAGCCGAAAGCTCCCGCGCTGAGCGGTGGGACGACCGTCGGCCGATGCGCAGCCCGAAGTAGCCCACCCACGACTTCAGCCGGATTGTGCCGCGAATTGATCTACGGATGAACTGCTGAACGGGTCGCGTCGGGAGGGGATGTAGCAGCACTCTTAGGTGGTAATCGATACCGAATCCCCTGCCGCCGGACAGTTCCTCGAGCACCATCCCGTTTTGATTCGCGTATGACTCGAGGGCTTTGAACGACAGGTGTGAGTAAGAGATCTCGTGGAAGCACTCCATGAATGCGACGTATCCGACGAATAGGCCGCCTGGCTTGAGTGTGCGTGCTGTCTCCTGAAATGCCTTTGCCACGTCGGGCACATGTTCAAGCACGGCGTTCGAATAGACCAGGTCGACCGACTCGTCCGCGAAAGGAAGGGCCTCGCCGGAAGCTTGCACCGTATGGGAGCCGCCGTTGAATGGTTCGATTCCGATCCAACGCGCCCCGGCAGTCTCGAACCTCGCCCGCGACGCCCCTTGCCCACATCCAACATCGACGACTAGCGCCCCAGGTTTCAGATCGGACCAGCCAACGAGCCTCGGCTTGCCATTAATCGCGATGTCGCAGTCGGGGGCTTGGTCCTTCAGGCTGAGATCCCGAACGCCCTTTGCGGATCGGCCCAGTTCGGCAGTGGTCTTCGCCATCTGGCGCACCTTACCGCAACAAGGTCTGGGGTGGGTTTCATAAACTGTCTGTCTGACCTCTACTGCGACAATACAACAAACCATCGGACAAACGTGTCGCTTCAAGGCGATGAACGTTGCTGAAGGTGCGATATTTGATCCTTGGTTGTGCCACCAGGCCGCGAGATATATGTCGTATGATGTCCTCGACTTGCTGGCGCGGTCGGTTGTATTCGATGTCGTTCGCTTGGCTTCTCCTCCCTGCACTTGCACGCAGGGGATGGATGAGGCCATGCAATGGCCTGGCCAGTGAGGAGACTCAGACGTGAACAATGCGGAAGAGATCCTCATCTGCGCACGCCACTTCCCGCCGGCGTACCGCTCGGGCGGACCGCCCCGCAGTCTCGGTGGCCTTGTGGAGGGTCTTCAGGACGAGTTTCGCTTCAGGGTTCTGACAATGGCCAATGATCGGAACCGTGATGAGGTCATGCCAGGGGTTACCCCAGACACGTGGTCTTCGTGGGGTCCGGCAGATGTGATGTACAGCACCAGCCAGTGGCGGATTGCCCGGCAAGCCGCCCGGCTGTGTAACGCCGCGCGGGGCCGGGTCCTGTACCTCAACAGCTTCTTCGATGTGCACTTCACTCTCCTGCCGCTGCTGGCCGTGAAGCTGTTCGCTCCGAAAACCCCGGTGGTTCTTGCGCCGCGCGGGGAGTTCAGCACAGGAGCGCTGTCGCTGAAGCCATGGAAGAAGCAGTTCTATCGGAAGTTGCTTCGGCGCTCCGGTCTCTTGCGGAAGGTCCTCTGGCAGGCGTCGACGGACGATGAACGGAACGACATCCGACGCGAGATTGGCGCTTCAGCCCGCATAGCGGTCGCCCGCAATATGCGGGAGGCGCCGCAGATCGGCGACGGAGTTTGTTTGCGCCTGCGGGAAGACGCTCTCAGCATCGTGTTTCTGTCGCGGATTGCGAGGAAAAAGAACCTGGAGTGTCTGATCCACGCGCTAGCTCTGGCGCGGGCAAGCTGTACCCTCACGATCGCTGGTCCAATCGCAGACTCAGGCTACTGGTCAGCGTGCGAGCAGTTGATCAAAGATACGGGTCTATCTGGATCTGTTGAATACGTGGGCGAGATGGAGCCTGAGGACGTCATTTCTTTCGTCTCACGGTTCGACCTCTTTGTACTTCCATCGCTAGGGGAGAATTTCGGGCACGTAGTGCTCGAATCTCTGCTGGCTGGCACCCCGGTCGTGGTGAGCGATCAGATGCCATGGCGGATCGTGGCTGATCACGGGGCTGGCCTGGTGGCCGAAATCGATCAGCCCCAGAAAGTAGCCACGGCGGTTGAGCGGATTGCGGCGCTGTCGCCGGCCGCTCACTTTGAGATGCGCCAGCGCGCGCTCGAACTTGGGCAAGAGTGCCTTGACAATACCGATGCGTTCACTTCGAACGTCGAGCTCTTTCATTCAGCGCTGGGTAGCCAGTAGATGGGCGTGACCATCGTGCTGTTGTCGGGGGCTTTCATCGCTGTCGTAACATGTGGCCTGGCGGTGTTCGTCGCCCGGCCGTACGCGCTTGCTTCAATGGCGCTCCTGATTGCGTTCGCTGCCCAGACTGATGCAGGAACGGCACTCTCACTGATAAGCCGACTTCCGATTGTCCTGCTGTTGGTCCTTACCATAAAGCTCTCGTTCGATGCCGGGAGGTCGGGAACTCGGGGTGATCGAGTAGGAAACAACGTCCGCCTCCCGGTTCTGATGATTGTTGGTCTTACAGGAGCGACCATCGCCACGTCGTTGTCGCCGATGGTCTCGATCGAAGCTGCTGCAGCCATCACTGGGC
>CAZSTV010000334.1:0-5516 GCA_964609665.1 uncultured Acidimicrobiaceae bacterium
TGGATTCTGCTGGTGGTTCGGGGAGTTATTGGGTTGGGGCGCGTGCGGTTGATACCGCTGGTCAGATCGATCCTTCTGTGGCCAACACCCGGTTCACCGTGTTCGCCGGTGCGCTTCCGGAGACGGTGGTGGATTTGCCGGTGCGGGATAGTTCGGTGATGGGGCCGGTTGTTTCGATTTCGGGTTCGGCGTCTGATGATGTTGGTGTTGCTGAGGTTGAGCTTGCGATTAAGGATCGGGTGTCGGGGTTGTGGTGGGATCCGGTGACGGGTTCTTATGGGCCGTTTCTTCGTTTTCCTGTGGGGGTGGTGAGTCCGGGGGCGGTGTCGACGGCGTGGTCGTACAGCGTTGATTTGGATTCTGCTGGTGGTTCGGGGAGTTATTGGGTTGGGGCGCGTGCGGTTGATACTGCTGGTCAGATCGATCCTTCTGTGGCCAACACCCGGTTCACGGTGTTTATTGATGTTGATCCGGAGACGGTGTTCGGGTTACCGGTGGCTGGGTCGGTAGAGCCTGCGGAGCTGGTGTCGTTGTCGGGTTCGGCGTCTGATGACGTTGGTGTTGCTGGTGTGGAGGTGGCGGTTCAGGACGCGGTCAGTTTGTTGTGGTGGGATTCTGTTTCCGGGGTGTTTGATGCGGCGGCGCCGGTGTACGCGGCAGCGTCAGTTGCTCTCCCTGGTGAAGTGTCGACAGCGTGGGATGTGGTATTTGACTTTGCGGGGACTGGTGGGTCGGGTTCGTATGTCGCCAGCGCTCGGGCGGTGGATACCGCTGGCAATGTTGATCTGAGCGATGCGGTCACCGACTTCACGGTGTTCGTTGATGTTGACCCGGAGACGGTGTTTGAGTTGCCGGTGGCTGGGTCGGTGAAGTCAGCGGAGCTGGTGTCGTTGTCGGGTTCGGCGTCTGATGACGTTGGTGTTGCTGGTGTGGAGGTGGCGGTTCAGGACGCGGTCAGTTTGTTGTGGTGGGATTCTGTTTCCGGGGTGTTTGATGCGGCGGCGCCGGTGTACGCGGCAGCGTCAGTTGCTCTCCCTGGTGAAGTGTCGACAGCGTGGGATGTGGTATTTGACTTTGCGGGGACTGGTGGGTCGGGTTCGTATGTCGCCAGCGCTCGGGCGGTGGATACCGCTGGCAATGTTGATCTGAGCGATGCGGTCACCGACTTCACGATTGGCCCGGTGCTCAGCTACGCGGGCGACTTCGCTCCACCCGGGCAAGCGGATCTGACCCCCGTCGATGTCACAACAAACTCGACGCACCTGTACGTGTTCGACGTGGCCCGGTACCGCATCGCCCGAATCGACCGAGCGACGGGGATGATCGACGCAGAGACCGGCGGCACCCGAAGCACGGCTGAGGGACTGTTTGCGGCGGCACGAGCGATTGCGATCGACAGTGGCGGCAACATCTATGTGGCAGACACGCCAAACAACCGGATTGCGAAGTACGACGCCGACCTCAACTACCTCATGAAATTCGGCGCCAACGGCACCGGCATCGGCCAGTTCCACCAGGTGTACAGTCTCGCGGTGGGAACCGGTCGCCTGGCCGACGGCACGCTTGGTGAGGTTGTCTATTCAGTCGACGGCGACGGGCGGATTACGCGCTGGAATCCTGATGGCACCGTGATTGGCTACTTCGCATCCGCAGCGGCGCTGAACCAGCCACGCATGGCAGAAGTCCACCCGGTCACAGACGACTTCTGGTTGGTGAACGCCCGCGACCGCGAAGTCGTCGTCTTCGACGTCGATGGCAATGAGCTTTTCCGGTTCGGGAGCGGCGGCACCGGGCCGGGACAGTTCAGAGGTGACCCTCGTGGCATCACGATCTCGGCCGACGGTACGGAGATCTTCGTCTCGGACGAAGGCAACCATCGGGTCCAGGTGTTTGACCAAACAGGGAACTATCTGCGAGAGATCGGTGGCACTACCCCCGGTACAGCCGACTACCTCGTGGATGCCCGCGGCCTCGAGATAACCGACGATGGCACGCTTGTCGTGAGCGATGAGTGGGATCATTCCATGAAGGAGTTTGACCCCACAACCGGCGTCCTCACTCGGCAGCTCTTCGGCGCAACCGCACCGGTCGGCGGGGTCAACACGCCGCGCGGCCTCGCCGTCGATCCACTCGGCCGAGTCTTTGTCAGCGACTGGTGGAATCAGCGGATCCAGCGGTGGGAGAGTGACGGCTCCGGCGCCTTTGCTTGGGGATTCCGAGGCACCGTTGACGAGCCGGGCTCGATCAACTTCGCGTGGGACGTCGCCGTTGAACCGGTAACTAACCGGATCTTTGTCGCCAACAGGGAGAGCCACGAGATTGAGGTATTCGAAGCGGACGGAACGTACGTCAATCGGTTCGGGGAACGGGGAACCGGGGACGGTCAGCTGGAGTTCCCGCACGGCGTTGCGTTTGGTCCCGACGGCAACCTCTGGGTGACCGATTCGAAGGGTGATCGCCTGATCCGATTTTCGATTGACTCGGCAGGTCACGGCACGTTCGTCGCAAACTACACCAATGGACTCGACCTGCCCACAGGCGTCGCTGTCGAGTCGAACGGCATGGTATGGGTCGCAGACACCTTGAACGGTCGCTATCAACGGCTCGATCCGACCACGATGACCTGGACCGTTTTCACTGCTCCGATCGGGGGAACAACCGCCTACAGGCGGCCATGGGGCGTCTCGGTGGCGCCCGATGGAACCCTCTGGCTTGCCGACACGAACAACCACCGCATCGTGAACATTGATAACCAGGGCAACTTCATCGCCGCTGCGACGGGGACGGAGATGGGTGCGGGCGCTCTCATGCAACCCTTTGATGTCGAGGTGCTGCAGTACGGCGACCTCGTCGTATCCGACACGTTCAGCAACCGGATCATCGTGGTCCAGGTGGGCTAGCGAGCGAGGCGAAGCCGTGGCGTTTGGCTGAGGTTGTTGCGGCACTGTTACCTCGCATCAAGTTCGGAACAGAACGTGTCGATCCACCGACGATGATGCGCGGCCCAACACAAGGGGCTGTCGAGGCTGAGGACGGCCAGTGGCAGGCTTCTCCCGCTACCGCGGTAGCCATTCGCGTCGCCGCTGCCGTGATTCCGTTCGTTGTTGCCTGGTTCGTCGTGACCGCGCTGTCCACTGCCTTCTACCGCCCGGACGGCGTGCTCGGCGTGGTGTTGTGGTTGCTGCAAGCGTTGATAACCGGGCTCTCGGTGTCGATGACGACGGAGCGGTTCACCAGACGGGCGCTGCCGTTGGCGTCGCTGTTCAACATGACGCTGGTCTTTCCCGACCAGGCCCCGTCCCGATTTGGCATCGCGCTGCGCGCCGGATCGCTACGTCGGCTGGCATCTCAAACCGAAGCGGCTTCCAACGCCAGACTGACCGGCTCCCCGGCAGAAGCCGCGGCCCAAGCCGTCGGCCTGATCTCCCGGGTCAGTAGTCACGACCGGATGACGAGAGGTCACTCGGAACGGGTCCGGGCCTACAGCGACCTGATCGCTGAGGAAATGGGTCTCACCACCAGGGAACGAGGCCTGCTCGCCTGGGGTGCGCTGCTTCACGACGCAGGCAAGATGGTCGTGGCGCCAGAAATTCTGAACAAAGCGGGACGACCGACGGATGGAGAATGGGCCTCGCTTCGACGCCACCCGGCCGCGGCGGTCGAGTTCCTCGCCCCGCTACAGGGGTGGCTTGGCGAGTGGCTGCTCGCTGCACCCCAGCACCATGAACGCTGGGACGGCGAGGGGTATCCCCTCGGCCTGGCCAAGACCGAGATTTCCCTGGCCGGTCGAATTGTCGCAGTGGCTGACGCCTATGACGTCATCACCTCCAAGCGTTCCTACAAGCAGGCGATGAGCCCCGAAGCGGCGCGTCAAGAACTGATCCGCTGTGCCGGTACGCAGTTCGACCCCGACGTCGTCCGGGCCTTCCTCAACGTGTCGCTGCGCAATCGTTGGCTGACCGGGCCGCTCGCCTCACTTGCTGAACTGCCCGGGGTGCTGAACCTCGGCGCCAATCTCCCCACCGCGTCCGCCGTCGTGACCGGTGCGGTGGTAACGGTTGGATCGGTTGGGGTGCTCGCGCCGATCGCCTCGGAGCCACCTGAAGATCTGGCGTTCACCACCACATCGATCGAGGTGGCGTCCGAGCCCGTCGTGTTGACCGGGGCCGATGAAGAGCCGACAACCTCGACCACAGCAGCTGTCGCACCGCTTGAGTCGACCGAGGAGGTCACCGTGACCTCCGAGCTCCCCGGGGAGCCTTCGAGCCTGCCGCCGACGGTTCCCAGCACCGATGCGATAGCCACCAGTACCGTTCCGGCGGCCGGGAACGCCACCACCACAACGATCTGGCCCGGCCTCACCACCTCTACCTCATCGGCCAGCACGTCAACGACGTCAGCGCCGTACACCACCACGACCGCCGCCACCACGACGACAACGCTACCAACGACCACAACCACCGCTCCGACCACGACGACAACCGCTCCGACGACCACCACCACGACGGGACCGACCACGACGACGACAACGCCGGGCAGCCCTACGGCGGCAGCCGATACCTTCACCGTCGAGGAGGAGAAGGACGAGAAGATCCACGTCCTGGACAACGACGACTCGGGCAACTCCAACTTCGACGAAGCCACATTGGAGATCATCACCGACCCCCAGTACGCGGACAGTTTCCGGGTCCACAACGACCACATTCACTACAAGTCGATTGAGACCACCGGCCAGGACACGCTGCAGTATCGCATCTGCAACGACAACGGGCTCTGCGACACGGGATGGTTGACCATCACCATCGTCGAGGACTGAGCCTTCAGCTCTCCTCGGGGAACGACACCAGAATCGCCGCGTTGGCGATGACCATCAGGTCGGTGCCGTTCGGGCTTGGAACGTCGAGTCCGCCAGTCGTTGGTGAGACCGTCACCGTTCCGTACGGCACCTGAGCTTCGATGCGCTCGATGTCCACTTCCTCGGGCTTCACAACGGCGATCACAACCTCGACGTACATGTCATCCCGGCTTTTGCCCGCGGCGTTGAAAAAGTTCAGGCTGCTGTGGCGCAGCGCGTCGGAGACCGCCCGCTCACCGGCCTTGGTGTAGTCGCCGCCATGGACGTCAACGCCCATGCCCATTTCTGTGATCCATCGAACGAGAGCCATGCCCGGAACGCTACCGGGTTGTTGCGACCGGCCGCCCATCCAATCGATGCATGATGTCGCGCAGGTTGGTCAGCCTGCTGGTCAGCCCTGACGGGTCTGGCGGTACCGCTCGATGAGGGCGTTCGTCGATGAGTCGTGGCTGAGCGCGCCGTCGCCGGTCAGTTCCGGTTCGATGGCGGTCGCCAACACCTTGCCAAGCTCCACCCCGAACTGGTCAAAGGAGTTGATACCCCAGATGGCGCCCATCGTGAAGACCTTGTGTTCGTACAGGGCGATGAGGCGACCGAGCGTCATCGGGTCGAGCCGCTTGGCCATGACCGTGGTGGTCGGCCGGTTGCCGGTGAAGGCCCG
>CAZSTV010000335.1:0-5512 GCA_964609665.1 uncultured Acidimicrobiaceae bacterium
AGCTGCGACGGTGGTTCCTACATCGTCGTCGATGGCAACCGCATTCAGACCAGCGCCGGGTTTGTTGCCTCCGACGCCTACTGGGACAGGCATCCCAGCAACTTCCAACCGGGACAGACGGTGGTCGTGACGGCGTTTGCCCACGCCAACGGCCGGTTGGATCTGAGCTGTAGCCAGTGCTCGGTGCGCTGGGGCTAAAACGACAGCGCCGGCCCGGAGCGAGTGGATGACTCGCTGACCGGGCCGGCGCTGCCGGATATCTAGGTTCTGATTGCCAGAACGGCATGGATTAGCAGCTGGTCAGCAGCTGATCAGGGTGTTCGCACCGCTCCCTCCGTTGCAGTTGTCGGCACCCCGACCTCCGTTCAGCTGATCGTTGCCAGGGCCACCGTTCAGCGTGTCGATGCCTGCTTCGCCGATCAGCCGGTCGTTGCCAACCATGCCGTTGATGGTGTCGTCATCGTCGCCGCCTCTCATGACGTCCCAGCCGCTCTGACCGTTCATGGTGTCGTTGCCGCCATTGCCTTCCATGATGTCGTTGCCGCTTTGGCCGTTCATGACGTCATCGCCGTCGCCACCCCACATCATGTCGGCGTTCTTGTCGCCAGACATGAAGTCGTTCCCGTCGCCGCCATGGAGCTTGTCCTTGCCCGGGCCACCGAGAATGGTGTCGTTACCCTCACCACCGTGGATGCGGTCGCTACCGCGACCACCGAAGATGATGTCGTTACCACCGTTGCCTTGGATCACGTCATCACCGAGGAAGCCGCAGATGATGTCATCACCGGAAGTTCCCTCCAATGTGTCATCACCCTTCGTGCCAAAGATGGTGCAACGAACCGACGTTGCGGAAGCTGTGACCGATTCGCCGGTGGCGTCGGTCACCGTGACTACCACCTCGTACACCCCGGTCTCGTCGTAGACGTGTGCCGCCTCGACCTGGCCGGCGTTGCCGCCAAGGGGAGCTGTTACCTCACAGGTCCCCGTGTCCGGACACGTTGCACCGTCGCCCCAGTCGACCATGATCTCGTACGGTGCGGTGCCTCCGGTGAAGGTACCTCTCACCTCGAGTGGCCGGCTGGTGACCGTGCCTGCACCGTCCACCTGAAGGTCAAGATTGGCCAACTCCCCTGGTTCATTGACGACGGGGCCAAGTCCGGTGCTGAGCGCAAAGGCCGAGCGGCCAGCGGTGTCCTCAACGCCGGTGAAACCCTCGAACGGACTAAAGACGTCCTCGACAAAGTGCGGGTTGGTGTCATCGGCGGTGCCGAAGATGCCGTCTGCGCCAACCCCGGCAATCGCTGGGAAGTCACCACCGGCATCCATGATCGCTTCAACTTCGTTGAAGGTCTCCTGGTGCCAGTTGCCGATCACGTGGCCAATTTCGTGGCCGGTGATGTGTCCGACGACAAAGCCAACAAACTCCGCCTTGGTCGCGCTGGGATCCAGCCCGTAGGTGTTGATACTGGCGGACGGTCCTGCTGGCTCGCTCATGATGTCGAGCAGCACCACCGCTGTTTCTTCGGTGTCGGTGTTGCCAGGGTCGATGCTCTGGGCCAGGCCGATTGTGCCGATGAGGAGTTCGTCGATGGTGCCACCGATGATCAGCCTCGTTACGTCTGGCTGTCCCCACTGCTCGCCGTGGTCACGGCTGTTGAGGATCTGCAGATCGAACTCGCCCGGCGTTCCCGATGCGTCGCGGTCGCCATTGCGGCCATCACGGATCCGTAGATCGGCATCGAGGGTGTCGACAACGGCGTCGATAGTGGCATCGATCACCGCGTCCTCGTCGCTTGGGCCAAGTCCCCAGTTGGGGAGGAAGGCCGACAGCGGCGAGAGCGTGCTGTCGATTCCGGTGCCGAAGACATCACCGGAAAGGGGTGCTCCGTCGAAGTCCAGGAAGATGATTTGCTCTTCACTGCCCGACTCCGTGGCCAGACCGCTGCGGACCAAACGAAGTTCTCCCTCGTAGTTTGGTAGACCGTCGGTCACGAAGACGGCGTGAATGCCATCCTCCGTCGCAACGTGATCAAACCCGTTGCGGCGATCATGGCGCAGTGGCGATGACGGCGGGTACGCAAAGCTGAGGTTGGCCTGCGATCCAGAACGCTGAACCCCCGAGGGGTCGAGGATGCCAACCGTTCTGGCCCGGTCGAACCCGCCAGCGATGGCATCACCCTTGCGGAGGTCGACGAGGAAGAAGTCGGTATCCACCACCGGTGTTGGCGGCTCTTCTTCAGCAACCTCGTCCTTGGCCGCCTCAAGCACCTCTTCGGCATCCACCTGCGCCTCTTCGGCCGCCTCGGCAACAACCTCGGTCGGGGCTTGTTGTGGTCGGCCCCATGCTGCCTGGCCTCCGAGAAGGAACTCTTCAGTTGTGTCAACGATGAACATTGCCGAGTAGCTGCTGACGATGTCGGTGTTCGTACCGCTGGTCTCGTCGTTGGCATCGGTCGGAAGACCGCCGCCAACCGCCACGTAGTACGTGTCATCGGCAGGCACGGTCACCGAGAAGAAGTCCGATGCTGGACCGGACACCGCTGGATCATCCTGACCGGAGCCGATGAGATCGCCGGCGCTGTTGTAGACACCGATAGTGAGGTCGCCTGCGTCAGCCGAACCACCAAAGTCTGCGAAGTCGACGATCAACAAGCGGTCCGCTGGCAGCGGTCGGGTGCGGAAGAAGTCAACGTCGCCGTTTGCCGCCGCCTGCGGCCCGTCACCAACGTCACCGAAACAGGTGATTTCGAACAGGTCGGGGGTGCCGTTTGGCTGCGAGGCGTTGTTCGCAAGCGAGATCGAGCCGTCGTCCTCCCTGGATTCGCAGGGCGGCGCCGATGCCGCCATGAACAGGCCGTACGGGCCGGATTCATCGGATGCGCTGCCGCTTGCCGAGTCGGTCGGATCGGATGGCAACGTGCAACAGCCGGCGATTGCGACGAAGTACTCGCCCTCGGTTTCGACCGCATATTGCAGTGGCGTCCCGGTCTCGAAGTCTCCGGTGGTTTCGCCGGAGGCCACCAGGTCTCCAGCGGCGTTGTAGATGCCGATCACGGCGTTGATCGGGTTGTCGAAGGCGGTCAACTCAACGAAGACCTCAAAGTCAACGGGGAGTGTGCCAAGGGCGTAGAAGTCCCCATCGGCGGAACCGTGGGGTCCGTCGCCGAGCACACCGCTGCAAAAGTCTGTCCCTTGGGCTGTGACCAGCGTCGGGTTGGCCTGAGCGAGGCTGCCATCGTTCTCTTCGGAGGTACACGGCGGGGGCAACTCCACCATGAACACTTCGTAGGTCCCGGTGTCACCGACTCCCGGGCCGCTGGACGAGTCGGTGGGATCTGCGGGCAGTCCACAACATCCAGCGACCGCTCCGAAATATTCGCCGTCAGCCGGGGCAACGGTCTGGATGGACGAGTTGTTGATCCCCTGACCGGGGTCCTCGCCGGACGCCAAGAGCGTGCCATCAGCAGCGTAAATACCGATGACGGTGCTGGCCGCGTCGAGCGAACCAGAGAGATGCTCGACGTCGAGTATCAGTTCCGAGCCTTCTTCAACTTCGCCGTAGCTGTAGAAGTCGATGTCGCCCGATGAATCTCCGAACGGGCCATCGCCTATCTCCCCGATGCAAAGTGCGACTTGAAGGCCGGCCGGCGTTGCGTTGGCCTGGGCAATGGACCCATCGTCTTCGTCCGACTCGCAGTCACCCTCGATCGGCCGACGTACGTCGGCCCCAGAAAGGTTGCCGGTGATCGTGACCACTGGTTGTTCGCCGGAGCGGGTACCGAAGCCGTCGATCAGGTCGCCGGTAGCTGCTGTGTCGTTGCCCCCGGTTTCGCCGGGCTCCTCGGACTCTGAGAACTCCAGAGGCGCTGCGGTAAGTGTGGCCTTGCCATTTGGCACAAGATCGCTGGCGGGAAGCTGCGCTGCGACCTCTCGCCACGCCTCGACCGCTTTGGCGCTGCGCCTGTCGGTGTAGGACAGCCACGGCATTGGCCCAAGCTCACCCAAAGCGGAGATCTCCTCCAGACCCAGGTCGCCGTCCGACGTCTCGATCTGCTCCATAACCTCTGCGGCGGCTTGCTCTTGCTCGGCTATCTCGCCATCGGCCTGGGCCGATGTCCGGGTAGGTAGCGGAATGAACACCATCGCGGCGAATGCCGCGAAGACAACAATCATTCTGGGGACTCTCAATGCCCCTCCTTTGTCTCGTATGCGTCGCCCTAGCCACGACTCATTTGCCCACATGGGGAACGGTAGACCAGAATCTACAAGATTGGCGTTCAGACATGTTACTGCGCCATCAAGCAGCACAACTCGCCGCCAATTAGCATCCCAACATGGAATCGATCAACGCCAACAACCTCTCGATCGTTCTTGACGCGCTGCGGCAGGAACGAGCAGAACTGCTTCGATTCCTTCAAGATTTGACCAGTGACGAGTGGGATTCACCGACCGAATGCCCTGCATACTCGGTCAAGGGAATCGCCAGCCACATCCTCGGGGATGACCTGAGCTTGCTCAGCCGACAGCGCGATGGCGCAACCCAGGGACTAATCCTGGTGGCGGAGAAAATGCCCGGCGTCGACTTCAGAACGCTGCTCGACACGTTCAACGACCAGTGGGTGGAAGCATCCCGCTTCATGAGCGTCCCCCTGCTCATCGAGATGCTGCGACTCAGCGGCGAGTGGTCGCTGGACTACTACAGCGACGTTGATCCGATGCTCCCCGGAGAGCCCGTGCCGCTCTTTCTCCCCGCCCCCGGGGAACCGTCGCCGTTCTGGCAGGCGATCGTGCGAGAGTACCTGGAGCGGTGGGCCCACCATTCGCAGATGCGGCGAGCGGTCGGCCGGCCGTCGCTTGCCGATGCGCCCTTTCTCGAGGTCGGGGTTCGCATCGTGGCCGCCGCTGCGGGGGTGCCTGCAACCGTGACCGACGACAGGTGGGCCGTCGGCCCGCTCGAACTTGGATCGGCGCAGCAGACCGCCGACATTCTGACCCTCACCCACACCGAGGATGAGGTGCGCACCCTCGTTCAAGGCCCAGACGAGCTGGTGGCCCAGTTCGCCGGTCGCGTCGCACGACGCAACGACGCCTAGCAAGCGGGAAGCCGTCGCTCGGTCGAACGAAAGGCTTGCCGAGCAATGATTAGGCCGTTAGCGTTGACATTCGTTCGTTAGAAACTTTCCACCAACGCGCCCCTTATTGTCGGGGCGCAACGCTGGGAATGGCATTGGGGGGTACGACAGTGCGGGTACGTTCGTGGTGGTCGGTGCTATTGACGGTGTCGTTACTGACGGTTGGCTTGTTTGCCATACCAACGCCGTCAGCGGCTGCCGATTCTGAGATTCGTGTGCGGGCCCGAGGTCGGCTTGGTACCGAAAACATCGAACTGCTGGTGAACGGATCAGAGGTGGCGTCGTGGGAGCTCCAAGCTCCATGGTTCGAGACCGTGGTCTACCACGTGCCAGCCGGGACAGCGGTTGAGGCAGTTCGGGTGCGAAACAGCGGTGAAGGG
>CAZSTV010000336.1:0-5497 GCA_964609665.1 uncultured Acidimicrobiaceae bacterium
GTGCCAGGCTCGGCCACCGGTCCCATCGTGGCGAGCCGTGCGACGAGCCCATCGGCGTCAATTCCTTCCCGCCGTAAGACGTCACCGGTCGGCCCGTCGTCGGCCGCCAGGGCGAGCAGAAGATGTTCGGTTCGTGCGCGGTCGTCCCCCAGCGCTCGCCGCTGGGCTTGAGCGTCAACGACAAGATCGGTGGCGGCCTGCGTGAATCGTTTGAACATGCCTAGCGCCTTCCGTGCTTGCGGTGGACGGTCTGCTTCGTCACGCCAAGCGCCTCTGCGATTTGGCGCCACGACCAGCCTGCTGACCGAGCGTTGTCGACGTGAAGCACTTCAAGGTCCTCCAGCAACCGACGCAGCGCGGCAACGGCCGCCAATCCATCTGCAGGGTTTGTTGTATCGCCGGCAGCATGGGCGAGATCTCCAACCGTCGTCATGATTGTCAGCATAAGCTGACGACTTGGATGTTGTCAACAAATGCTGACGATCGAACGCCAGCCCGACCAATCTGCGATTGCGCCATCGTTTAGGCTGAACACAGGGCGAGAACTGCGGGGGCGCATCATGCAAGGTCAGGACCGGATGAGCGACGGGCCGATGTCCGCCGGGTGGTACTACGCCCAGGGCGACCCACCGGACACCGTCCGCTACTGGGATGGCGCCCAGTGGTTGGGTGAGCCGGAACCGTCGGGAGAGTGGACCGCTCCAGCGGCACTCGACCCGAACACTCTGATCGCAGGGCCGTCAGCCCGGATTGGGGGCAGAATCATCGACGGGTTGATCTGGCTCGGCTTCTTCGTTGCGGCGCTGTTCCCCGTCGTCAACAACCTGTTCCAAGGCGGCGAGAACTTGGAAGTCTCAGCGTCGGGCGAGCTCTCATTGTTGCCAGATGACTTCGCACTGCAACTCCTCATTTCGAACCTCATTGGCACCGCATTGATCGTGATGTACGAGACGCTGATGAACGGCCTCTTCTCTGGAACGTTCGGCAAGAAGCTTGCTGGCACCGAGGTCGTGGATACCAATGGCGAGACGATCGGCGTCGGCCGGGCGCTGTTGCGTATGGTCCCACTCATCGTGTTGCAGCTCGCCGCGCTCGCCGCCAACCTGCTGGCCGGCCTACGTATCGAGGTGTTCTGGCTGGTGGCTCTGATCGGGTTGATTATGTTGTTCGTCGACCGCCGCCGTCAGACGCCGTGGGACAAGGTGGCAGGAACCATCGTCATTACCTAGGTGGCCGCCGACAGATGACAGCGATCAACGGCGACGCCAACATAGCTACACACCAGTACTGTCGTTGACATGGCGCTCCCCCCGTCGCGGTTCATGTACGCACTCGCACTACTGAGTGGCTGTGTAGCGGACCCTATGGACACGCCACCTGATGGCCTTGTCGGGAAGGTGGTCGTCGGCCCTGCGCTCAATGGTGGTGGGGACGCCGACATTCGGGGTGTGGTCGACACCAGCGGTGAGTGCGTCACCGTGCGCATCGAAGGCGCCCCGGAGGACAACGGTTTCATCTGGCCGAATGGGACCGGGTGGGACTCCGAGCGGGGCGTGGTGTTGCCGAACGGCGAGACGCTGAACGACGGGGACCTCGTCTCTGGCGCGGGCAGCTCCCGGTCGGTTCACAGGGACCGCAGCGCGACGCCCGACCTTATGGCCGCACTGATCGAATGCGGATGGGACCCGGGCTCGGAAACACCCTGGCTGCAACGGACGACAGAATGAGCGAGTTGGCTCGACCGGACCGGTTCAGGACGCGCTGATCGGCGCGGGAGTCGGTGGTTGCTCGGTCGGACTTAGCGCGTCGATGAGCTGACGGAGATCGTCGGTGGGAAACCCGTGGGCGATCGGCGCAAGTGCGGCCAGACGAGCACTACGGCTTGCGACCGCGGATTCTTCGCCGCGACTGGTGAGCCGAACAACGACGGCGCGACGGTCGTCGGGAATCCGTTCCCGGACGACAAGGCCTCGCTTCTCGAGACGATCCATTCGGGCACTTGCAGTGGCAAGCGACGATAAACGTTGCCGTGCCAGGTCGGTGACCCTGAGAGGCCCGGCGGCCAGCAGAAGCCGCAGGATCTGCAAATCTTCGGAGCCGCCAACGTTCAGCTCGGCGGCGGTAGCGCGGTCCGCCCGGTTCAGCTCCGTTTGGAGCTCAGCCACCAGCATGGCCAGAGCGTGGACGTCGGCATCAGCCATTTCGAGATCATAGCCGACCGGTCCTGCCCGCGATGCTTCCGAACATAGGCTGTCTACCCCGAAGATGATCAAACGTTTTGACAATTGTTGTCCGGAAGGACCATAGTGGTTGGCACACGCAATCGATGGATTCTCGCCCCGCCCTTCGTGGCGACTGCCCCACTGGTGGTTCGGCGCTAACGCGCCGATGACCTCCCGCTCGATCTGCCGCCGACCCGCCGCTCGACCTGTCGGGTCACACGCCACAGACCGGAGATCACAACGATGCAGATGCAACGAACGAACGGAAGCTGCGTGCCCTCGCCCCTGGACGGCGTCATCACCGCACTCATGAAGCGGGCCGCCGATCACGTCACCACCGGAGTCGATCACACAGACGCCGTTGAGGACCTCGTCGCCGCTTCCCGCTGGAATCCGGCGTTGCTGATGGTGGCCACCGAACGGGCCGACAAGTGCTTTGACCACAAGCTCGAACCTGCGGTCGAGAACCTTCGGGTCGCCGAGCAGCGTGTCAGACAGAGGATGTACTAGCCAACGTTCGCCGTCGGGAAGCTATTGCACCCGATCGAGGAACTCGCTCACTTCTGTTGTGGATGTGAGTACGTGGAGCGAGGCGTGCTGCCCGTGCTGGGAGATGATCCGTCGTTCCTTCTCGGGCTCCCAGTGCCGCTTGCGCCACACTCGCCCGGCAACTCCCCACTCGTCCCGCAGCCGGCGCCATGCCGAGTCGTCGCACCCCTCGGGCATATCGCCCGTCCTTCTGAAACCTCGCCGGAGCGCTCGGCCGAAGCAGACCTGCCACGGCGTGTCGAGCACGACGATCGTGTCCGCCAGCTCCAGGCGCAGACCGAGAGTGTCGTGGTAGTTGCCATCGGCAATCCACCGATCGCCGGCCAGAACCTGACGCTGTTTGTCGCTCCATTCCTCGGGCGTCGGCGCAACCCAACCGGGTTTCCAGAAGTGAAGATCGAGGTGGATGATCGGCAGGCCGGTTCTGTCAGCGAGGGACCGGGCGAAGGTGCTCTTCCCCGACCCGGCCAGACCGGTAACCACAACGCGGCGACCAACCGTGGCCGCCGGTGCGCCTGCGTTTTCCAGTTGGACCATGAGGGCCACGACAGTAGGCGCGTCCGGCCAACAGCGCGGAACTCGCCTCTGATACGATGCCCGTACCGACACTGAAGCCCGAGAGAAGGGCGGACCATGTTCGCATCGTTACATGTCAGCGATGTCGGGTTGATCTCGTCGTTACGGGTTCGACCGCCATCACCTGAGACGATCCCGGGCTTACGCGACGCCCGGTCCGGTATCACCGCCCGCTTCTCACGTACTGCTATTCCCGACCCTGCCTGGGGCCGAGCGATGTGGCTGGCGTTCTGGGATGACGAGGCGTCCCTCGACAGCTTTCTGAAAACGGACTCACCGCTCGTTACAACGTTTGCTGACGGATGGGACCTGCGCATGGTTCCACTCCGTGGCCATGGGACCTGGCCTGGCTTCCCGACCGATGCTGCCCCTCAGACAAGCTATGAGGGTCCGGTTGTTGTCCTGACCCTCGGTCTCCTGCGGCTACGAAGATCAATGGCATGGACCCGAGCCTCGAATCGCGTACAGAAGCAGTTCTTGAAAACGCCGGGCGTCATCTGGGCGATGGGAGCAAGTCAGCCTCCACTGTTCACGGCAACGGTCAGCCTGTGGGAGTCCTCGGCCGCGGCAATGGCCTTCGCTCATCAGCCGGGCGAGGCCCATGCGGTCGCCGTCGCCGAGAACGACGAGAGCCCGTTCATGCAACAGGAGATCTTCGCCCGCTTCAAGCCCGTCTCAAGCAAGGGCAGCCTCGGCCCCTCACCGGAACTCGCCGCCGACTGGCTCTCGAGCCGAACAAGCCAAGAGCAATAGCGAGCGGGACACGTCCCTATTCGAGAGGCGCGGCTGTCATCGTCGGAGGGTCTGCGAACGCGCCTTTGAGTAGGTCGAGCAACTCGGCAAGATGGGGGTGCCCGACGGCGTGGTTCGGCATGTAGGCGTTGATCATACCTGCGTTGGGAAGCGTGATGTCTGGGATGCGGACGAGGGTGCCGGCGTCGAGTCGGTCGTGGACCGAACGCTCCCAACCAAGCGCGACACCTTCACCTCGCTCGGCGACATCGAGACAGATCTGGTACGACGAGAAAACCAGAGAGCGGCCGTGACGGGACTCGGCCACTCCAGTCGCCGCCAGGAAGCTCTGCCAGGTGGCCCAGCTGGGATCGCCATAGTCGACATGCAGCAGGGGAAGACGGGCCAGGTCTGTCGGGGTGACCGGTGTCTGAAGCTGAGCGGCGAAGGACGGCGCACAGACAGGAAAGACCGCTTCCTCGGCGACAAACTCAACGCTGTACCTGGTCGATTCGCTCGGACCGTACTGCAGCGCGACGTCGAAGTCCTCGCTCGTGGTTTCGATCGGCTCACACGACGACAAGAACCGGACGTTGAGTTCCGGGTGACTGCGCTGCATGACACCGAGGACGGGACCAACGACGGCGGGAGCGAGGGACAGGCTGGCAAGGACCGTCACCGAGTTTGGTTCGGTCGTTTTCCGGCGGAGCTGATCGGCCGTCGATGACAGTTCGCTAAGCGAGAGGCGGACCGAAGTGGCAAGGGTCTCGGCTTCGGGGGTGGGGGTCACGTCATAGCGTTGCCGGTCGAACAGACTAACCCCGAGGTTCGCTTCGAGTTCACGAACACGTCTGCTGACCGTGGCCTGAGAGGTGTGGAGCTCCGCTGCGGCGCGGGTGAAACTACGATGCCGATGGGCGGCTTCGAACGCTACGAGCGTGGCAAGCGGCGGCAGCAGCCGGTCATAGTCAGTCAAACGGTTCTCGTATACCTGAGAGCAAAGAACGTGCTTCTGGACTCACCTTCGCAAGCATACGCTTCTCGGGACTGGCATACCTAGCGGCCAGTGGATGAGGACTCCCGATGACGCTCGCGAAGACCGACACCCCTCCACGTTGGCTCGGAGTCTGCCTCGTCCTGGGTTCGGCGGTCCTGTTCAGCTTCTCAGGCGTGCTCACCAAGGCCATCGATGCAGGCAGCTGGACCATCCTGACCTGGCGTGGACTGGTGGGCGGCGTTGGCATTGGGATGTACGTGTGGGTCCGCAACCGCGACAGGCCGGTTGGACAGGCATTCCGGCTCGGTCGCCACGGGTGGCTTGTCGCAACCGTTGGCGCCATCGGGTCAGTGACGTTCATCGTCTCGTTCAAGAACACCTTTGTCGCCAACGTCTCGGTGATCTACGCCACCATCCCGTT
>CAZSTV010000337.1:0-5327 GCA_964609665.1 uncultured Acidimicrobiaceae bacterium
AATTGGGGGACCAGCTTGTCTTGCTTGGCTAGAGGAACGTCGCGCGCAACCAAAGGGGCCATGGCGCTTGTAGCGGCCGCCGCCGTGCTCTTCGTGTCATCGGGGCCGGCGTCCGCTCACGACCCCATCTTCATCGACGAATCCCAAACCACCCCGGATTCGGGCCCGTACATGCCGGACGGCACCATCTCGTGGGCGCTGTACGGCAGCGTCCTCGACATCGGCGACACCCGCGGCTTTGAGTTCGACCTTCGCGACGGCGACGAACTCTACGTCAGCCTGCTCATTCCGAACCTAAGCCCCGAAATCGACCTCGGCGACGACGAGCTGCCAACGATGGATTTGGAGGCCCCGGATGGCACGGTGACGACGATTGTGCCTGAGGTACGTGAGGTCTTTGACGAACCGTTCAGCCGCACGTCGTATGTGACGCTGGCGGAGCGGCGAGAGCCCGGTCAGGCCGGACGCTATCGCGGGGTGGTGACCGGCGGCGCGGCGGCCCGGTTCACCGTTGCCATAGGTGAGACCGAGATCTTCTTCACCGAGACAGAGCGCAGCGGGGATCGGCCATCGTCGTTCGATGGCATCGCGGCGCCACTGCAGGCGTGGTACAGCACCCCGGCCGGAGAGGAACCGAATCGGGACCTCGCTGAGGGCGAGGGTGAGATCGATCTCGAGATGGTGGAGGAGGCCATGGAATCCGGTGACGCCAGCGCTCCCGACGACGCGCTCGGGGACCCGGCCGAAAGTGAACCGGCCGATGGCGACGCTGGCCATTCAGGCACCGAGCAGGTAGCGGCTCCTGGGGCGACCGAGTCCTCGGGGAGCTCGACTACGTGGGTCGCGCCGGTCGTCGTCGCCGGTGTCGCCGCAACTGGCATCGGCGCGCTCACGCTGCGACGCCGCCGGACCGCCGACGCATGAGACGACAGCCATTCTTCCCCGTGGTAAAGGGCGCGGTGGACAGCTTCAGACATCGCACCAAGACCGGCGTGATGGTCATGGCCACAGCGGCGGCGCTGTTCCTGGCGTTGACCTCGGCGGCAACACCGGCCGCGGCCCACACCACCGAGCAGCCGTACGTCTACCTGTTCTTGGCCGACGGGGCGATCGACGGTCGGGTTGAGTTTGCTGTTGGCGATGTTGCGGAAGTACTGGGCCTCGACCTCGACGGCACCGACCCGGAGATTGAACAGGTCCTACGCGACAACGAAGCTGCGCTGGCGACCTATGCCGCGATGCATCTGAGCCTGGGTAGCGATGGAACGACCTGGCCCGTCACGTTCGGCCAGGTCGATCTGTTCCGAGAGGCTCCGGGCGAGTTGGCCTTTGCTGTGGTGCAGTACCGGGTCGAAAGCTCCAGCGTGCCTCAGCCGGTCCCAACAAATATCGATGTTACGTTCGATCCGTTCTTCGATGAGATCGACGGCCGAGACGGGCTGCTGTTGATCAGCGGGGGCTATGCCGCCGGTGAGTTTGCGCCGGACAAGGAGTTGCTGGTCACGTTCACCGACAATTCCCGCGATCAGGCAATCGACCTCGGTGGCCGCGGCCGATGGGGCAACGTCACCTCCAGCGTGACGCTGGGCGTTGACCACATCAAGACAGGGCCCGATCACATCCTGTTTGTGCTCGCGCTGCTGTTGCCGTCAGTGCTGGTCTTCACCGATCGGTGGCGGCCGATGACCGGGTTCGGTGCGTCGCTGTGGCGGGTGTTGAAGATCGCAACGTTTTTCACCATCGCCCACTCGATCACCTTCACCTTGGCCGGGATGGGGTGGCTGCCGACACCGCCATCCAAAATTGTCGAGACCATCATTGCGGTCTCCATCGTGACGGCAGCGCTGCACAACATCAGGCCGCTGTTGCCCAACCGAGAGTGGAGTCTGTCGTTTGTCTTTGGCTTGTTCCACGGCATGGGTTTCGCCTCGCTCGTCGCCGATCTCGATGTGTCCCAGTCAAGCCAGTTACTGTCGCTGCTCGGGCGCAACATCGGGATTGAGATCGGTCAGGTGGCGGTGATCTTGCTGTTGTTCCCCGGCCTGTTCCTACTGCGGCGGACGCCGATCTATCCCCCGTTCCTCACCGTTACCTCACTGGCGCTGGCGACCCTCGCGTCGATGTGGGCCATCGAGCGCACCTTTGAGGTGGATCTTGGCACCGATGGGCTTGTCGAAGGGTTCGTCTCGGTCCCAACCGGGTATTGGACCGCCGCGGTGTTTACCGCAGTATGTGGCGGCGCTCACCTGTGGTTCGACCGGGCGGGAGGGCTCGTGGAATCTCACGAGCCGATCTCGTTGGATGCCGCCGTCAACTAAAACGTGTAGCCAAGCGTGTGGGGCTCAGGCAGTTCGCCGCCGATGACTCCCTCGGTCCGCAACCGATCGAGGCGGTCCCGGTCGTAACCGGTGAGCTCCGCGATGACCTCGTCCGTGTGTTCATCAAAGCGGGGTGCAGGGCCGGTGGCGGCGGGCCGGTTCCCGTCGATCCGGTACGGACTGGCGATGTGACGTACCGGCCCCGTGACCGGATGGTCCATCTCTTCAAGGAGACCAACCACCGGCTCTTGCGATGCGGCATCCCACGGGTCGAGCGTTTCCTCCGCCTGGCCGCCCGCGGCTCGGACGGCGGCCACCATCGCCTCGGCGGAGTTGTCCGTTTCAGCCACCGCTGCAGCGCACTCGGACGGGCCGACGACGGCGACCCAACGCTCGTCGCCAGTCGGGAAGATGCCGGAAACCGCCACCCCCGGTTCTCTGTTTCCCATTCGTCCGACGTTGCGTCCTTCGGCGTCGGCCAAGACGAGGCTGTCGCCGTGCAGGCTCCACGTTGCCTCCTGGTGGGACATGTCGATCTCGCCCCCCAAGCCGGTCACATCACGGCGGTGCAGGCCAGCCATAAGCGCGGCGGCCGCGTGCACCCCGGCGATCGGATCGGGGTAGTAGATGTTGGAGATGCGTGCGCCCTCCCGCTCGTACCCCTGGCGATGTCCGATGCCGCCCATCGCCTCGACGATGGAGCCGTAGCCTGCGGCGTCGCTGTACGGACCGTCGATCCCGAACGCGGGGAGGCGGACCACCACCAGTCGGGGGTTGACCTGCCGCAGGGTTTCCCAGTCCAGGCCCAGCGATGGCAGTACGTGGGCGGAGAAGTTGGCGACGATGGCATCCACCGAGGCGACCATGTCCAGAAACACGTCTCGGCCCTGCTCGTCAGCCAAGCTGAGGACGCAGCCCTTCTTGCCCTTGTTGAGCGCGTTGTAGAGACCGCTGGCCTCAAAGAACCGGTTGTCGTGAACGAAGTCCTCTTGGCCGGGGCGCATCCCGTGGTCGTACGGCCGGAGCGCCCGCCATCCGTCAAACGGGTTCTGCGCTTCCAGCTTGATCACATCCACGCCGAGCGGTGTCAACAGGTTCCCTATATAAGGACCCGCCCACGCCACGGTCATCTCGATGACTTTGAGACCGTCAAGGCTGGTCAGGTCGACCGTCGTAGCGGGGCCCGCCGATGGGTCAACGGCGTCCGCCGCCTTTGCCGAGAGCGACGCCGGCGCCACGTCCATCCCTTCGCCCCGCCACACCGTGCCGAGCACCTTGACCGGCCCGTCCGGCGTGTCGACCGGGACCATCAGTTCCCGTTCGGTGAGGTGTTCATCGGCGATGGCGTCCAGCGGAGCCATCACCATGCCAACCGCCCATGGTGTGTCGAGCGCGTTCTGGAAGATCTCTCGCTTGGAGCGCTGGTCGTACCAGGGGCGGATGATGTCCCACAACTCATCGATGTGGGCCACCCGGCGCTGCCGGTTGGAGTAGTCGGTGTTTTCGATGAGGTCCGGTCGCTCGTAGAACAGACACTGCATCTCCCAGTCGATCGCCCGAATGGAACCGGGGGCGACAAAGCCGTCCGCGCAGGGAATGGCGCCGGAGGGGAACGAGGTTGGTGGATGGGCGCCGACCGGTTGGCGACGTCGTTCGCAGTGCAGTGCGTCGGCGTAGGCCAACTCGGTACTGCCGAGGAAGGCCGCGAGCCAAGACACGTCCAGGTGTTCGGCATCGGTGCGCAGTAGCGACATCGCGCCGACGGCGGCCAGCGACCCGGCCATGTACTGGGCGGGCCACCCGGGCAGCCGAAGCGGCGCATCGCCGGGGTCACGGTTGAATCCCAGGAACCCGGACTGGGCCTGGACGATCAGTTCGTCCTCGATCCGTCCCGCCCGTGGTCCGTCGAAGCCCCACGGCGTGACCGAGACCAGTTTGGAGCCAGCGGCAAAGCGCTCTGGCGTCACGTTGGGCCGGACCTGGTCATCGATAACCAGCTGCGGCCACGCCGGGTCAACGGACGAGACATTGGCTTTGCCAACGTTGAGGTGGATGAACAGCGGACTGGTGCCGTTCAGCGGCTCGTCGTCGATCGGGTGTTGGCGAGCCGGGTCACCGTCGGTCGGTTCGATCTTGACCACCTCTGCGCCGAGCATGGCCAGCAGGCGGCCGGCGTAGGGTCCTGCGACGCCGGTCGCTGTTTCGAGAACTCGGAGGCCTGCGAGCGGAGCGTTGGTCATGTTCTGACACTAGGTGGTCGACCCGCGGCGGCGCCTCCTGAGACGGCCAGCTACTCGGGCTGTTGTTCGCGGCCGAGGCAGTAGAGCACGTCTCTGATCTCTGGCGGATCGTTGGCCAAGAACCGGTCGGGCACCAGCTCCCAACCCCACGCTTCATACATCTGACGGGCCCGGGTGTTGTGTTCCAAGACCCAGAGATACAGCACCGACGTCCGCGTGAGTGCGACGGCGACCGCGTGGTGATGCAGCGCCGCCCCGTGTCCCCTCCCCCAGTGGTCGGGATGCACATACAGGCGAGCCAACAGGAGACCCTCATCCGGTTCATCACCCGAGTTCAGATTAGGGTTCGAGCCGGGGTTTAGGTTCGGGGCGGGATGCAGGTTCGAGTTGGGGGTCAGTGCAACGGCCCCGACGGTGACACCGTCCTGCTCGGCGACGAAGACCGACGTCTCGGGGTGCGAGATCATCTCCACCCAGTCGGGAGCGAGATCGGCGGCGGTTGGCGGTGGCGCCGTCGACGGGAAGATGTCGACATAGGCAAGGGTGGCCGACGCGCTGTGAATTTCAGCGGCGGCCATCGCATCGGTGGAGGTTGCTACTCGGACAGACATGCAAACCACACCTTAAGACGAACGAACTCCCGGAAAACGACGAAACCCCGGTCTGATCGACAGCGTCGACCGGACCGGGGTTGTCAGCGAGAATCGCGTCTACTCGATGATTTTGGTTACGCGGCCGGCGCCGACAGTACGGCCACCCTCACGAATAG
>CAZSTV010000338.1:0-5306 GCA_964609665.1 uncultured Acidimicrobiaceae bacterium
CCCGTATTCGTTCCTACCAGAGTTGTTGGTGTTCCGGCCGTGCACCGATGAACGGCTCCGGGGGAGCCGGATCGACCTCGGGCAGCCCGACCCGGTAGAACGCCACAATCTCGGTGACGACGTAGACCCACATGCAGACCGCCATCGAACCGCAGGCGACAAGGCCGACCGCCGTGGCGCCGGTGGCAATCGCCACGAGGCCCATCACAAGTTCCAACGCAACCGCGATGATGAGGGCACGTCCGAGGTACGGCCGGCGGCAGGTGCAGCCGGTGCGGTGGTGGCATGGGCTGCCCACCGATGGCGCGTGTTCTGCGGAGGGTATTTGTATGTCCAATTGCGGGTTCCTGTCCGGCGAATCTCTAACGGACCGTGCTGCGGCCCGAGAAGCTACTTCGGCCGAGGTTGCGAAGAACTTGAACCCGATTCTCCAAAAAGGATCAGAAGGTGCTGCAAGTCACAGCTCAGTTGACCAGTAGGCGCCCGATCAGTGCGATGGCCGCCATCGTGCTCAGCACGATGATCGCCTGTCTGGTGTAGTTCCGGTCGAGCACCGGCACCAGCCACTTCGTCGACGCGAACCCCAGCAGCGCCGCCGGGGTGAGGGCAAGACCGAGCTGCAGCTCCGCAACGCCGAAGAGCCCGACCAGTGCGAGCCCGGATAGCGAGATCACGTTGCCGACCACGAAAAGGGCACCGAGCGATCCGCGAACCTCGGGCCCGTCAGCATCTTGAAACAGCAGCGCGACCGGCGGTCCACCAATGCCTGCCGTGCTGGCGCTGAAACCTGAGAGCGTCCCGGCCGCCACCAGATTTCGGGTCGTTCGCTGCGGTCGAATTTTCGTCGACGAAATGGCAATGATGGCCAGGACAATGACCGCCACAAGAACGGAAAGGCCCTGTTTGCTGAGCACTGACAGCGCTGCAACGCCGATGGCCGTGCCAACGATGCGTCCGCCGATGGCGCTGGAGAGCGGCCGAAGAGACGCGGCGTGACGGTCCCGCAGGAGCATCAGCACATTGATGCCGAACCCTGCAAAGAGAACGGGTCCCGGCACAAGCGACGGGTCAAGGAGCGTCAGTGTTGGAACCGCTAGGACATTCCCGCCGAACCCGATCGAACCCTGTATGGCCGAAGCTATGAGAATGATGGCAAAGGCCAGAAGGAAGACGGTCAGCGCTTAGTGTCCAGGCGTTTTGTTTACCATCGTCGCAGGCGCCGGTTTTCCGGCCGGCCAGTGATAGCGAACCCAGCCAAGGTTATGACGCTCGTGCTCGGCCCAGTACACGAAGCCAACTTTCTCCATCACCCGGCGAGCGGCGGCGTGGCCGGCTTCGGACCCCGCAACCAGCGGTAGCTCAAGACCAAGAGCAATGGTCACAATGGCCCGCAGAGCCTCGCTGGCGATGCCTTGACCCCATAGGGGCTTGGTGAGCACGACCGAGATGTCCACCGCGGAGCCGGTGCCGACCGTCTTGTCCCAACGCATACCTGCCCGGCCAATCGGGACGTCCGGTTCGTCGGCGAGAGCGACGATGTAGAGCCCGAACTGATAGTGGCGCCAGTGGGCCACGTTGGAACGCACGAAGGGCTCAGTGGCGGCTCGCGAACGTGGGCCGGCGTGTAACGCCATGACCTCTTCGTCCTGGTGAAGATCTACGAGGAAGTCGGTGTCCGCGGGCAGTAGGCGGCGGCCGACAAGGCGCGGGGAGCTGAACTGTTCAACCCCATGGCCTATCAGCCGGACGTCCACTAGCGGACGTTCCCGGAGTACCTGCGTGTGGTCTCAACGTTCATGCGAGTTCCGCCTAGCGACTTCCAACTCGATCTTCCACGTGACCAAGAGCCTGTCGGTCTTGTTCTCGCCCTTTATTCCTGCGCCGTATTCTTGCGCCGTATTCTCGCTCTGAATTCTAGCTGTGGATCCCGCTTCTGAATAATCACCGACGGGGGCGCCGGTATTGCTGCCAGAATGCCGTGGTGACGTCGACCTCGCCTGAAACAGCGGCCAATTCTCAAAGCGGAGGCGTGGCATCAGGTGGCAGTGGTTCGTTCACTCCATTCGACTGGGCACTATTTCTGGGGATCTCCCTCATATGGGGTGCCTCCTTTTTGCTCATCGCCGAGGCGTTGGAAGGTCCAACCCCCGGAGTGAAAGGCCTTACCCCAGGGGTGATTACCCTTGGTCGAGTCGGTTCTGGCGCGCTCACCCTGGTTGTCCTGCGGTTGCTGACCGGGCGGCCCGAGCAGCCGATCGTCGGCCGAGACCGGCGGACCGTGGTGTTTCTCTCGGTCGTCTGGGTGGCCGTTCCGTTCACGCTGTTTCCGCTGGCCCAGGAACACATCAACTCCGCGCTCACCGGGCTGTTGAACGGGTCGGTACCCATCTTTGTCGCTGTCATCGGAACACTGGTCGGCGGCATCAGGCCGAGAGGCTCGCTGCTGTTCGGTTTGGTGTTGGGTTTTGTCGGGGTGGTGACGCTTAGCCTCCCCTCCATCGGCGAGGGCGCCTCACAGGCTCGTGGCGTCCTGATGGTGCTTGCAGCGACTCTTTGCTACGGGGTTGCGTTGAACGTCGCAGGCCCGCTCCAGCGGCGCTACGGAGCGGTGTCGTTGATGACGCCAATCTTGGTGCTGGCAACCCTGTGGTTGATCCCCGGAGCGGTTCGAGATTGGGACCAGAACGTCTGGTCGGCGGACGTGGTGATGCCGGTGCTGCTGCTCGGTGTGCTGGGCACCGGGCTTGCGTATTGGATCATGGCAACCCTGATTGGTCGGGTGGGCCCCATCCCCGCATCGTTCATCACCTATCTGATTCCAGTGGTGTCGCTGCTGCTCGGCGTGCTGGTGCGGGGAGACCATGTTGCCGCGCTGGCCCTGGTCGGTGCGGCGCTCACCACCCTTGGAGCGCTATTGGCGTCCGGGCGCATCCGCCCACCCCGGTTTGCCACATCGGCAAAGACAACGGATCAGGTGATCGAGTAGGGGAGCAGTTTGGCGTAGAGCTCGGTTGATGCGTCCAGGACCGGCCGCAGGGCCGGGAGCAGCTCGGCGTCCTTTCGTTGCCAGGCGGCAAAACCGGTCGATCGGTGCACCGAGTCATACCAGTGCTCGGCCCAGACGCCATCCTCTGGTTTGGGCCCCGCTGGCCATGACAGCATCGCCGGGTCGAAGGACAGTCCCAGTCGGCTGCAGAGGGTGCCCAGCACGCCCGGCGGGTCCATCAGAAGGGCCTTGGAGTCCACGACGATGGGCTCGTCGCCCTGGGCCAATGTCGTTTCAAGAATCTCGACCAGTTCGACGAAGCCGGTGTCGTCCAAGGTGGCGTCGGGAATTTGGCGCTGAAACGACGTGAGCATGTCGAGGGGGTCCCTGGTCAGCAAAACGTTCCGGGTCCGAGACAGGAAGGTTCGATCAAGCCCGACGAGATGTTTCGCCATCTGCTTGAAAAGGATGACCGGGGTGGGAGCGTCGCCAAGGATCACCTCGTCGACGACCGTTGCGCCGTCGTTGTTCTGCGAGGCCAGCACCTCCGCGGTTCCCGGGTGGACCCGGCCGCTATGGGCCAGGTAGTGCGCATACAGCGGTTCGTCGACGACCGTGGTGTCCGGCCGTTCCCGCCACGAGTACATCAGCGCGGTGGAGATGTTGCGGGGACTGGACCACATGTTGATCCGCAGTATCTCGGAACGGGTCTCGGACTGAGTTTCGGACTCGGAGTCGGTGTCCGCCATGGCGTCAGCTCTGGTTGGCCACATCGGCCATGACGGCATCGTGGTACAGCTCGCGAAGCCTGGTGGTCATCGGGCCGACGCCGGTCGGCTCACCGATCGCCCGGCCATCCACTGAGCGGACCGGGGTCAGCCCGCCAAAGGTGCCGGTCACAAACGCCTCATCGGCGTCGTACACATCGGTCAACGAGAACGGCCGCTCTGCCGCCGGGATGCCCGTCTTCCTCGCCTCTTCGATGATCACCGCTCTGGTGATTCCCGCCAGGTTGTAGTGACCGGTGGAGGTCAGCAACTCGCTGTTTCGGATCATGAAGAAGTTGGTGGCGTTGCAGGTGGCGACAGCCCCGGTCGGGTCGAGCATCAACGCTTCGTCCGCCCCGGCGTTGACCGCCTGGATGAGAGCGATGACCTCATGCAGCTTCGAATGACAGTTCAAGCGCTGGTCAAGGGTGTCCGGCGGCGGCCGCCGCACCGTGGCGGTGAAGAGCGAAATCCCCTGGTCGGCCACGGCCGGGTCAGCCAACTTGTGCTCGGCGATGATGACCATGTTCGGCCCGCCGATCACGTTTGACGGGTGTTGCGATGGGGTCTTCTTGTCCCCTCGGGTAATCATCAACCGGAGGTGCACGTTGTCGTGCATGTCGTTGCGTTCAATCGTCTGCTGCAGCGCCTCGACGATCGACTCCCTGGTACCGATATCTATGTCGGTCGTCTTGGCGCCGGCGAAGAGCCGGTCAAGGTGGCGATCGATAAAGGCGAACCGGTCGTGATGCAGCCTGATGCCCTCCCAGATGCCATCACCGACCAGGAATCCGCTGTCGAAGACCGACACCTTGGCCTCGCTGCGGTGAAAGAACTCACCGTTGATGTAGATCTGTACGTCCGCGTTACGGCTGTCTGCAACGGCGGCGTGAGTGCTCTTTGTCTGCGCGTTCTGGTTCACCGATGACACCGTAGACGGTGGCGGCGAAAGTCGGTCTCGTTAGGCGTCGCGGGTGATGACGACCGGGGTGCCCAGCGGCAGAAACTTGGTCATCTCGGTGATGGTTGGGTTGGCGACCCGGATGCAACCGTGGCTGACGTCCTGACCGAGTTGATCGGCCCGGTTGGTGCCATGGATGCCGATGACGCCGTCCCCACCGTTGAACGACTCCAGGGTCTCGGAGTACCCGGAGAGACCGTAGGCGAAGGGGCCGTACGCGCCGTTGGGGTTGGACGGTCGGAGCAACTCGATCAGGTAGAACTTGCCGATAGGGGTTGGGGTATCGCCGTTGCCAATAGCAACGGTGGTCGACATTTGCTCCCGGCCGTAGCGATAGATGGTCAGCGAGTACTGCGACGCGTTGACCTCGATGCGGTACGGGTTGATGCTGAGGTCGACGTCTTCTTCCTTGATCCAACCGGTGCTGCCGTTCGGTCGGATCGGCAGCAACACTTCGAGCCAACCGTCAACCGGTCTGGCCTCGGCCGCGAATACCAGCGGTCCGCCGTGCTCCGTCGGATTGTCGAACTCCGACACCACCGCGGCCGATGGATCCGGAGCTTCGTAAGCGACGATCCGGTCGGTGATGGCG
>CAZSTV010000339.1:0-5281 GCA_964609665.1 uncultured Acidimicrobiaceae bacterium
GTTCTTGGCCTCCCAGTCTTCGAACGTCGAGATCTCGATTCCCACGTTCGCGAAACCAGCCAGCCGCTTTCGAGCGAGTTGAGCCAGGCCGGTCCCCGGCTCGACGGCGGTGATCTCATAGCCCCGCTCGGCCAGCGGCCGGGTTGCGTGGCCTGTCCCGCAGCCGACCTCAAGGATCGCTGCGCCGTCCGTCAGGCCGGCGGTGGTGGTGGTCAAATCAGCGATCAACTCGGGCGGATATCCCGGCCGCACCCTGTCATAGAGCGCAGGAACCTCATCAAACACATGACCAAAGTCCTCGTGGCGGTGTTGACTCACACGATGAGTCTGCCACATTCCGGGTATAGCTCAAGCGGTGCCGGGGAAGTGCCCGACTTCATGAATGGCGTTGTGCGTGCGCCGAACAAATGGTGTTCGTAGTCTGGTCGCCATGAACGATCGTCGGTTTCCTCCCGTTGTGCCAATGGCGGAGTGGCGTCAAGAGATCCTTGCGTTTCGCGAGGAGGAGAAGGCGCTCACACGTCAACTCGATGCGCTCAACGCCAGGCGACGGCGTCTGCCGATGACCCCCGTCGAGTCCGGTTATGTCTTCGAAGGGGAGGAGGGCGAGCGAACGCTGCTCGATCTCTTCGACGGGCGAAGCCAATTGATCGTGTACCACTTCATGTTCGGCCCGGACTGGGATGCCGGTTGCGACGGGTGCTCGTGGGTGGTCGATGCCATGTCCCATCAGGCCCATCTCAACGCCCGGGACGTTTCCCTGGTGCTGGTTTCGCGCTCGAAGCTAGACAACCTGTTGCAGTACCGGAGCCGGATGGGGTGGGACGTGCCGTGGTACTCATCGTTGGGTACGTCGTTCAACGACGACATGAGGGCGACGGTTGCTGGTGAGGAGAACCATGTCCTGAGCGTGTTCGTTCGCAATGGTGACGTTGTTTGGCGGAGCTACTTCACCGAGGATCGTGGCGTTGAGCACTTGGGGAGCCACTGGACCTATCTCGATCTCACGCCCTACGGGCGCCAAGAGACGTGGGAAGACTCCCCGCCTGGCTGGCCCCAGGACCCTGCCTATGCCTGGCACCGACGCCACGATGAGTACTGACCCTCGGCTGTCTTCCCGTTCCTAGCGAAGTTGGTCGAACGATCGTTGTCGCTTGACGATCCTGATGACCCAACCCCAGACCGCTGACAGCCTGGTCGTTGGGTGATTTGTAAGCATCGCTGAGTAGCGCTGGAGGACGTACCCGCACCACCATTCAAAGGCGGCGTCGATCTACCCCGGGGTCAGCTGTTTCTCGAACCAGTGGTGGGCGAATGGCTCCTCGTTGAACGCGTCGACTTCGACGTATCCGGTCGACCGGTAGAGAGCGATTGCCTCGACCAACGCTTCGTTGGTCTCCAGTCGAACTGCCGTCGCGCCTCGGTCCGCTGCGTGGTCTTCCAGCTCGCGCAGCAGCCGCCGGCCGAGGCCAAGCCCGCGTGTGGATGAGCTGATCCACATGCGTTTGATCTCGGCCGGTTCGTCGTTGTGGAGCTTGAGCGCACCGCACCCAACTGGTTGGTCGCGCAGGTGGGCAACCAGCAGAAGCCCGGCGGGTTCGGTCAACTCGTCGACATCGGCCGAAATGCTCATGTCTGGGTCGAAGCCCGTTTCGAATCGGCTGTTCAGTTCGGCGAAGTACTCACCAATGCAGAACTGGGCGTCCGCGCTGGCGGGGTCGATGACGGTGATGTCGACGAGCCCGGCGGTGAGAAGGGTACGGACCGTGTTCATCGCTTCGATCAGGCGCTCACGCTGGCTCGGGTTGAGCGGCTCCAGAAACGAAGATGCAAGGTCGTCGCTTGCTCGATCGAGCAGTTGATGTTCACGCTGCCCGCTCGGGGTCAGTTTCACGGTCCGGACGCGGCCATCGCTACCGCTTGGGCTCACCGTTATGAGTCCTTCGGATTCGAGAAGGCGTAACAGTCGACTCAGGTACCCCGAGTCGAGGTTGAGTTGTGACCGAAGCGTTCTAGCGTCATCGGCCCCGTTGCCGATTTCCCACAACACCCGAGAAGCGCCAAGCGGTCGACCCCGGGCAAGGTACTCATCTTGGAGTGCGCCCACCCGCTCAGTGACGACACGGTTGAACGCCCGGACAGGTTCCACGAGAGACATATCTCTGACTATAGTCAGATGAATTATTGTTGAGAATACGAGCAGGAATGCTGCTGCGGGGCTCGGCTTAGGTCCCGTCGATTCGAAGTCGATCCTTTCGCAGCAGCTCGTAGAACGGTCGGTGACGCGCTGCGAATCGGACTACCTCGCTATGGGAGGCAAGCGAATGACGGTCGGGCTGCGTCGGTTTGTAAAACCCTGTGCTTGCGCTCGCGTCCTCGTGCCATCGGGCGGTGCGCTGCCATTCGGGCTGGACCCCGGCGTGCCACGTCATCGCTTCGGGAATGAACGGCAGTCCAACAGCGCCACAATACGCCCGCATGGTCGCCTCCGGTCGCGCGACGAGATCGTCCGAATCGATGACGACCGGCTGGTGCCCGCCTGCGTCTCGCACGGTGACGTAGAGCTGGTGGAGCGCCTCGATCCCAGTGTCGTAGATCCGCATGCCGGCCTCAAGGGCCAAGAACGATGCCGCGATTTCCTCTGGGCGTCGAATGAGGAAGGCGTGGCGAGCCTCGGTGAGGAACCGATGATTGGATTGGACGAGCTCGACCACGGGAGGGGCGAGGGTCTCCTTCATGAACACCGATCCCGAGGCTCGGTCCAACAACCACTCGATCAACGACTCAGGTGACTCGAAGTGGAGCGGGCCAACATCGAGCGGACCGATGTACACGAGACCTTCGAGAGGTTCATGCAACGCAACCAGGTCAGGGCGTTCAAGCATCGACCGGAAGAATGCCGTCGACCGAGATCTTGCTGCGCTCCACAATGCAAAGACCGTCACCAGCGCCAACCTACTCCGGTTGGCGCGACGACCTAGGGGTAACCCGGCTGGCAGTCATCAGGATCAACCCGTTCGCCGCGGCGATGGTAGCGAGGGTTATCGCTCCAACCGGATCGATTGGAGCGGGCAACAACGCAAGTTCGTAGGTGAGCGCGCCAAGTACTGCATCGCCGACGAAAGGGTCGAAGTCAAACATCACCGGCCACCCGACGACCTGGTCATAGGCGAGCAGCCCGCAAAGAAAGACCACCATCGTCAGCCCGGTAACGAGCTGCCGCTGCAGTCGCTGACCGACCAGCCGAAGCATCAGCGCTACGACTACGGCCAACATCACGACCGCAACCATCTCGGCTGTCACGATGTTGGTTGGCGTCCATCGGAGTCCTGGTTGAGGGTCGAGGTGGCCTATGAGTTCGGCATCGGATTTTCCAGGCCAGAGATGGTCAACCCCGACAGAAGCGCCTCGGTTCTTTGCCAACGCAACGACGGCAACCAGGGCCACCCCAACGAGCGCCCAGACCACACCGGCAACCCAAGCGAAGGCCGGTGAGGCAGCGATTCGTGCGCCGATCCGATGCAGTCCGATCATCAGCGAAACGACGGTCAAGAGCTTCAACCCAAACAGGGCGAAGATCATGAGACCGTCCGGTCCGTCGAACGGAGTCTCATCGGTTCGAAAGTTCAGGTTGTACAACGCCGCATAGGCGGCCGGGGCGATCACCGTCATCCCGTCGGTGGTCCAGCGTTGAGCCGCGGGTGTGAGGGCGTGCTTCGTTTCGATCACGTCTTGGCTCACAACGGCGACCCCGGGGCGGTCCAGACCTCGGGCAGTAGGTCAGTGCCTGGTCGATCTCCGGCAACGAGTCCGTAGTCAGCGATGATGGCGCTGAAGTCCGGGTCCATGCCCACATCGCGTGCCGCAATCGTGACGTCATCGCCAAGCCATTTGGAGGTGAAGACCGGAAGGTCCGACATCGGGTCGAGCTTGCCGGATCCGCCGTGCATGATGCGACTGTTGAACACCACACAGTCCCCGGGCTCCATATCCCAACTCACGACGCCGAACGCTGCGGGGTCGGCGTTGATGTCGGGCACATCGGCCTGGGCGATCGCTGAAAAGTCGCTTCGGTCAACATCGGTTTTGCCATCTGGGTTGAGCGATCCGAAGTCGTACTGATCGAAGACCACCGACCCCAGATGTGAGCCGGGTACAAACGCGAGCGCGTTCATGGCCTTCACCGGGGTCAGGGGCATCCACACCGTGCAGGTGTCATGGCCCTCGACCGACCAGTACGGCTCATCCTGATGCCAGGGTGTCTCAAACTGCGAACCCGGCGAGCGAACGAAAACGGCGTCGAAGAAGAAGTTGACCTTGGACGATTCCAGAAGAGTGGCAGCAATCTCCGCTGCCGGTGACTCGAAGACGAAGCGTTGGTACTCCGGCACCTGCTGCCACGCCATGCTGTCCCAGAACATCGTTCGGCCTGCCTCGTCCCGGTCCCAGGTTCTGGCTCGTTCGGTCGGAGCTTCGATGTGTCTCGCCAGGCCTGTCCGCAGCAGCTCGATCCAGGAGAGATCGAACATGGCCGGTAGCAGCACAACACCGTCTCGTCGGAATGTCTGAACCTCTTCGGCCTTGATGTTGCGAGGTAGAGGCTGAGTGGCCATGGCCGAAGACTACCTTTCAAGACTGGTTCAGGCGATAGGCGGATCATCGGCTGGTTTCAGTGAAGAGGTGGGGGAGCGCAGGTCCGATCGGGCGTGGCCGAGGACGGTGCCGAGGACGATGAGCGCGCCGATGGCGCTGGCGAGTGGCGGCGTTTCACTCAGGACAATCCACGCCAGGGCGATGGCGACGGGCGTCTCGGCCGAGCCGAGCAGGCCAGACTCCGCGGCGGGGATGAGTCTGGTGCCTTCGATCCACAAAACCGAGGCGGCAGCGAACACAACACCAAAGACGATCAGCAACACGGCGTCCCTGGCGGTCACGTCCAGAGGGTCGGTGAACAGCCAACCCGCAACAAAGAGCATCGGCCCACCGGCGGCTCCGGCCAAGACGGAGTCGGTGTTTGGGAACGCTCTGATCAGGACCATATATAGAGCGTTGAGTCCGACCATTGCCAGGGCGACAACATCGCCCTCGAGGTTCGGTGAGCCGAGACTTCCGCCAACGATGATCACCACACCGAAGAGCGAAGCGCCCGCAGCGTTGAGGGTCCGTCGCCGGACCGGCTCTGAGAGGATGAGCCGTTCGAGTAGCGCAGCGACGAACGGGATGGTCGCATAGTTCACCGAGACGTTGGCGACAAAGGTGTTCTTGAACGAGACGATGAACG
>CAZSTV010000340.1:0-342 GCA_964609665.1 uncultured Acidimicrobiaceae bacterium
GTGCAAGCGGGCGTGGTTGATGTAGCGGTTGCCTGCGGCGTGGAAGTCATGAGCCGCGTCCCCATAGGCTCCAACGCCTCCAAGAAGCTTGGCTTCGGCATCCCCATTCCCAAGCCCTACTTCGAGCAGTACGAGATGACCAGCCAGTTCGAAGGCGCAGAGCGCATCGCTGACAAGTGGGACATCACTCGCTCAGACACCGATGAGTTTGGTCTGCGGTCCCAGATGCTTGCCGCCCAGGCCTGGGAAGAGGCCCGTTTCGCCACCCAGGTCGTCGCCATCGATGCGCCCGACCTGGATGATGACGGCAAACCGACCGGCACCACGCATCATGTCGAGAAG
>CAZSTV010000340.1:352-5274 GCA_964609665.1 uncultured Acidimicrobiaceae bacterium
GGATGAGGGACTGCGTGACACCACCCTCGAAGGCCTCGCTTCACTGAAAGCGGTTGCCAGGGAAGACGGTGTGCACACCGCGGGCTCCTCCTCCCAAATTTCCGACGGCGCGGCCGCAGTACTGGTCATGACCGCTGAGAAGGCCCAGGAGTTGGGACTCACCCCAAAGGCCAAGATCGTCGACACCTGCCTCGTCGGTGTCGACCCGGTTCTCATGCTGACCGGCCCCATCGATGCCACCCAGCGTCTCTTCGCCCGGACGGGCCTGAGCATGTCCGACATCGACGTTGTTGAGATCAACGAGGCGTTTGCCTCCGTGGTTTTGGCGTGGGCCCGTGAATTGGAGGCACCCATGGATATTGTCAATCCAAACGGTGGCGCCATTGCGCTCGGCCACCCCCTCGGAGGCACCGGCGCCTTCCTGATGACCAAAGCGGTGCATGAGCTGGGACGTTCGGACTCATCAACCGCTCTGATCACGATGTGCTGTGGCGGTGGACTGGGAACCGGAACAATTATCGAGAGGCTCTAAGCGCCGGCGGCTGCCGCTCTGGCGTCTGGTGACGGTCATGGCGGCCGCTGTGACTGCAGCGGGCTGCCTCGACGGTTCTACGGATGGGACAGACCTGCCACCAGGTCAGGGCGTCGTCGTTGAAGTCATAGACGGTGACACCGTCGCTCTGGACATCGGTGGTCAGACCGAGCGTGTTCGACTGCTCGGCATCGACGCACCGGAATCGGTCCATCCGTCGGTTCCGGTGCAGTGCTTCGGGCCGGAGGCGTCAGCGGAGCTGGCCGCGTTGTTGCCCGTGTCCACACCGGTCAGATTTGAGCGTGACCACGACCTTCGAGATCGCTTCGACCGGCTGCTGCTGTACCTCTATCGACTGGACGATGATCTTTTCGTCAATCAGTGGCTGGTCGCAAACGGCTTGGCCGACACCTCGTTCTATGAACCAAACGTGACCCTCGCCGTGGTGTTGACCGACGCCCGTTCGACGGCACGGGCCAGCGGTGCCGGGTTGTGGTCTCGCTGTGACGGACCGGACCAGCCGCTGGAGTAAGCAGACAGACTGCCCGCCGCTTGTATCAACCATGGGTGCGAACCCTGCGGCGGCGGTCCAGGATGGAGAGTTGATGCCACCTCAGATTCCAGACACCGGCCTCCCGATCGAGTCGGTCATCGGCCAGGTCCACCAGGCGATGAGCGGTCCAGGCATCGGTGTTCTCACCGCGGAGCCCGGAGCGGGCAAGACCACGGTGGTGCCGCTGCGGCTGCTCGATCAATCATGGCTCGGAAGTGACGACCGAATTCTTGTGCTGGAGCCGCGCCGCGTTGCCGCCAGGGCGGTGGCCAGGCGAATGGCCAGCATGTTGAACGAGCCAGTGGGTGCCACGGTCGGTTGGCGAACCAGGGATGACAACAAGGTCAGTGGCGCCACCAGAATCGAAGTGATCACCGAGGGCATCCTCACCAGACGACTGCAACGAGATCCCAGCTTGCCTGGCGTGGCAGCCATCCTCTTTGACGAGTTTCACGAGCGCAGTATCCACGCCGATCTTGGCCTGGCGCTCGCGCTTGAAGCCAAGGAGACCATTCGAGAAGACCTCCGGCTTCTGGTGATGTCGGCCACCATCGATGCCGACGCCGTCGCCGCTCTCATCGGCACCGATGCCCAGCCGGCCCCCGTCATCGACTGCGAGGGGCGGACCTTTCCCGTAGAGGTGACCTGGCGGCCGATGAACAAGAAAGACCGGTTGGAACACGCTGTGTCCGCGGCGGTGACAGCGGCCCTGGCCAACCCCGGAGATGTGCTGGTCTTTCTTCCCGGCATCGGCGAGATTCGCCGGACCGCAGATCAGCTCCGCAACACCGTCGACGCCGATATCCATGCTCTCTATGGGGCGCTCAGCGCGGAGGAGCAGGACGCTGCGCTGCAAATTTCGCCCGGGAGGCGCCGGGTGGTTGTCGCAACCGACGTCGCCGAGACCTCTCTGACCGTTGACGGCATCGGCACCGTGGTGGATTCCGGTCTGGCCCGTAGACCTCGCTATGACCCCGCAACCGGGCTGAGCAAGTTGGTCACCGTCTCCAACTCAAAGGCATCGGCGGATCAGCGGGCTGGGCGGGCCGGGCGGCTCGGGCCGGGGTTTGCCATCCGCCTGTGGTCCAAGATGGAACACGCCGCCCGACCTCGTCATGAACAACCCGAGATCGCCCAGATCGATCTGGCGCCGCTGCTACTTGAGTCCTTGGCGTGGGGCGTGGCCGAACCAACCGAGCTCCGGCTCCTTGACCCTCCAACTGAGGCCGCTCTCGGTGACGCTCGTGAGGTGTTGGCCATGCTCGGCGCAACCGATGACGAGGGCCGCATCACCACCGAGGGTCGCCACATGCTGTCGCTTCCGGTCCACCCGAGACTCGCAGCGATGGTCGCCGGGGTAGGTGACGGTCCGCTCGGCTGGCCCGCCGCCATCCTCGCCAGCCTGCTGACCGAGCGAGACGTCATCGGCGGTCGCCCCACAGAACGTCCGGTCGACATGTGGCCCCGGGTGCAACTGGTGGCAGACCCAGGACATCGCATGCCGAGCGCCGATGGCAACGCCATTCAAACCGTTCGACGCCGAGCGCGGGAGCTCATCTCTCGCACCGGGGCCAATGAGAGCCAGGTCCACCCGGGAGATCTCGGGCGAGCGCTTGCGCTGGCCTATCCGGACAGAATCGCCCAGAAACGCCGCGGTCAGGGCGGCCGCTTCCGACTGCGCAACGGAATGGGGGGCGAGATTGACAAGGCAGACCCGATGGCTCACGAGGACATGTTGGTCGTGGCCGAGCTGTCCGGTTCGAAGCGCAACGTACGCATTGCCCGAGCCGCCGCAATCGACTCGCTGGACGTTGAGCTCGGCTTCGCTTCCGACATCGCCGAGCGAACGTTTTTTGGCTGGGACGATGACCGAGATGACCTGACCATGCGGGTCGAGCGTCGGCTTGGTTCGCTGGACTTCGGCACCCATGAGCAGCAGATCGATCCCGGGCCCGCCGTCACCGAAGCACTTGTTGAACACATCGCCAAGACAAAGCTCGCCGTGCTGCCATGGAGCGACGGTGCCAGGAACCTCCAGGCTCGGGCCGCCCTGGTGAGCGAACACCGGCCGGACCTGACCGACAAGCGGGTCGATGACCGCGCACTGATCGCCGGAGCTGCAGACATCTTCGGCCCGTGGCTCGACCGGGCGAGGGGCCGCAAAGACATCGAGGCCCTGGATCTCTACAACCTCTTGAAGGCTCACCTCGGCTGGGACGTGGTCGCCACAATCGACCAGCTGACACCCGGCAACTTCGACCTCCCCATCGGCCGACGGGTCGCCATCGACTACACCGCTGAGAGCCCCCGGGTTTCGGTCAGAGCTCAGGATGCGTACGGCATCTCGGAGACGCCGACGCTGCTCAACGGAGCGGTGCCCCTCACGTTCGAGCTGCTGTCTCCCGCAGGTCGACCAATCCAGATCACTTCAGACCTTGGGGCGTTTTGGTCCGGGTCCTGGTCAGAGGTTCGCAAGGACATGGCGGGGCGGTACCCGAAGCACAATTGGCCGGTCGACCCCTCAAAGACCCAGGGCTAGCGGCCGCTGGCCCGAAGCCAGAACGCCAAACGGCAGCAGACGTTCGGCTGGTGAGCCTCATTCTCGTTTGGGTAAAAACTCCCAGTCATCGAGGGTGCAGGATTGCTGCATCGCGCTGCATGTATCCTGTGGTGGGCGACGAGAAAGCAATCGAATAATCACTCCTGCAGCACACAGACGTGCTGCTCGGTACATGGTGTAGCTCGGGCGACGTGATGCACCTCGTGACAACAACTTTCGGCTGCTTGGTTTCATAGACGACTCATCACCTTCACTGTCTTCATGAGCTAGGAGAACAAAAGATGACGAACGGAATCACGCGTATGACGGACGGGCCCTCCCGCCGGGTACGACGCACACCGCGGTGGACAATGGTCGGAGCCGTCCTGGCTCTACTGGCCGCTCTGCTACTCCCCGCTTCCCCAGCGGCCGCCGACTATGCGGCCACAGCGGACCGGGTTGCCTGGACCACCGACAATGGTGATGTGTTCGCCATCTGGCGTGCCGGTGACCGCATCTTTGTCGGTGGCGACTTCACCGGCGTCAAGAGCGGTGTCAACAGCGGGACCGTGGTCCCACAGGGATACCTGGCAGCCTTCGATGCTATTACCGGAGCCCACATTGCAAGCTTTGATCCGGTATTGAACGGAGCGGTGCAGACCATTGCATCTTCTTCTGATGGCTCCCGCATCTTCGTCGGTGGTTCGTTCACCACGGTGGACGGCCTCACCCGCGAGCGGATTGTCGCAATCGACGCTCTCACCGGAGTCGTCGATCCCAACTTCGTGGCTGACGCCAACAACGAGGTGAAAGACATCGAAGTCTGGGGCGAGCAGCTCTATGTTGGTGGACGGTTCTTCAGGATCGGTGGCCGTTCCGGCGGCCGGGCCGCGTTGCTAGACGCCAACACCGGCCAACGTGACCTCACCTGGCTGCCAAAGCCGGACGCTGTTGTCAGCGCTATCAGCATTCCCCCAAGCGGCGGCCGGGTGTATCTCGGCGGCACCTTTGAACGCCTCGATGGCGTGTCGACCGATCCGATGGTTGCAGTCGACATGGTGACCGGTGACAAGCTGGCGGGCTTCGACACGAACTTCCACCAGCGGGTCTATGAGATCGAGTCCAGCGACGATCGGGTCTACATCGCCCACGGCGACTGGCCGAACTACAGCAGCATCCACACCTCCACCGGAGCAGAATTCACCCGCTACAGCGGCAACGGCGACTACCAGGCGGCAATCCTCCAGGGTGACCGGGCCTTCATTGGTTCCCACTCCACCTTTTTCGGTCCCCACGAT
>CAZSTV010000341.1:0-5258 GCA_964609665.1 uncultured Acidimicrobiaceae bacterium
GGATAGATCAGGTCCGGGTTGCCCTTGAGCTCCTGGCGGTTCATCTCGGCGATGTCGGCAACATGCTCGGCGACAGCGGCGTCGTCACCGTCGGACAGATCGTCCTCGGCGATCCCCCAAATGGTGTCGCCGGGCTTCACCATCACGTCACGATGATCGACCCGGCTGGTCGATGACGTTGGCAACAGCAGCCGCCACTGCGGCTTCAGCATGTCGGTGCCAACCGAAATCACTTGGCCGTCGTCCATGGTCCGCCCAAGGTTGAGCGCACGAACCTCTTTCCAGCGGGTTCCGGAGCCAAGGCTCTGCTCGGCTATCCCCCACCAGGTATCGCCGGTCTCGGTGATGTAGGCAGTGGCTTCGGGCTGCTCGGCCTTGACGATGCCTGCGGTCCTCGCCGTGTTGTCGGCGCTGACCGGGCTGTCATCGATGGTGAGGGCGGCGACCGGCATAAGCGGCCCGGCCGCAGCAGGTTTGACGGTGAAAGAGGTGGCCAGGAACGTTGCGGCGGTGATCAGTTTCGCCACCCCAAGCTGCACCCCGGGCACGATGGGTGCTCGCGTCGCCATCCGACCCTTCATGACGGCAACGGTTTCCACCACGGTCGCCCATGCCACTTGGACCCAGAGGAACCACATGACTATGGCCAGTGCCGAGATCAGGTACTCGGCGGGAATGGGCGTACGTCCGGCAAAGATGTCCCCAACCTCAGCCCCGGTCGGCAGCGGTGAAGGAACCGGCCATCCGACGAGCAAGATCAGCGCAAGCGGCAGTCCAACGATGATTGCAACCAGCGCGAGGAGGGCCAGCAGCGGAACGAGGATGCGAGAAGGACGGTTCATTCAATTGCTCCCGTGACACCCGGCAGGGCGGTCGCTGATTCGGTGGCGGTAAAGGTCCGTGTCTGGCCGACCGAACCGATCGGCACCACGGTTTCGGAAACGGTGACGGTGATGGTCGCATCGTCGACGGTGACGTTGGTGACGGTGATCGACGGCAGGTTTGCGGCGTAGGCGCTCACCGCTGCGCCGGCCAGTGCGGGGTCGATGCGGACCTCTCCGGTCCCGAGTAGATGGTCGGTGTCGATCTGTTGGGCGCCGGCCCGAGCGGCGTTGTCTGCGGCCTCTCTGGTGCGCGACAGGGAGCCGAGGCTCTGGCCCTGCATCAGCACCAGCCCGATGAGGGTGAAGATGCCAATGCCGAAGATGGCCCCGGCAATGCTGACCGAACCCCGTTCGTCGTGGACATACGCTGCGGGGCTCATGGTGCGTCTCCCTGGCGGAAACGGTCGACCACTTCAAAGGCACTTGCGGTGAAGCTTGCGGACCGGCCGGCAACCAGGTCTGCCTCACAGGTCACTTCGACTTGGATGACCGCTCCCGGCTCAAGGTTTGACGCGTCGATCGTTGCGCTGCAGGTAGTGCCGACGGTGTCGGCAACGTTTGCGTCCAGGGCTCGCTGCCCGGCGGCCTGCGCCGAGCCCGGCGTCTGTTCAAGCGACGCGGCCCGCGCGGCTTCCTGCGCTGCGGACTCGGCCTGGTTGTTGGCCTGGATGGACCGACCGGCGACCAGGAGGCCTGCGAACATCAAGAAGAAGAGGACGGGCGCAACAATGGCGGCCTCAAGGGCCATATCGCCGCGCTCGGAGCGCAGGTGCGCGGCAGCGGTCACTGTCGTTCCTCGCTCGAACGGAAGTCTTCGACGCTGGCCTCGGCAACACCTGAGACGTTCCACGCCACCGGCAAGAACTGGTACGCCCTGGCTTCGAACTCGACCCGGACGGTCCCATCGGAAATCTGTATCTGGGACGACGTGATGGTGGCGTACCCGGCGCCTGCCAGGACTCGCTGGGCGGCGGCCTCGCCATCGGCGACCGTTCCATCGCGGGCCGACGCCGCATCGGCCGCGTTTTCGGCCGCGGTCTGTACCGCCGTTGCTGCCATCCAGGCGAAGGTGAACTGCAAGGCCAGAATGAGCACGGCGAAAAGCGCTGGTACAACGACCAACGCAGCCTGGATCGATACCGACCCCTGGCTGTCTTTCACTTTGCGGATTGCGGCGGCAGTCACTGGTGGTTACTCAAAGCTGTTGTCATCGACGCCAGCGGAGGGTTCCTAGCCGGTGCTGCCTAGGCCGCTTATGGAGTCCGGGAGCTGCTCCACCGCGTCATTGCCAAGCGTTGTGAGCGCTCCGGCGATGGCCCCGGCGATGGCCAGCAGTGCGATGGCCACGATGACGTACTCGATGGCGACCGCCCCGGTATCGTCTCGCAGCCGGCACCAGAACCGCTGGAGCCGAGCGGTCAACGGGTCGTTGACAACTTGTTGCTTCCGATCACTGAGCACTGGGTGCTCCTCTCTCCGAATTCGGATTCGTCGTTGCGTAATGCAGGTAGGTGGGCGACGTAGTATCGGACGGCTCAGAAGCCCTGAGCGGCCCGGAGGATTGCAGTGACAGCGGCGATGCCAAAGAAGGTGAGCAGTGCGCAGAGCACCACCATCAAGGGAAAGGTCATCTTTTCGGTGACCTGATCATCAGCAACTTTCACCTGTCTGGCTTGGTCTTTGGACAGCGTGTCGGCCAGTGACCGAAGCGCCGGACCAATTGCCGCGCCAGTTGATTGCGTCTGTTCCAATCGGCGAGCCAAATTGGACAGCTCGATGACGCCCAGCTCGTCACCGAGTTCTCGTAACGCCCGATAGGGGGCGAGGGTTGCGCTCGACGCGGCCGAGATGGCGAACCGAAGTTCATCCCATACCCAACCCTCACCGAGCTCGGCCGCAAATTCGAACGAACCATCGATCGAATTGCCGCCGGAAACCATGACATCAACAAAGGACACGTAGTGCGAAAGGGCGGCGGAGAACTCTTGCCTCCGTGCCGTGGCGTCCGAACGAAGCGTGTAGATCGGTAGGAAGAACCCGGCCGCGCCCGATGCCAAACACAGCATCGCGGCGATCACCGGCGGCATGGCAATCCCGATCAGCGGGAGGAACAGCGTCACGATGACGACGGGCAGAAGGAGCCCGGCCAGGGTGGTGGCGATCTGCTGGTAGAGCACATATTCCAGGCCGTAATCGACCACTCGAAGATCTCCGGCAAGGTCCCGATACAGCGACAGGCGACCGGGGCCGACCATGAAGTCGCTCTCGACCGAGCGAGCCCTGGTCAGCCGGTTTCCGAGCTCCGGGGCGGCTTGACGGCGAGCGGCGACCGATACCCCGGGACGCTGGGTGACCAATGCGGGTGCAAGGGTCGGCGGTGGACGCCTGACGGCGCCGAGCAAAAGCCAAAGCCCGGATGCCACCGCAAGACCGCTGACGAGCGCAATCCAGATCATGCCCGGACCTCCCGCAGACGGAACCGGTACGCGGACTCCACACGGTTCATCCGGGTGAGCCACCACCAGCCAAAGCCGAAGACCAGGACAGGGATGAGCAGGCGCAGTTGACCGATGGCGGTTGCGTCATAGGCCGAGGTCAGGTCCGGAGACACCACAACCGACAGCAGGGCGACGCCAACGACGAGGAGCGAAAGGACTTTGGTCTGAAACTCAACCTTTGCTCGCTCGGCCTGGGTGTGGGCCCGAGTCTCGGCAAAGGAACGGCCCTGCTCAGCGATGCGCTCGAACAGTTGGCCCATGTCTCCGGCCGCCCCTCGGAGCGCGGCGAGCAGCGAGCCAACCAGCAGATCGATTGCCGGCTCGCTGGCATCTTCTGCCAAAAGATGGAGCGCCTGTTCGGTGGTGACCTCCGGCAGGCGGGTGTAGTCGACGAAGGCGTTGAGTTCGTGCTGCAGCGCATCCGGTGGGCGCAACGCCGATTCGACGATGGCCGCCTCGAGGCCGCTGCCAGCCCCGAGCGAACCACGGATGGCCTCGACAAACTCCGCCGCGGCCCGCATCTTGGCGATGGCCCGTTCACGGTCCGCCCGAGCTTGCACCACCCGCGGGATCGCTACCACGGCAATGCCTGCCGCGACGGCGGCCACGATGAGTTGGCTGAGGATCATCACCGCTACCGCAACGACAACCCCGAGCACCGCGAACGCCGCGGTCCGGGGGTCCATACCGGCACGCCGTGCCGACCGAGGCGACTCGTCGGCCGAGTTGCGCCCGCCGACCACCACATTGCCGACCAGTGCTTGCCCGATGAGCCAAAAGCCCATCAGCAGGCCAATGCCACACAGCGCTGCGACCACCGCACTCATGTTGGCCACCAGCCATGATCGTGCAGTCGAGCGGCTCTGGAAGTGGAGAGGCGACCGACCTGTCGAGGGTGGGAGATGCCATCGCCCTCCCAGATCTTGGTGGTGTGGACGACACCATCGACCTCGGGCAGGTGATCGTCAACCTCAAGTATCGAGGTGATCCGGGGCCCGGTCGGCGAACGGGTGAGGTGAACAAACAGGTCGACGCTGTTGGCAATTTCGATGCAGACCTGTCGAGGTTCCCGGTCGGGGATGCACTGGATCAGTCGAGAGACGATGTTGCCTGCGGACCGGGCGTGGACCGAACACATCGACCCCTCGTTGCCGGTGCTCATGGCCTTGAACATCTCGAGTGCCTCGGCCCCACGAACCTCGCCGACAACAATGCGGTCTGGGTCCTGACGCAGGGATTCTCGCAGGAGGTAGTTGACGGTGACCTCGCCCTGGCCGTCGACATTTGGCTTGACCGCTTCGGCAGACCAGACGTTCGGGTTGCGCTTTGGAAACCGCGACAGGTGCAGCTCCCGAAGGTCTTCGATGGTGACGATGCGTTCCATCGGGTCGACCTCGTTGAGGAGCACCCGCAGCAGTGTGGTCTTACCGCTGCCGGTGCCGCCGGCGACAATGACGTTCATCCTGGACGCCACCACCGCATACAGGAAACGAGCCATGTCAGCGTCGAGGGTGTCGTTGTCGACCAGGTCCCGAATGCTCTCCAGGGAGAAGTCCGGGATGCGGATGGCCAGGACGACCGGGGGGTCGACCACGTTGCGCATGGCGTGCACCCGCTCGCCGTCTGGCAGCTGAATGTCCACGGCGGGACTGCCGGCATCAAAGCGTGGTTCTCCCGGGGCGTAGGCCCGGATCAGCTTCTTGACCAGGTCGACCAGTTCCGCCTCGCTGTCGACGATGGGGTCGAGGGAGACCATTCGGCCGGTCCGGCGCTCCTTGGCGAAAACCCGCTGAGCGCCGTTGATGTGAAAGTCGCTGTAGCGGTTGCCCTGGCGGAGCAGTGGGCCGAGCTGGGCGGTGCCGAGCACGGTGTCACA
>CAZSTV010000342.1:0-4833 GCA_964609665.1 uncultured Acidimicrobiaceae bacterium
CACACCAAGACCAGCGAACTCATGATCAGCGACCCGCCCCCTGTCGCCGATTCGTTGACGATGGAGCAGCTGCGCAGCTTCGCCGGCACCGAGCGGGCCGGGGTGGCGTTTCCGGTGGTTCGCTGGGACCCGGAACCGATCGGGTACGTGGTGCCTGCCGCTGCGACAAAGTCAATGAACGTCCCGGAGCGCAGCTGGACGACGGTCTCTGAGCTGATGCAACCGACCCCCGAGGTGGCGCGGGCCTGGATGAACGAGCCGATCGACGACGTTTTACGCCGCCTCGACCAGCCCCAAGAGGTACTCGTCGTTGTGCACGAACCGACCGGCGGCCGCGTGGTTGGCACGCTGAGCGAGACCCAGGTCAGTCCGCTGTTCGCCGCCCCCGACATTTGGGGACGCGACCGTGATGCGGCCTCCTGGAATTGGCGGTCCGCACTGAGCGCACAGCTCGTCGACTAGGGCCCGGCTAGGGGAACAATCCTCATCGGTCGACGGTTCTCTGATAGGTAGTCTGAACGTCAACGGTCCAGCACCGGAAAATCGGGATTCAAATCAATGAGCAACAACGACACAAATGCAACGCCAAGTATCGACTCAATTGAGTTCTATTGGCGCCCCGGATGCCCGTTCTGCGCCATGCTGGAGCGGGACCTGAACAGCGCCCAGATACCCCTTTCAAAACGGAACATCTGGGAAGAGCCACAGGCCGCGGAGTTCGTCCGGTCGGTCGCCGGCGGAAACGAAACCGTGCCAACGATTTTTGTTGGTGGCCAAGCGATGGTGAATCCGCCGATTGCGGACGTGAAGCGCCTCCTCAGCGAGGTCGCCCCGCACCTGGTTTCCAGCTAGAACAGCGGGGTTTTACGATGCGGTCTCGAACCGTCCGTTGTTCGAAGGTGCGTCGCGCTTGTGCAAAGAGAACCAATCGAGGCGATGGTGGGCTGATCAATCTCAAGATTGGGTCTTGAGATTGCCGCAGCGGCCCGCTACTCTCCAAAGCGCTGATTCAATTGCCTGTGGGGCAGGAGACTCAAGCACCGCCGCATATTCTCATGCAAACGCTTGAATTTTCTGTGCCTGGTTTTTTATCAGTAAACCGCCGCACTGAGAAAATACAAAGGTGACCCATTAATGTCTGATGACAATGGTCGTAAAGCCCTCCACGCCTACGTGAGCGACGATGCTCATGATCACTGGCATGGATTCGCCGCAGAGCAGGGTGTCAGCGTAAGCGCGATTCTTGAAGCGCTTGCCCCAGAGTTGAATCTGGACGCTGCACTCAGCCATGAACAGCTTGGTCAACGGTTGAACACCGTGGTCAAGTCGGCACGCAAGATTGATGCACAGCGGCGTCGACGTCGGCGCTAGCCGACACTTCGCAACTGATGTGTTGCAGGCGCGGTCCCCTGTTCTAAGGGCGACTTAGGAGTGTTGTCCCCCGAGAGGCCATCATTGGCGATCTCTCGGGGGGCAACCCCTACCCTGTACCGCCGACCCGAGTAGTGAAATCGCTACTGGTTGGCCCACCAACGTTCGACGTGCGATTCGAAACACCATTCGCACCATCCCGGCCTCAAAGACGCCGGACGTTCAGATCTCAGGTTCGCCTGAGTCCCCGCCACACTCCCACGGCGCCGACTCAGATGCTGCCGGTCTTTGAGCTCCATCGAGGGGCAACCCGACCCGCAGCTGTCCGGCCCGCTGACGCTCTTCAACCTCCCCAACCCGGTGGAGAACGTCAGCTGGCCGGAGCGACATCTTCTCCGCCCGTGGCGCTACCGGCCGAACAGACGGGCTAACGGGCGGAGGGACTCAGCAGGAGTCGTTGGAGAGCCCGGCTGCTCCGAGCAGATCCTCGTCGCTGATGAGCGACACCGCTGCACGGTCGAGATGGTCGGCATCGGGCCGTGCCGCAAGCCGGTAGGCCTGACGGTTGATGGCCTGCTCGAACAGCGTCCTGGCATAGCGAGCGTTACCGAACCCCGGTGCCCTGTCGACCTGTTGGAAGACTTTCTCGACGGTGACGAGGCCCTCTTCGCCAAGGGTGTAGTCCGCCTCGGCCGCCATGTTGGCAATGATCTCCACCAATTCGGCGTTGGTGTAGTCCGGGAACTCGATTTCTCTTGCGAACCGGGACCGCAAGCCGGGGTTGGATGTCAGGAACCGGTTCATCAACTTCGGGTAGCCGGCGACGATGACGACCAGTCGATCGCGATGGTCTTCCATCCGTTTGATCAGCGTCTCGATGGCCTCGGAGCCGAAGTCGTTGCGGCCGATGCCCTCCGGCGCCAGTGCGTACGCTTCGTCGATGAACAGCACCCCGTCGAGTGCTCGACGGACGGCCCGGTTGGTCTTCGATGCGGTGTGACCGACGTATTGGCCGACCAGTCCGGCCCGGTCAACCTCGACGAGGTGACCCTTTTTCAGTAGCCCGATCGACTGGTACATCTCGGCCATCAACCGAGCGACTGTGGTCTTGCCCGTACCCGGGTTGCCAAGAAAAGCCAGATGTTGGCTTCGGGGCACGTCGGCCAGGCCGTGGTGTCGGCGGCGACCCTGAATCTGCAAGAAAGCGATTTGGGTCCTGACCTGCTCCTTGACCGAATCCAAGCCGACCAGCTTGTCAAGGTCGGCCTGGATCTCATCCAAGGACCGAAGCGGGGTGCCCTTCGTCAGCGGCAGGTCTTTCATGCGTCCTTCAAGGCCGCGGTCGGCCGCGGCGGTCCGGACGGCATCGGAGGCCTCCAGCAGCTTCTTCTTCAGCTCGTCTCGACCTGGCGCCACACCTACAGCGTACGTCCCAGACCCTGAACTCTGCGCCACCCGCCTGGCGGCCCCACAATCGAATTAGTCGATTCCGTGCTGTTTTGGCAGCGATTGCCACCAGTTGGGCCCGATTTGTTGCCATGATTCTCTTGGAGGGTTCTGCAGCGACCTGCAGCAACCTTGTCTCCTCGCGGACGAACCGGCCCACCGACCAGCCGGCGTAGCCCCGACTTCACAGCGCAGACTCGGAAAGGCATCAATGGCATCTCAAGGCGAACTACTTCCCTTTGCTCGGGAGGTTGTGGATGTGCCGGTCGACGAAGAACTTGGCGAATCGTTTCTCGCCTACTCACTGTCGGTCATCACGTCGCGTGCCATCCCCGACGTTCGGGACGGCTTGAAGCCGGTGCAGCGGCGCATTCTTTACTCAATGCGGGAGATGCGGCTCATGCCGGATCGTCCCCACCGCAAGTGTGCCCACGTTGTCGGTGACGTGATGGCCAAGTTCCACCCCCACGGCGACGGCGCCATCTATGACACCCTGGTCCGCCTTGGCCAGGACTTTGCGAAGCAGGTCACCCTCGTCGACCCGCAGGGAAACTTCGGCAGCCTCGACGACCCTCCTGCCGCCTACCGCTACACCGAGTGCCGTCTCACAAACGCCGCCCTGGATCTGCTGGCCGAGATCGACGAAGAGACCGTCGAATTCCGGCCGACCTATGACGGTGAGACCGAAGAGCCGGCCTACCTGCCCGCCCTGTTGCCAAACCTGTTGGTCAATGGCACCTCCGGCATTGCCGTTGGCATGGCGACCAACATGCCGACCCACAACCTCGGCGAGATCTACGAGGCCATCAAGTTGGTGATGACCAAGCGCCGGCCGAAGCCAACGCTTGACGAGCTGATGGAAAAGGTCCCGGGCCCGGACTTCCCCTCTGGCGGCTCGGTCATCAACGAGGGCATCCGCGATGCCTATGAGACCGGCCGAGGCACCGTCCGCATTCGGGCCAAGGCCGAGGTGGTGAACGTCACCCGGGCACGTCAGGGCCTGGAGATCACCGAACTCCCCTACCTGGTTGGCGCAGAGCGAGTGATCGCCAAGATCAAGGACCTGATCAACGCCAACCGCGTCACCGGGATCAGCGACGTCAAAAACCTGTCAGACCGCAAGTCCGGACTGAAGCTGGTCATTGAATGCAAGACCGGCATCAACGCCGAACTGCTGCTCGAACAGCTCTACCGGCTCACGCCGCTTGAAGAGACCTTCGGCATCAACAACGTGGTGCTCGTCAATGGCGTTCCGACCACCCTCGGGCTCTATGACCTGTGCCTCCACTATGTGGAGCATCGCCTCGACGTCGTGGTCAAGCGGACCGAGTACCGGCTGCGCAAAGCAGAAGAGCGACTCCACCTTGTCGAAGGGCTGTTGATCGCCATCGACAACATCGACGAGGTCGTCGCAATCATCCGCGGCTCAAAGGACTCCGCCGATGCCAGAACCAAACTGATGAAGCGCCTGAAGCTCAGCGAGATCCAGGCGGAGTACGTGCTCGAACTGCGGCTGCGGCGCCTGACCGCACTTGCCTACGACGAGTTGGTGGAGGAAAAGAAGACCCTCCTGACCACCATCAAGGAACTGAAGAAGATCCTCGGCTCCGACCAGCGGCGCCGGACCATCGTGTTGAACGAACTGGCCGAGATGGTCGAGAAGTACGGGTACGACCGACGGACAAAGATCATCGACGGCGGAGACGTTCCGGACCTGGCGGCGCTGGAAGAACAGGTGGTCGCCGACCTCCCGGATGACCCCTGTGTGATCAGCCTGACCGCTTCCGGGCTGGTTGGCCGGGAACCGACAGGAACCGCAAAGAGCTACAGCCCATCGCGCCATGACGTCATTTCCTCGGTGGTGACCACCACCCTGCGCCAGCCGGTGCTCGGCTTCACCGCAGCTGGCAAGCTGTTGAAGATCAATGCTGCAGATGTCACCGAGGTTGGTGGACGCAGCCGCGGCAAGCCGGTTGGCGAGAGCTTCGCTGCCGACAAGGGAGACTCCATCCTGTT
>CAZSTV010000342.1:4843-5241 GCA_964609665.1 uncultured Acidimicrobiaceae bacterium
ACCGGTGACCCGATTGTGGTTGTCACCGCCAACGGCATGACAAAGCGCCTCGACCGTGAGGCCCTCGCCGATGTCCGTTCCGGTCGGCCGATCATCAAGCTGGCGACCGGGGACCGGGTGATCGCTGCCTTCGCCGCCTCAGAGGGTGAAGAGGTGGTCTTCGTCGGTTCCGACGCCCAGGCCCTACGCACCCCGGTATCGACAATCAGCATTCAAGGGCCGGCCGCCAAGGGCGTTGCCGGTATCAAGCTCAAAGGCAAGGCTCGAGTGGTTGGTGCCGGCCCCGCAGATGCCAGCAGCGTGGTGGTGTCGGTGACCGATCAGGGCACGGCAAAGGCAACCTCAACCGAGGAGATCCCAAGCAAGGGCCGGGGCACCGGCGGCGTGCGGATCACCAA
>CAZSTV010000343.1:0-5203 GCA_964609665.1 uncultured Acidimicrobiaceae bacterium
GGTTGGCAAAGCGACCTCGATCCATCGCCACCAGGCCGAAGACCCCGGCGATTCCGAGCAATGTGAGCAGGGTGCCGAGGAGATCGACGACGGAGCGTCCGTAGTTCAACTCAACCGAGTTGGACGTTGGCACGACCGCCATCATGTTCGGTCCGACCCGCCACGGCCCGTCGGCACCGTCAACGTTCCAGTTGGGGAAGTAGGACGCTTTGACCAGCACCGGCTGACCCACCTGGTCAACGTCGAAGGCGATGCTGTTGGTGTCGACCTCGATGTTGGTGACGACCGCCTGATCGACTTCGTCGCCTGCGCCGACCGAAAGCAGCTGCGAGCGAGTCCACTCCTCGGGGCCATCTTCTGCCGGTAGCGCCACGTAGGAGTTCGGGTCGTTGTAGAACGCAACGGCCTGGCTGACCCAACCGATCTCGAATCGGGACGTCTCCTCGAACCCTTCGACCTGTTCCTCACCCGGGCCGGACACGACGATCGGGGCGTACTGCAACCCCTCGACCAGTTCCGAGCCGGTGACTTCAAATACGACGAACGGCTGCGCCTCGGCAACCTCTGTCAGTTCAGGGTGTGTCCGTGCATCGGCGATGGCCCGATCGGACTGCGCCATGTAGTAGCGAACGCCCGAGGACTGGAGCTGGGCAACACCACGGTTGATGTCGAAGTTCTGGTACGGCAGGTTGCGCTGGGGCCGCGACGGAGCGTCGGACAGCATGCTCTGGTTCAGGAAGTGGAATGGTGTGCTGGCCGACGACTCGAAGTAGAGGCCTTCCATCGAGCCGATACAACCGTCGGTCCAGTGCGGCAACAACATCAGTGCCATCGGGGTGCCGTAGCGATCAAGATCCTCGTGGTGTTCCCACATCGCTCGACCACAGCCTCGGTCCGCGCCGACGTCGTCCATGGTCTGGACCACCTGGCGGTACTCGGCGTAGGAATCCTTCTCTTCGTAGCCGGAGTAGTTCCACTCGATCCAGCTTGGGACGAAGCTTCGGGCTGTGTTGGAGAACACGAGCCAGTCATAGGAGCCGTCGCCGCCCTCGGATACTCCGCCGCCCGGCAGGATGCGCAACGGCATGGCGACCGCAATCAGGATGGCAAACGCAGCAGCGGAACTGCCGGCGAGAAGCGTGCGACCGTCAGGACGCTCGAGATCGGTGGAGATCATCGAGCCGACAAGCCGAACGATCATGGCAACGCCGATGGCGGCCAACATGTAGACCGACAGGTAGTAGAACGGCAGCAAGCGGGCGTTCCAGATTGGTCCGTCGCCGACGTTTGCCACCGCGGCGGCGAAGATGGCGGCGGTTCCGCCGAACATCATGCCAAGCCGCTCTCTGGCGGTGTAGGACAGCACGAGGCCGACCGCAGCGACCGGCAGGGCGATCTTCATTGGGACGGTGAGCAGCAGCGGGCCGACATGCTCGATCGGCTCCCAGCCCATGTCGTTGAAGAAATCGCGCCGCAACACGAACGGGACAAGCCAGAACGCAGCCAGGAGGATGGAGACCGGGCCGGTGAACAGCAGCCACTTTGCCCGTTCGAGCACGGCCGGCTCTGCGACGACGGCCGAGGCCATGACCACGAGGACCGCCAGGATTGACAGGCCACGAACACCGACACCCGTGCCGTCGCTGAAGGCAATGGGTACCAGCGCGAAAGCGACCGTCCCGGCAAGCGCCCATGCCCGAGGAACGTCTCGATGCATGAGGACCAGCAGCACGACCGCCGGGATGAGGAAGAAGACCGGAAGCACGTGGGTCAGCGCCACCAGGCCGAGGACGATGGCCGTCGGCCCCCTGGTCAACATGTTGTCCATGCCTCGCGCCGCCATACCGATGGCCAGGAGGCACAACATCAGACAGATCGAGAACGAGAACTCACCGGCGAGCGTTGACGCGATGTTGCCGCCGTAGATGGTGAAGTTGGTGTCGTAGATGAAGACGAAGGAGGCCAGCGCCAGGAAGGTGGGAATCGGCTCGGCGGAGCCGGCCATCCGGCCCATCTTCCACGCGGCGAGAGGGAAGCCGACCAGGCCGATCACGCTGACCAGCTTGAACGCCACCCCGTACGGTACGGCGATCAGACCGATGGCGAGGAGGGCGGCGGCGATGTACACGACGCGCTTGGAGACCGGCAGGCGGTCGGCGAACTTGTACGCACCGAACAGGACCGCTGCGGCCAACGGAAGACCGAGGAACCACGGCAGCCCGGCGTTGATGCCGATGATCGCCAGAGGCGGCACCACCATGTAGAAGTGATAGGCCGGGAAGCCCGCGTACCAATCCGGCGTCCAGCCTGACAGGCGACCCTGCGGCAGGAGGTTGTCGCGCAGGTAGGCCGGGCCCCAGACGTGGGCGCCCATGTCACCACCGGAGGGGGTGGTGTCTATGAGCAGCAACGGTCGGGCGAGGTCGGCCCAGCCGTCGGGCTGTGGCCAGTTGAAAAATGCAAAGACGATCAGCGCCAAGATGCCGGAGATCACAAGGCCGAGGCGCGACGAGCGTTCCTCGTCCCCATCGACGCCGCCGCTGTCGAGGGTGGCGGCAACCCGCTCCGCTAGCGATGCGCCGTCGGTGCCGTGGTCACCATTGGTGGCAGCGGCAGGCCGTGCGTCTTGTGGCAGTACGGCGATGCCGTTCTGGCCGTCGTCGGTCATCGTGTCGAGCGGGTCATTTAGCCCAGTCGATGATGAAGATGCTGCTGTCAAGGGGCCACCTTCGCCGCGCTCCACCAACGATCAGATTGTTCCACCTGCCCAACGATAGCAAGAAATAGCCCACTCTTAGCGACGGGTCCCCACCGACCGGGAGGGCCGGTGTGCAGAAACGCGGGGAGCGCCAGGTATAGGCAGCCTTGCCCGTCTCGTTCAGGCTTTTGAACGGCGACGACCGGAATGCTCGCCGACCTGATTGAGCGCTTCCTGGAGGTCGATTCGCTCACCCTCGAGTTGCCAGCGGCGAACATCACAAGTGTCGCACGACTCCATAAGGAGGGTGTTGCCGTCCACGTTGATCCGTATCGCCGACTGTTCCGACCCGCAGATCCCACAGGGGGCAGCGGAGATCTTCGGGGTGCCGTCTTGGCCTGCAGCGGCTGCGGTCGAGCCTGGGCGATTTTTTGCGCCTGGCCGCTCACCGGTCTGGCTGCCGGGGTGAGTACCGGGGTGGTTACCGGGGTGATTGCCCGGATGATTACCGGGGTGATTTATCGTGAGGCCTGCCGACTCGGCAACCTCGCCAAGGTGCCCCTGCTCCTGCTGATTCATTGCTTCCACCGGACCTCCACCTGTCCTCGTATGCGAGTGTTCTCGCAACGTCTCCGTACGAGATCAGTCGGAAAGCCGGGCGTGACGGTGAGATGCAACGTGGCAAATGAGCCACCAGGCTCAGATCGCTAGGCCTGGCAGAACACGTTGCTAGGCCTGGAAAACCAGAAGCTCCACGACCGTCGTTGCGTTGAACGCCATGTGAGCCAGGATTGCCGGGCCGATTCTGGCGGTACGCACGGTCAGCCAGGACAGCAGGAGTGACAGTACGAAGAGGCCCGGCATCAAGATCAACTCCTGGTGCACAAGTGCGAACACCGCGGATGATCCGACGGCCCCGCCGACGACACCGAACCCTCGGGCCAGCGTCGACAAAAGCATGCCCCGGTAGAACCACTCCTCGACCACGGGAGCGATGAGCACCACCGCTACCACGAGCACCAGGACGTCCAACGGTCCGTCCACGCGGTCTGCGAGCGCCTTGGCAGATTCGCTAGGGTCCCCCGGCACAAACTGCAGCAAGACCCAATACAGCACGGGCAACAGCGCAAGCTGTGTGCCGACGCCAACCACGATCGCAACCGCGGACTGCACGCGGCTGGAGCGAAGGTCGAAGTCGACCAGGGGGCCACTGTCGGTCAGGCGCTTGGCCAGGATCGGCCCGAGCCCGTAGCCGAGCCACAGACCCATGTTGAACAACAACAGGGTCCAGATCGGCCGGTCAGCGGCAGCCGGGAGCGGATCGGCGCCGTACCGCAGGCCCGCGACGATGCTGAACCACACCACGGCGAAGACCTGGGCGCCGAGTAGACACAGCACCGCGGCGGGGATGCCCCACTTCACCTGTTCGCGGTGACCTACCGGCCATCGGTCACTCGACAGGCCAACGAACTCTCTCACCCCAGGTCCTCCACACCGCAACCCTAGCGACTTCCAGGCCCGGGCCTTTACCCAGGTTTTCAGCAACACTGATAGGAATGAGGCACCGAACCGTGGCTCCGCTACGGCTAACTATGTCCACCTCCCTACCGACAGGTCGAATTGTGTACATCTCCCCGATCTCGGCAACACGCTCCTGGGCAATTAGGCTGGTCCTATGAGTCCGCAGGGTTCCAACCAACCACCCCCTCCCCCGAACGGCCGCAATCCAAAGCTTCCCGGCCGGGCCGAAGGCGGCTGGCCACGCTGGTCAGCATGGATCGTCGTCGGCATTCTTGTGACCCTGCTTGCGGTGGCGTCCGCCTCAAACGGCGAGCCCGAAGGCGAAATCACATATACCCAGTTCCTGACCTCGGTGGAAGCGGGTGACATCAAGTCGCTCGAATTCGACAACGCAACGTTCCGCATCAGTGGTGAACGGACAAACGGCGAGCTCTTCCAAACCACCGGTTTCAAGGAGTTCACCGAGGCAGAGCGTGATCTGCTCGACAGCCGTGACGTCGAATATCAGCCGGTCACACCGACCACCAACTGGTTCCTCGGCCTGTTGCCACTGTTCCTGCCGTTCATGATCATCATCGGCTTCTTCTGGTGGATGGCTCGCAGGCAGCAGTCTCAGATGGGCGGCATTATGTCCATCGGCCGCTCGAAGGCCAAGACGTACTCGTCAGAGCGTCCCGGCACCATGTTTGATGACGTTGCCGGCTACACCGCGGTGAAGAAGGAGATCACCGAGGTGGTCGACTTCCTGAAGAACCCCGGCAAGTTCTCCGCCATCGGCGCCCGCATCCCGAAGGGCGTCCTCCTGGTTGGCCCTCCCGGTACCGGTAAAACCCTGATCGCACGAGCTGTTGCCGGTGAGGCGGGCGTGCCCTTCCTCTCCGTGACCGGCTCGGACTTCATGGAAATGTTCGTCGGCGTCGGCGCCAGTCGCGTCCGGGACCTGTTCAACGAGGCCCGCAAGATGGGCCGGGCGATCATCTTCAT
>CAZSTV010000344.1:0-5184 GCA_964609665.1 uncultured Acidimicrobiaceae bacterium
CGTGCTCAGCGCGGTGGAGCAATCGGTGCTCGACGCTGCGGAAGCCGTTACCGGTGTCCGCCCCGACGAAGTGCCCCGCATCACCTGGCACGAGGCGATGAACCGCTTTGGCAGCGACAAGCCCGATCTGCGATTCGGCATGGAGCTGGTGGAACTGACCGACGTGTTCGCCGCCACCGAGTTCAAGGCCTTCTCCACCGCCGGCGCCATCAAGGGCATCAACGCCTCGGGCGCAGCGGGGGACTGGGGTCGCAACAAGCTGGACGGCCTCACAGACACCGCCAAGTCCTTTGGGGCCAAGGGCATGGTCTGGATGAAGGTCGGCGATGGCGAGAGTGGCGACTTGAGCCTCGACTCGCCGGTCGCAAAGTTCCTTTCCGAGACCGAGCAGAAGGCGTTGATCGAGCGGATGTCCGCCGAGTCCGGTGACCTGCTGCTCCTCATCGCCGATGAATGGCACACGACGTGCGAGGTGCTCGGCGAACTCCGGAACCGGCTTGGCCGACCTCCGGTGAGCCAGGGCCCGTACAAATACCTTTGGGTTGTCGACTTTCCGCTGTTCGTCGGCGTCGACGAAGCGACAGGAAACCCCAAGACGGGCCACCACCCGTTCTGCCATCCCCACCCTGAGGATCTCCCGAAGCTCGAAACCGACCCCATGTCGGTCCGGGCGTGGGCCTATGACCTGGTGCTCAACGGCTGGGAGCTTGGCTCTGGCAGCATCCGAATTCATGACCACGCGCTACAGCAGCGAGTGTTTCAGCTGCTCGGCATCGATGAGGCCGAAGCGGACGCTCGGTTCGGTTTCTTCCTCAACCCGTTCAAGTACGGGGCGCCGCCACATGGCGGGTTTGCCTACGGCCTTGACCGGTTGGTCGCTATCTTGGCGGGCGAGGAGAACATCCGAGAGGTCATCGCGTTCCCGAAGCCCCAGTCAGGACTTGATCCGATGACCGGCGCCCCGGGTGAGATCGACCCGGATCAGCTGGCGGAACTCGGCGTTCGGGTCCTGCCGCCGCTCGATTAGACATGGCTGTCGGCGTCAGCTCGTGACGTCAGGCGGTCCGCCGGTGCCGGTCCATACCTCGATGGCAACATCGTCGATGCCGGCGTTCGGGTAGCGGCTCGACTCGGCGCTCTTGCCGGCGTCGGCCTCGATCCGCATCGACAACACGTCACCGTTTCGTTTGGCGACCGCCTGGTCGAAGCCGGCGGCCTCGATCTCATAGCCAAGGTCGACGAGCTGGTCCGCAAACGCGGTCCCAACCTCTTCGGCGTTGCGGTGATCTGACAGGAAGACGGCGTGGGTGACCGGTGCGTCGGCCGACAGCTCGACCGGCTGCAGGTTGTACGGCAGCTCGATGCCTTCGAGCATCTTCTCGAGGTCTGGGCCAGATACGTTCGGTGCGTCGTCGTCGGCTGTTGGCTCGGTCGCGTCGGTCGGCGTTGATGCGGCCTCGGCCGGTTCTGGCTCTGGCTCAGGTTCCGATTCGGGTTCTGGCTCGGTCGGTTCCGGCACATCGTCGTTGGCGGCAACCGAGAGCTTTTTTTCGGGAGTGGCGCTGGGGCCGGAGGACTCAGAAGCCGCCTCGTCCTGGCCATCAGACTCAGCCGCGGTACCGGACTCAGTCGTGGTGTCGGGTTCTGCTGCGTCGTCGACTTCCGTTTCCGCAGCGACGCTCTTGTCGCTATCGGAGGCAGGCTTCGATTCTGACTCGGGGCTTGCGGCGGCATCGGCGTCGGACTTGGCCGACTTCGATCCGGTCTTCTTTGTCGACTTCTTCTTCGACTGCGACTTCTTCTTTTTCGGTGGCGAGTTTTTCTTCCACGGCGATGAGGCGTTGGCGTCGACCTTCGGCTTGTCGTCGGGGGCCGAGCTGTCGTCATCCTGGCTGTTGCCATCCGAGCTGTCGCCATCCGAGCTGGCATCGTCCGAGTCCGACGTGTCGGAGCCTGTCTTGGCGGTGCCCGCGGTGTCTGTCTTGCCAGCGCCAGCTTCGGCGGGGTCTTGCTTGTGGCTGTCGTCTGAGTCGGCGTCTGACTGCGCGAGGAGTGCCTCGTCGTCGGACTTTTGGTTGCGCTGCAGATCCTGGCGCCGCAGGAACCACATGGCGGCCAGCAGAATCGTCAGCACCAGCCACAGGTAGAAGATGGTCCACACCACGGTGATCATCTGGCATCTCCTTCGGGAACCGTCGTGGTCGCTATCGACGGGACAGGCGCCAGCTCGGCGGCCAGGCGCCCAACGGATTCGGCTAGCCTCGATACCGGCATGTCGACCGCATGGCCGAGGCGTGAAGAAAGGGAGGGGGATCCGGTGGCCACAGACGACCTGTTCGCAGCAGCAGCCAAGGAGCGGCTTGAGGCGCGTTCACCGCTAGCCAGCCGGATGCGTCCCCAGGCCCTCGACGATGTCGTTGGCCAGGCCCATCTGCTGGGTCGCGACGGGCCGCTTCGCCGACTAGTTGATGCTGATCGGTTGTCTTCGGTCATCTTTTGGGGTCCTGCTGGGACGGGGAAGACGACGTTGGCTCGCTTGGTCGCGGGCGCATCGTCAAAGGAGTTCGTTCAGCTATCGGCAGTGAATGCCTCGGTAAAAGATGTTCGAGAGGTAATTGCCAAATCCGAGGAGCGTCTCGGTGCTCATGGTCGAGGCACCATCCTGTTTCTCGATGAAGTACACCGTTTCAACAAAGCTCAACAGGACGCGCTCCTTCCCGCGGTCGAATCCGGCGTGTTGGTGTTGATCGGTGCCACGACCGAAAATCCGTTCTTCGAGGTCAACGCGCCGCTGCGGAGCCGCTCCACCCTCTTCCGGCTACAGCCCCTGGAGGAAGAAGACCTCGCAACGCTGGTGCGGCGAGGCCTGGACGCCGAGGGAGCTACCGCCGATGACGATGCCGTCACCTACCTGGCGGCCCGGGCGGCAGGCGACGGACGTCAGGTGCTGACAACGCTGGAGGTGGCCGTTGCCTTGGCCGCAGCCCGCCACGATGCCGAAGACCGTGGTGACGGTAAGCCGAACGTGGAGTTGGGCGACGCTGAGGCGGCAACCGACCTCAAGGCCCTTCGCTACGGTCGCGATGAGCACTACGACATCATCAGCGCCTTCATCAAGAGCATGCGGGGGAGTGACCCCGACGCCGCGCTGTACTGGTTGGCCAGGATGTTGACCGCAGGCGAGGACCCGCGCTTCATTGCACGGCGCCTCGTGATCTTCGCCTCCGAAGACGTCGGCCTTGCCGATCACACGTCAATCTTGGTTGCCAATGCCGCTGCTGCCGCAGTCGACTTTGTCGGTCTTCCCGAGGCCAGGATCAACCTGGCTCACGCCACGACCCACCTTGCGACGGCTCCAAAGTCCAACTCGGCCTATGCGGGGCTGAACAAGGCGATGGCTGACGTGCAGGAACTCCCAGCGGGAGAGGTGCCCATGCACCTACGGGATGGTTCCCACCCCGGGGTGAAGGGCCTCGGTCATGGCGAAGGCTACCGCTATCCTCACAACTACCCGGGGGGCCACGTTCCCCAGGACTACATGCCGGACGAGGTTCGTGACCGGCGGTATTTCATCCCCACCGAAAACGGTGACGAGCGCCGGATAGCGCAGCACATGACAGAACTCGCCACACCAGCAATCGACACCGCAGACGTCGACCAGACCCAGGTGGAACCGCAATGACCATCACCGAACTGGCGGCCATCATCGTTGCCATCGCCGTGGTCGTTGCCGCCGTCTTCTTGATCACGGCGGTCAACAACCTGAACAACACGCTGGCCAAGCTTGAGGACACCGCCCATCAACTGCGGGACGAGGGCATCTCGGCGTTCCGAGAACTTCGCCAACTCGTCGCAGACGCCGACGCCGAGCTGGACAAGGTGGACATCGTTCTCGACAGAGCGGATCACGCCACCACCGTCATCTCCGAAACGAGTCGTCGAACTCACGAAGCTGTCCAGGACCCTATGATCCGCACCCTCGCGGTTGCTTCGGGCACCGGCAAGGTCGCCAGGTCGTGGCTGTTCGGCAAACGACGCAAGTCCGCGAAGCGGGCCGAGATCCAGGCCTGACCCGGATACTCGTGACGAGGTGGTGATGAGGCCATGATGAAGCGCCTGTTCAAATGGAAGCGGCTGCGGTGGTTCGCCGTTGGCACCCTGGTCCGATACCTCCTGAAGTGGACGACGTCGCGCTCGGTCGAGCGAGCGACCGCCGACATGGAGGAGCGCCTTCCCGCTCCGGTCAAGCGGGTCATGGAGTACGTGCCGGAGAGCGCAACCAAAGCCGGTGGTTCAGCGGTCGTGATGGGCCGGACCGCAAAACGGGTCGCGGTTGGCACCAGGCGGGCATCCCAGGTCGCAGGCGATCGTCGCCGTCGGGTCAGCGACGGGTTCAACCGGATTCGGGCCATCGGTGACGATGTCGCCGCAGAGGCCGAAACGAAGCGTCGAGAACTGAAGGCGGAGTACCTGCGGGTCACCGAGGGCAACGTCGCCGCCGACGATGCGCTGTTGGATCTGCGACCGTACTCAGCCGACGAGGTGGAGCTGCCCGAGGTGGCAGAACCGGTTCGGTCTGGGCGATGGCGGGCGGAACGTCGGCTGGGGCAGGCCACGGTCAATCGGGTGCAGCGGTCATACCGGCCCCGATCCAAGCCCAGGGACCGGTAGTAGCCGTTACGGGTCGCGTTACGAAGCGGCGCTAATTCACCACCCAAAACGGGCTTCCCAGATAGTCTGAAGCGGTGAAGGCCAACGAACTACGCAAGGTTTTTACCGACTTCTTCGTCGAACGAGACCACCATCGAATCCCATCAGCCAGCCTGATTCCACACGATCAGACGCTGCTGTTCGTCAACTCCGGCATGGTGCCGTTCAAGCCGTATTTCGTCGGTGAGGAGAAGCCGGAACACAACCGGGCCGTCACGGTCCAGAAGTGTGTTCGAGCCGGTGGCAAGCACAATGACCTCGATGAGGTCGGCCGTACCACCCGCCACCTCACGTTCTTCGAGATGATGGGCAACTTCAGCTTCGGGGACTACTTCAAAGAAGAAGCCATCCCGATGGCCTGGCAGCTGGTCACCGAGGTCTTTGGTCTTGACCCCGACCGGCTGTGGGTGACGGTACATCTCACCGACGATGAGGCGGCAGAGATTTGGGAAAAGGAGGTCGGCGTTCCAGCGG
>CAZSTV010000345.1:0-5178 GCA_964609665.1 uncultured Acidimicrobiaceae bacterium
GCAGGCGACCCCATTCCTGAGGCACCTGCCGGCCCGAGGTTGGCGGCGCCGGGTTGGCATTTCACCGACCGGCCATGTTCACTCGTGGAGTGTCGAAATCCTATTTCACTCGTGACGGTCATGGCTTTGCGCCCGGTGAGGAAGCGGTGGGTCCGTGGGCGTCCGACATGCTGCACGGGCGCCTCTTCGGCGGGCTAGCGGCCAGGGCGATCGAGGCCGAATTCCTTTCGCCGGGATGGCGGGTCTCCCGCCTCACCGTCGACATGTTCCGGCCCGCCGGGTTCGAGCTGACCGAGGTTTCCACCAACCTCGTTCGCCAGGGCCGCAGGATCGTGGTCGCTGATGCCGTGGTGACCGTCGGCGGGGTAGATGTTGCATCGGTTCGTGCCATCGCACTGACCGAGGGAACACCGCCGCCCGGAGACATCTGGCAGGCGCCTCGCTGGGACTCGCCGCCACCGGAGACGTTGCCGAGGATCGAGAACCCCCGAGCCGAACCCCGTGCCGAGGACCCAATCTGGGATATTCGCATCCACGAGGGCGGCATCTACGACGATGGCCGGTCCCGGGTCTGGACCTACGATCACGGCCACCTGGTGGATGATGAACCGCTGACCCCGCTGGTTCGGGCAGCCTTGAGCGGCGACTTGGCAAGTCCGCTGTCCAACGGCAGTGCGGCAGGGATTGGCTACATCAACGCCGACTACACCATGGCGATGGCCAGGTACCCGGTCGGTGGGTGGGTCGGGTTGGAGACAACGACTCACTTGGCAGCGGACGGCATCGCCATCGGAGCGTCGACCATGTACGACCAGAACGGGCCGTTCGGCACCAGCACCACCACGGCGTTGGCCAACCCGCTGCTCCAGTGACCGCCTGCTCAGCCGATCGATGACGCTTTGGTAAAAACAGCCCATTATGTAGGCCAAAGGGCTTAAGCAAAATCCGAGTCTTGGCGATACTTGGACATGGACCTCGGCGTGCGATCACGGATATTAACGTGGCTCGTGCTCGTGGTCCTGCCTTCGGCGGCGGTTGGTTGGTTCACGCTCGGCCTCGTCGACGCTCGGCTCTCGCAGCGCATCGAATCGGACCTTGCGGTGCTGCGTCGTCTCGAAGGTGCACGGGTGGAGGACGGCCTTGCTCGCTACGTCGAAGACGGCCGGCGGCTTGCGAGCAATCCTGCGATTATCGACATGATCGGTGCCTTTGATGCCGACAGTACTGAGGCCGACGGCGCTGACGCTGACGTTGCTGCCGAAGTACTGCAACGGGCCGATGAGATGGGGTCACATGTTGTCGCGGTTGAGGTCGTCGCCCGCGGTGGGGTTGGCCTCGGGCGCACCGACGACTATGGCTGGGAGCCGTTCGACCCCGGCATCGTCGACCGGGTGTTGGCCACCGGAACCACCGAGTTCGGAAACGCGTTCCGGTCAGAGTCAGGCCAGGGCCGGCTCGGGCTGGTTGTTCCGGTGCAGCGAGCCGACGGTGTAGTGATCGGGGTGCTCTCCCTGGAAACCGATTTGGCCCCGATTCTCACCTTGATCACCGGCGACCAGCGATTTGGGGCGACGAGCGAAGCTCACATCGCCCAGGCAACGCCAAGCGGCGACGCCCAATTCATCACCGCCCTGCGGTTTGAACGCGATGCCGCTTTCAACAAGTTGGTCCCGACCGATATGGGCCTGCCGATCACCGAGGCCCTTCAATCGCCTGACGGTCGGGTCATGCGGGCTGCCGACTATCGCGGCGTTGATTCGATTCTGGCCGTCGAAACGATTGAAGCCACCGGCTGGGGCTTGGTCCTGAAGATTGACGCGGCCGAAGCGTATGCCCCTGTGGGAGAGATCCGCAGAGCCATTGCGCTGGGGGCAACGCTCACCGTGCTGCTGATCCTGGGTTGCACCGGTCTGCTGATCAACCCTCTCGGCAGGCGGCTACGTCGGCTTTCGTCGGCGGCGGGTCGCGTCGCCGATGGCCATTATCAAGACTCGATCGGCGACGAAGTCGACGACGAGCTTGGGAAGCTCGCCCGCAGCATCGACCGGCTGGCAGCCGACCTTGAAGCCGACATTCGCAAACGGTCGTTGGTCGAGCGGCAGCTTCGCCATCAGGTCTCCCACGATGCGCTGACCGGGATCTACAACCGTGATCACGCCAACACTCAAATCGAGTTGCTGTCAGAGCGGGCGACGGAACCGTGGGCCATCTTGTTCCTGGACCTTGACGGCTTCAAGCCGATCAACGACACCCACGGTCACGCTGTTGGCGATGAGATTCTCCAGGCTGTCGCCCACCGGCTTGCGGCGGCGGCGACCGGATCGATGCTGGCAGCACGATGGGGCGGCGATGAATTCGTTGTGGTCCTGCCCAACACCGACGGCGAGCTTGCGGAGCTCCGGGCGGACGAGGTCCGAGAGCTCTTCACCCATCCGGTGTCGACCAGCATCGGTGAGCTGGCGATCCGCTGCAGTATCGGTATTGCCGTCGCTGATCGGGTTGGTGGTGACAGACCCGGACCGTCGGTCGACGCGATGGTGATTGAGGCCGACGCGGCAATGTTTGCCGAGAAGCCGGTGAGTCGCCGGAAGCGGAGAACGTGGTCGAAGACCGAGCGCGATGTGGCAGCCGCGCTTCGAGAAGACCGGATCGAGGTGTGGTACCAGCCGGTGCTGAACGTTGCCGGAAACAACTCCGACGTTGTCGGCGCGGAGGCGCTGGTGCGGCTTCGGGCCACCGACGGTCAGTTGCTCCCGCCCGGTGAGTTCCTGCCGTCGGTGATCGATCGCAGCATCGGCGTCGACCTTGATCAGCACGTTGCGTCCCAGGCCGCCCAGGTCACCGCCGCTTGGCTTGACCGTTCACTGATCACGGCCGAGTTTCGGATGTCGGTCAACCTGGGTGCCGGGTCGCTCGGTGCTGAGGACTTGGTCCTACGGCTCAAAAACGTTCTGGTGGCGTCAGGTCTGTTGCCGCCGATGCTGGTGGTCGAGGTGTCCGAGGCCGCTCAGCACATCAACATCGACTCCCTGAGGGCGCTTGGAGCGCTGGGGATTGGCTCTGCGATAGACGACGTCGGTATCAGCCACTCAAACTTTGATCGGCTGCTGCAAGTACGCCCCTTCTTCGCCAAGCTGGATCGGCGATGGCTAGCAACCAGTCCTGAGGAGACACTCATCCTGCAGAGCCTGGTCGATACCTGTCGCGGGCTTGGACTGAAGATGGTCGCTGAGGGCATTGAAACCCCGGAGCAACATGAACTCGCCAGGAGCCTGGACATCGACTTTGTACAGGGTTTCCTCTTCGGCAGGCCTGTCACCCATACCGACTTTGAGCGGCACTGGCTGCGAGCGGAAACGGCGGTTCAGTCGTAGCCCGGCGGAACCTGGTAGCCGCCCAGCTCCCGCTCCATGAATGCGGCGAAGGCAATCGACTCCCGGTCACGCATGTGGCCCGCCACAATCTGCAGCCCGCAGGGGAGCCCTGATTCGGTGAGTCCTGCTGGTGCGACCGTGCCGGGAAGCAACACCCCACAGGACCACCCGGCCCAAAACAACTGGTCCAGGGTTGACTCCTGGGTTCCGTTCACCGTGATGGTTCTGTCTGCCCGCTCGCCCTCGATGTCATGGGGGTACGCAGCAGAGGCCGCGGTGGGACAGAGCAGCAGGTCGTACTCGTCGAAGAACGCATCCCACGCGAGGCGTTCGTGTTCCCGCTCTCGATGGAACGCTGCCCATTCCCAGTGCGTCATCGTGATGGCGTGACCGGCGAGGGCCCGGTAGTCCCGGTCGCCCGCGGCGTATCGGGCGCCGTGTTCCTGCTGGGTGGCAAACGCTTCCGCCGGGTACTCCGAGCCCGTGGCGGCTCGCAGCAGCATCAGGTACACCTCGTGGCTCCTGGCAATGTCGATGTCCGGCCGGGCGTCGTAGTCAACCTGCACGCCCAGCGCCGAGAGCGCTTCAACGGTCGAGGCCAGCTGGTTGGTCAGCTCGGCGTCCTGGACGACGCACGGACTCTCCAGCATCACGGCAACCTTCAACTCCGACGGGGCGGTTTTACGAGGTGCGGGCAGTTCCAACTTCCAGCCGCGGGCGCCGAGGCGGCTGGCCCCGGCCACCGCGTCCAGCGCCAGGTTCAGATCGTCGGCATAGCGAGCCAATGGCCCACCGACCCCGATGTCCAGCTCGGATGGGTTGCCCGGGCTTCCGTGTCCGGCAATCGGCACCAGTCCGTAGGTCGGCTTGTGGCCAAAGATGCCGCAGTAGTGGGCCGGATTGCGAATCGAGGCCCCGATGTCGCTGCCGATCTCGACGGCACTCATCCCAGAGGCGACAGCGGCCGCCGCGCCACCGGAGGAGCCGCCCGGGGTCATCTCATGGTTCCAGGGGTTTGACGTTGTGCCATACACCGGGTTGAAGGTCTGCCAGTCGGCCATCGAGACCGGGATATTCGTCTTGCCATAGATGACCGCTCCGGCATCGAGCAGGCGGTCGACGGTCTCGCAATGGTTGTCCGGTCGCCAGTCGACAAGCTCGGGGTGACCAGACGTCGAGGGAGATCCAACCCAGTCCCATGCTTCTTTCACCGTCATCGGCACGCCGTGAAGCGGCCCCGCTGACAGGCCTTTCGCAGTCATCTCGTCTGCGACGCCCGCCCGCTCTCTGGCCTCGTCGAGCTGGGTGAAAATGACGGCGTTGAGGTTCGGATTATGCCGTTCATAGCGTGCGAGTACTGCGTCCAACAGCTCCCTGGCGGATATGTCTCGGTTGGCGATCGCAGCCGCCTGATCAGCGGCACTTCGTAAGGTCAGGTCCACCGAGGTGAAGCTAGCACCGGCGCCGTCGCGGCCCTGAATCGCTCCTGTTCAGCCATGTTTGCCTGGCGGACCGAGCTTGCTTACCGAGGCGCGCTCAACCAAAACACAACCGATGGGTGTGTACGACCCAACCCGGGGCACCCACAATGGAGAGGTGACCGCTGGAGCCATGCAAGACGTGTCGACCGCTACCGGAGAGATGCAGGTGCAACTCCTTGGCGGGGTCGGTGCCGTCGCTGGAGACGGCAGCCGTCTGGACGTCGGTCCCGCCAAGTGCCAGGCGATATTGGCGTTGCTTGCGCTATCGGTCGGCGAAGCGGTGCCGGTCCCGAGGATCATCGAGGTGGTGTGGGGTGCAGACC
>CAZSTV010000346.1:0-5168 GCA_964609665.1 uncultured Acidimicrobiaceae bacterium
TACTTGGAGGTGATCTTGGCCTTCAGCTTGGCGAGCAGCGCCTGGAAGTCGGGCTGCCTTGTCGACCACGCTTGCGGGCCAAGCTCATGGTTGACCGCAGCGTTCTGACTGGTGACGTACTTGATGTCCTGGATGGTCTGCTTGGTCTTGAGGACCAGCTCACGGGGCACCGAAGATGCTTTGGCCGCCATTTCTTGCGCCGCCTCAAGCAGCTTGTCGTCGTCGTAGACCTGGTGGGCCAGGCCAACCCGGACCGCTTCTTCGCCGTCCATCACCTGGGAGAAAATGACCGCCGCCATGGTGGCCTGAGGGCCACAGATGTTCTGGAACATCCAGGTATGGCCGCCGCCAGGATGAATGCCGAGGTTGAGGAATCGGTCATCAAACTTGGCGGAGCGCCCGGCGAGCCGCACATCGCAGATGAGCGCAAGGTTCATACCTGCGCCAACAGCGGAACCGTTGACCGCGGCGATGGACGGCAGGGGAGAGCGGCCGACCCGCAGAAACCCCTCGTAGATGGCAAGAAGACCCTCTTCTTCGGAGCCGCCAAGGTGGCTCAGATCGGCCCCGGCGCAAAAAGCCGGCGCCGCGCCGGTAACTACCATTGAGTTGACGGAGGTGTTCGCTTCCAACCCACTGATGGCCTCTTCTAGCTCGTCACACATGTCCAGTGTGACTGCATTGCGGCGATCGGGGTCGTTGAGGGTGATCGTCCCGACACCGTCGGTAACGTCGACATTAATGAGGTCCATGGACGACAAGTGTGCCAGTGCGGGCCTGCGGCGACCAACTGAGAGGCGCCTGGTTGTCGGGTGGCCGGATATCCGGGCCGCCAGGGTCTACTGTGGAGTCTGATGTCTAGGGTTGGCGAAGGCGCGCCAGATCTAGTCTTGGCGTCGGCTTCGCCTCGCAGGCTGGAACTGCTCCGCATCATCGGTCTGGAACCGATGGTTCTGCCTGCTGACGTCGATGAGACGCCTGCCGAGGGTGAGAAACCGGCTGATCTCGTTGCCCGCCTTGCCACAAGCAAAGCAGGCCACGTTGCCGCCGAGCCCCGAGTCCCCGAGCACGCGTTGATCATTGCCGGCGACACGGTCATCGACATCGACGGTGAGGTGTTCGGCAAACCGACCGATGAGGCCGACGCGGTTCGTATGTTGCAGGCGTTGGCCGGACGGTCGCACCTGGTGCAGACCGGGATGGCGGTGGCCTACCGCAACGGCGAGACGGTCACGACAGAGCTCCTGGTCGACGTCACCGAGGTGTGGCTTCGTCCGTACACCACCGATGACATCGCCTGGTACGTCCAAAGTGGCGAGCCGATGGGCAAGGCCGGGGCGTACGCCATTCAAGGTCGTGGCTCCCTGCTCGTTGAACGTATCGCCGGGTCGTATCAAAGCGTTGTCGGTTTGTCGCTCCCGGCGCTCGATGAGTTGGTCGGTCGCTTCGGATTTGAGTTGAGGTCGCTGTGAGGGAGATGCGTCGACCTCCGCTGGATCTTGAAGAGATCAGGTCTGGGCCAACCGGCACCGCGTATATCAAGCGCATCCTGTGGTCCGGTCTGCTGCTCAGCCTCGGTGCCGTCGCCATCTACTTCATGCAGGACCAGCTCCGAGACGTGCTGCAATCGGGACCCCGGCTGCGGACTATCCGCCCCATGTGGTTCGGTGTGATGCTGATCACCGAGGCCATCAGCTTCAGCTGCCTCTGGTGGCTGACCCGCATTGTGTTGCCTCGGGTCAGCTGGTTTGTTGCAGCGACCAGCCAACTCGTATCCAACTCTGTCAGTCGGGTGATTCCAGGTGGAGCCGCCACCGGCGGTGCCGTCTATTACCGAATGCTGTCGGTGTCGGGGGTGCAGCCGAAGGAGGCAGGCGGGGCGCTGGCCGCCACGTCCATCCTGACCACTGCTGCACTCGTGGCCATCCCTGCGGTTGCCGGTGTCATGGCACTGCTCGGTGCGCCGATCCCCGAAAGCCTGCTGCCGGCGGCGATCGCCGGTGGGGTGATGTTCGTGATCCTGAGCGCCGTCGGGGCGCTGTGCATTGCCTTTGACCGACCGTTGGAGATCTTCGAGGGAGCGCTCGACCGGTTCCTCACCGTCATCGGCGCGCCGTTCGGCCGAGACTGGGGAGTGCGGACCGGCCTGCTTCGCTCCGAACGTGACCGACTGGTCGAGGTCCTCGGCAGTCGCTGGCCCGCCGCCATTGCCGCTTCCGCCGGCAAGTGGGCGTTCGACTATTTGACGCTGGTGGCGGCGTTGTATGCGGTCGGTGCCGATCCTCGCTTGAGCCTGGTCCTGCTCGCCTATGCCGGGGCTCAGGTCCTCGGCATGATCCCCATCACCCCGGGCGGGTTCGGCTTTGTCGAGGTTGGCCTCTACTCGATGCTGGTCATCTCCGGCATCAGCGCCCAGGACGCCAGCCTTGCGGCCGTGGCGTACCGACTGGTGTCGATGTGGGTACCGATCGTCGCTGGGCTCTTCGCCTACTTGGCCTTCCTGGGGCGGGGCTACCGCTATCGGGCAACCGTCGACCCGGAACCCGGTCTTTCCACCTGACAGTGTGCCCGGGACCTAGGGCCGCCAGTCATCCTCTTCGCCCGCTCGCAGGTGCCGGATGCCTTCTTCGCAGGTGTCTTTGAGCGGGCACCACCGACAATTGTGCCCGGGAGTTCTGGTCGGCGTTCTGCCGTCGGGCCCGTCGAGGGACACCAGTTTGGCAATGGCGTCAACCACCCGCTGGGCCGCAGACCACAGCAGATCCTCGGTGACCACTTCGTTTCGAGGTTCACCGGCATCGAGGTAGTAGTTGACGAGGAGCCGTGGCGGGACGCCGACCTTCAGCGCCTCTAGCAGCGCATAGAACCGCAGGTCTTCCAGGTGTGCGTGAGATGGTTGGCCGGTCTTGAGGTCGATGAGGACCTTGCCCGCTTCCTGGCCGCGGGTTCTGCCGAGGCTGAGGTCCACCCGACCCATCAGCGTGAGTGAGTCCTGGCAGAGCATTGCCCGCACCGATGACTCGGCGACGGGAACCCACTTGCGGCTCAGCGGTGGGAACGTCTCGGTGAAGGTGGTGACGAAGTCATTGGCCCTGCCGCTCAGCTCGGCCCGTTCCGCTTCGTTGAGTTGTTGGATGAACCCGCTAAGGCTCTTTTCGTCCGCCTCGATACGGGCCATGGCGCCTTCGACCAGGTCCAGCGGGGTGGGGTTACCACGATGTGCGACCAGCAGCTCTATCGCTTTGTGGGCGACCGTGCCCCGGGCCGAGGGAATGGACCACGTGAACTCCTCGGTTTTGTCCGCGATGTATCGGGCCTCGCAGCCGTGCAGCATGCCGAGCGCACGTTTGGAAACAAAAAGGGGCTCTTTGGCCTCCGCCAGAATGGGGCCGAGTGCCTCTTCAAGGTTGTGGCGAAGGTCCGCACGCAGGTCCATCCGGAAGCTGGGCCTATCCAGGGTGCCCAACTCATCAAGTACCTGTTGCTGGGCCGGATTGAGCGACGGGCCCTCGGAGAGCGTTGACCCTTCGGATTGCGCAGACGAGTCTGCTGCGGCGGTCGGAGCGCTGGAGGGTTCCGATGGGTTTTGCGATTCGGTGCCGTCAGCCGGTTCGGTGTCGCCTGCCGGTTCTGTCGGTTCTGTCGGGTCCGGTGATTCCGGGGTCGCCGATGTTTCCGGTTGGTCTGGTGAGACCTGCTGGGGTTGGTCGACGTCGGTCACCGTTCCATTGTGCCCTCAAGCGGTGACAGAATCAGCGCCCCGACCGCGATCTGGTGGGTCGCTCCACCCACACGCCCCGCTGCTCGGGTTGGTGTCACAGGGTGCGGCCATAGTGGAAACGTGGAGAAGTGGCAGGAGCAGAGCTCTCAATCTTGGGACAGTGATTATCAGTGTGATGATCAGTTCCCGGTCAGTGCGGAGCTGACCTCGGTGCGGTTCGCCCAGATTGCTCGCCAGCTCAACCAGGTGGCAAAGGAGCATGGCCTACAGTCGCCGGCCTTTCGCAGCCCACCTCGGTCGCCGGGCCTGCAGCGCTCCATCAAACGTCGGGCTGATGGTTCGGCAACCGTGTCGGTCGCTCTTCGGGGCAGGCCGGCGGTGGCGGTGGTGGCTGACATGATCGATGGGGTAGTGGCGGCCAATGAGCCCGGTTCCACCCGCTCGGTCGACATTCGAGATCGGTTGTGGCTGGCCACCGCCCCATTCCTCACGCCGGAGGCCAACCCGGTCATCACCCGGCGGGCGGCCTGAGCGCTCGCACGTTGCAGCATTTGGTAGGTGAGCGCCCTCATTGGTTGTCGGGAACCTGGCATACTGAGCGGCAGCCCCGGTTGGGGCTGCCGCCAGCCACTGGTCGGCTGACGAGTCGCTGCTTGTAGAAGATGTGCCCGTGAAGACCAGTGGGCCTATGAAGACGATGTGCCCGTGAAGACGATGTGTCCATGAAGACGATGCCAGACAAACCGCTGTTGAATACTGTGCTCGACCGGATCGATCCCATTCGGGTCGTTCTTGTCGCCGTCATTTTGGTGGCGGCGTTCATCCTGTGGGGCCAGGTTCGGGCACGTATTGTCACGCCGCTGGATGAGCTTGTAACCGAGCAGCTCTGCCAGACCTACGGTGACGAGATCGAGCGGACGGTTACCGGCTTCGAGCGTTCGAACCGCTTCGGTTTGCGGAACCGTTCCGAGGGGTACTGCGAGTACGGTCTTGGCCCCAACGGTGAGGCACCAATCACCCGCACCATCGAGGAAACGGCCCCTGGCCCGCTCTACCGAGGCGCGAAACTGATCGGGATCATCGTCCAGCTGGGCATCGTGAGCATCTTCCTTCGGTTCACCATCGAGCCCGTGCTGGACTTCTACCGCTACATCCGGTCCCGCCAGGCTTGACGGTCGAAACGAGCGAGCCTGGCTGTTCGAATCGGGATGGTCGAAGCTTGTTATATCCACCTCGGAACCAGAGTTTGGGATCTACCCTGTAGGGACCGAGCCCGGGTGGCGGAACGGCAGACGCAGAGGGCTTAAACCCCTCGGGACCGAAAGGTCCGTGCGGGTTCGAATCCCGCCCCGGGCACCGGAATCAGTGGGATTTTAGTCTCTGTCGGTAACTTCTGCGGCGGGCTAGCGAGGTGTGAAGTGCACGAAAAGTGCACAGACGCTAGTGT
>CAZSTV010000347.1:0-3738 GCA_964609665.1 uncultured Acidimicrobiaceae bacterium
CCGCGGGTGAACCTGGGTTCACGACGCTCGTTCATTGCGGCAACGCCTTCACGCCAATCTGCGGTGTCGCGCAGGCGCTCCTGCTCGGCCCGTTCTCGATTGGTCGCGGCTCGGATTGCATCGGGGAGGTGGCCACGCATCGTGTGGCGGATCGACTCAACGGCCATCGGTGCGGAGCCAGCGATCTCCGCGGCCCAACGTGCGGCCTCGGTCCGAATCTTGTCGTCGTCGACAAACCGGTCGAGCAGCCCGAGAGTGGCGGCCTGTTCGCCTGAAATCCGCCGACCGGTGTACAGCAGGTCGAGGGCGTGCTGGTTGCCGACGATTGCTGGCAACGTGATCGAAAGGCCAAAGCCCTGGTGAAAGCCGAGCCGCGCAAAGTTGGCGGTCATCCTGGTGCTCGGACCGCCAACCCGAAAGTCGGCCATACAGGCCAACCCAAGTCCGCCGCCGACCGCCGCGCCCCGAACAGCGGCCACCACGGGGGTCTTGGCCGCAAACATCCTGACCGCCTCGTCATAGATATGGCGCCCGCCGCCCTCGATCCGGCCCCGCTCTGATGTGAGCTTCGGGTCTTCCTGATGTAGCGACGCTCCGGCACTGAAGTTCTTGCCCTCGCTGCACAGCAGAATGCAGCGCGCTGTGTCGTCGGAATCCACAGCCTCGAACGCATCGGCCAGGGAACCCAACATCTCCAGGCTGAAGAAGTTGTTCGGTGGTCGATGAATCTCGACCATCGCAACGTGATCCGCGCCAACCTCGACCGTGACATCCCCATATGCAGTCATGGCGCGAGCCTACGTCAGCCCGTTTCGCCCCGTCATGTTCGCGGTCTACAGCTAGCGCTGTGTATCGCAGCTAGCGCTGTGTATGGCAGCTAGCGCTGTGTATGGCAGCTAGCGCTGTGTATCGCAGCTAGCGCGCTGTGTATGGCAGCTAGCGCTGTGCAGCCGCGAGGGTGGAGAGGGCCTGGGCTCCGTAGCCCGCCGGGTCGGTGACCTCATCTGCGGCAGCCACGTTTCCATCGGGGTCGATGAGGTAGGCCACACGCATTGGGTAGTCGGCGTATTGATCGGAAGGGTCTCGCAAGATCTCGTACTGGGTGCCGACCGTCTTGTCCGGGTCGCTGAGGAGAGCAAATGGGAAGTTGTGCTCTTCCTTAAACGCTTTGTTGTCCGCCGGCGTGTCGAAGGAGATACCAAAGACGGTGCAACCGGCGTCGGTGAGCTGCTGAGCCTGATCACGCAGGCTCTGTCCCTGAAGCGTTCAACCAGGCGTTGCGGCCTTTGGATACCACCACATCAGCACCCACTGTCCTCGAAGTGCGGAGAGGGTGAAATCCTGGCCGTCCTGATCCTGGACGGTGAAGTCCGGTGCTTCGGTTCCTACGTCAAGCATTGGGTGCCCCTGGGTGGTCTGTCTCGTGCGATGGCCGGCGGGCGTGCGCACCCGCCGCCGGTGGATCAACACTATCGGCGGCCAAACGGGTTGGCCGGGACCGAGATTGGGGCGAGGATGTACCCATGTCCGATTTGGAAACGCTGCCGGTTGTTGACCCCATCGTCGATCCGACCCTCGATGATCCAATGCTCGACGACGGCGATCATGAACGCTTCGCTCACTACGTGCGCAAGGACAAGGTCCTACCGAGCGCCATCGACGGCACGGCCATCAGGGCGCTCTGCGGTAAGAAGTGGGTGCCCAACCGTGACCCGAAGAAGTTTCCCGTCTGCCCGGAGTGCAAGGAAATCTTCAGCAAGCTTCGTGGCGACGAGTAGTCGCCCATGACCACAACCTCATCGGCGGTTGACCGATCCGCAACAGCGGGCCGGCCGCGGGTCATCGTCGACTGCGACCCCGGCCACGACGATGCGGTGGCGCTGGTGCTGGCCGCCCACTACGCAGATCTCGTCGGGATCACCACGGTTGGTGGGAACGCACCGCTTGCCGACGTCACCACCAACGCGCTCCTCACCTGCCAGATCTTTGGCATCGACGTGGAGGTCCACGCCGGCGCCGATCGGCCGCTGGTCGCCCCTCCCCGTCACGCGCCGGAGGTGCACGGGGTCAGTGGCTTCGCCGGTCCGACGCTGCCCGAGTTGGAGCGAACCGTCGCATCCAGCGAAGGGATCGAGTATCTCATCGAGACGATCCGCGGTGAAGAGGGGCTGTGGCTCATTCCCATCGGACCGCTGACCAACGTTGCGCTCGCCTTTCGCCAGGCCCCCGATCTGCCTGGTCGACTGGCCGGACTCAGTTTCATGGGCGGCTCGGCCACCGTCGGCAACCATTCGGCCGTTGCCGAATTCAACGTCCTGGTAGATCCTGAGGCGGCCGACATCGTGTTGCGGTCGCCGCTGCCGATCCGGATGGCCGGGCTGGACCTCACCCACCAGTTCATCGTCGATGATGCCCTTGCCAACGACATGGCCAGTAGCGGCGGGCCGGGGGCGACCGTGCTTTCGGACCTCGTCCTCTCCTACCTCCACCACGCCGAGCAGCGAGGTGCGCCCCGCCTGGGCGGCCTCCACGACCCCTGTGCGGTCCTTGCGGTAACCCACCCCGAGGTCATCACCTTCTCCGACCGCCACGTTGCGGTGGAGCTCGCCGGGGCGCTGACCAGAGGTATGACGGTGGTCGACCAACGTCGATCGGGAGCGGCCGAGCCAAACGTCGCCCACGGGCACACCCTCGACCACCCGACGGCCAGACGGCTCACCCTTGAAGCCATCGCCGCCCGTGACCGCGTGGTCGCAGAACGGGCGGGCAGCGGAACATGAGTGAGGGGACCGGCGTGGACGTGGACGTGGTGGTCGTCGGCAGCATCAACCTCGACCTGTCACTGCAGGTCGAGCGCTTCCCGAACCCCGGTGAGACCGTGCTCGGCAGCGACGTGCTCCGAGGCGGGGGTGGCAAGGGCGCCAACCAGGCCGTCGCCGCGGCACGGCTTGGCCGTCACGTGGCGATGATCGGTTGTCTCGGCGATGACGACGCCGGTGACTATCTACTTCGGTTGCTCGAGGAAGAACGTGTCGACGTTTCCGGCATAGACCGACGCGAGGGAATCGCAAGCGGCCTGGCCGTCATCGAGGTCGACTCGGCCGGTGAGAACCGCATCGTCGTCGCCTCCGGCGCGAACGCCCAGGTCTCCACCGATCACCTCGCAGCGGCCGAGGCGGCCATCGCAGCAGCACCCGTGGTGTTGGCCCAGCTTGAAGTGCCGGTGTCGGTGGTCGAACACCTGGCCGCCATGCCCCGACAGGGTCTGCTCGTGCTGAACCCGGCCCCCGCCGTTGACGCCATCGACCTGTCGGGCGTCGACATCCTGGTGCCGAACCGCGGCGAGCTCGCAGGATTGACCGGCGGGGGAGCAGAAGCGGTGGACACCGATTCCCTCGTCGACCAGGTCAGGGCCCTGCCCGACGGCCCCGATGCCGTGGTGGTCACCCTTGGCGGTGACGGAGCGCTTGTGGTCGAAGGCCTGCGGAGCGAGTCGGTCTCGGTGGACAACATTGCGCCGGTCGCCGTGACCGCCGTCGACACGACCGCGGCAGGGGACGCGTTCTGCGGGGCGTTGGCCGACGCGCTCTGTCTTGGCGCCGAGGTTGGCGAAGCGGCCCGCTGGGCGGCCCGGGTTGCCGCGGTCACCGTGACCAGGCGAGGCGCCCAATCATCGTTGCCGCTGCGAAGCGACGTACTTTCCTAAGCGGGCTCCCGTAAGGGAGCGCTGCGCTACTT
>CAZSTV010000347.1:3748-5124 GCA_964609665.1 uncultured Acidimicrobiaceae bacterium
CTTCAAAGCCGTTCGGGTGTTTCGACTGCCAGTGCCACGAGTCGGTCAACATGACTTCGAGGCTTCGATCGGCCCGCCACTCCAGCTTCTCGTTGGCTTTGGACGGATCGGCGAGCGACGTGGCGATGTCGCCCTCGCGTCGCCCGACGACCTCGTAGGGGATGGCCTGCCCGCTGACGTTCTCGGTGGTCTTGATGACATCGAAGACCGATGCTCCGGTGCCGGTGCCAAGGTTGAACTCGTCACAGCCCGGCTCGATGTGGTCCAGCGCTGCCAGGTGGCCCATCGCCAAGTCGACAACGTGGATGTAGTCCCGCACACCCGTGCCGTCCGGGGTGTCCCAGTCCTGGCCGTACACCTGCAATTGCTCTCGCCGGCCAACGGCGACCTGCATGACGTAGGGGACCAAGTTGTTCGGGATCCCTCGCGGGTCCTCGCCGATGTCACCGCTCGGGTGGGCGCCGACCGGGTTGAAGTAACGCAGCAGGCTGATCATCCAGCGATCATCGGAGGCGGCCATGTCCCGGCAGATCTCCTCGATCATGTGTTTCGTTCTGCCGTACGGGTTGGTGGCGCCAAGCTTTGCTCCCTCGGGGATCGGGAGGATCTCCGGGTCGCCATAGACGGTCGCTGAGGAGGAGAAGACCAGCTCCCAGACCTCATGACGCTCCATCTGCTCGAGCAAATTCATGGTGGAGACCAGATTGGTCCGGTAGTAGCTCAGCGGCTCATCGACGGATTCGCCGACCGCTTTGAGGCCGGCAAAGTGGATGACCGAGCCAATGGAGTGTTGATCGAAGACTTCGCCGAGAGCGTCGAGGTCTGTCAGGTCGACCTGGTGAAAGGCGACCTCGCGACCGGCGAGTTCCTGAATGCGATCGACCGCGATCGGCGAGCTGTTGGACAGGTTGTCGGCGATCACCACGTTGTGGCCTCGTTCGGCCAGCGCGACGGCGGTGTGGCTCCCGATGTAGCCGGTGCCACCGGTGACGAGAATCGTTTCCTGCATGGTGTCCTATCGGTACTTTTCCACCGGTTTGCAGCACGTGAAGGCCCGTCGACGGGCAAATCACGACTGCGCAGCGGGCTGTTGGTGGGAAAATTGAACAGCCCAGTCAGAAGCCACGATAGACGCTCATCGCCTCCGAATAGGGTCAAAATCTGTAGTTCCGGGCAGGATTTGCGCCTGGGTAGGGAATTGATCCCGGTCGCTACGTGTCGAGCGGTGGTCAAGCGGGAGGATCTGGGGCTAAGATCGCCTCGTCTCGACAGCAGCTGTGCGTCGAGAGGGAGGAAACTAGGGTGAGCGAAAGTCAAATGCAGCCAGGTTGGTACTACGCGCAAGGGGACGCCCCGGGCACGCAGCGATACTGGGA
>CAZSTV010000348.1:0-3192 GCA_964609665.1 uncultured Acidimicrobiaceae bacterium
ACCCTCAACATCGGCCCGCAGCACCCGGCGACCCACGGCACGCTTCGAATCGTGCTTCAGCTCGACGGTGAGCAGGTCGTCAACGCCGACCCGATCATGGGGTACATGCACCGCGGCTACGAGAAGCTGGTCGAGGTTCGCACCTACCCGCAGGTCACCACGCTGATCAATCGGATCGACTGGCTCAGTAGCTTCGCAAACGAGGTGCCGTTCATCCTCGCCGCCGAGCAGCTGATGGAGATCGAGGCACCGCCTCGAGCCCAGTGGATTCGAACCATCCTCTTCGAGATGGCCCGCATCGCCAACGTCACCCTGTTCCTCGGTGACATGGGCGTGCAGCTTGGTGCCACCACCCCGGTTTTCTACGCCTTCCGAGACCGGGAGTACGTCCTCAACCAGATCGAAGCCGCAACCGGTGGACGTTTCCACCCCAACTTCGACCGCATCGGCGGCGTCAAAGACGATCTGCCGGCGGGCTGGATCGCCGATACCAAGGTTGCACTCGCCGAGATTCTCGAGTTCTGCGACATCATGGAAGACCTGCTGGTCGGCAACGAGATTTTCGAAGCCAGGACCCGAGGCATTGGTGTCATCCCCGCCGACGTTGGCCTGTCCTACGGCCTGAGCGGCGCCAACATTCGCGCCTCCGGCGTTGACTGGGACCTGCGTCGAGACAACCCGATCGGCATGGTTCACGACCAGGTCGACTGGAAGGTGTGGACCCACACCGACGGCGACTCGTTCGCCAGGTATTGGGTTCGCCTCCAAGAGGTGCGTGAGTCCTGCAAGATCGTCGAGCAGTTGCTCGACGGGATTCCGTCCGGCCCGATCATGGCCAAAGTCCCTCGCATCATCAAGGTGCCGGAGGGCGAGGCATACATCGAGACCGAGAATCCTCTCGGCATCATGGGCTACTACGTGATCAGCCAAGGTGGCCTTGAGCCGTTCCGGGTCAAGATTCGCCCCGCCAGCTTTTCGAACATGTCGATCACCCCCTGGCTGCTCAAGGGCACCTATGTGCCAGATGTGATCACCATCCTGGCGTCTCTGTACTTCATCCTGGGAGACATCGACCGGTGAAACTTTTCGTCGCTCCGCTCATGCCGCTCATGCCGCTCGCTTCGCTCGCTAACCAAGTTCTGGCTGCGCCAGAACTTGCGGCGTCCAAGGCAGGGATTTGTAGGAATTCGTCGGCGCCTGGGACTCATCGAGGGGGGATGCTCTCGTGATGACTACCTTTGCTGTGGAGTTTGCCTACTGGCAGACCTCCATCTTCAAGCTGGTGATGGCGTTCCTTGCTGTGCTGGCTCCCGCCGGTGGCACCGTCTACCTGTGGCTGTTCAAGATGGTCAGCTTCATGCAAAGCCGTCTCGGCCCAATGGAGGCCGGCCCCTACGGTTCCATGCAGCTCTTTGCCGAGCTTGGCAAGAACGCTCAGAAGGAAGACATCGTGCCGTCCAAGGCGGATTTCTTCGTCTTCAAGGCCGCACCGTATGTCGTTCTGCTCAGCACCTTCCTCTTGGTGCTGGTCATCCCGTTCGGGCCGGATGCAGCGTTCGTCAACTTCGACACCGGCGTCTTCTTTGCCCTCGCCGTCTCGTCCATCTCCGTCATCGGCATTCTCATGGCCGGTTGGGCCAGCGCCAGCAAGTATTCCTTGCTCGGCGGTCTGCGTGCCGCCGGTCAGCTCATCGCCTACGAGTTGCCGCTGGTGCTCGCCGTTGTCGGCGTGGTCATCCAGGCCGGCACCCTCAACATGCAGGGCATCGTGATGGCCCAGATCGACGGAGAGATCTTCGGCTGGGGTGCCATCGGCAACCCATTCATCCTCACCCAGATGATCGGCTTCTTCATCTTCATGGTTGCGGTCCAGGCCGAACTGACCCAGGTCCCGTTCGACATGCCAATCGCTGAGTCGGAACTGGTCTCGGGTTACATGACCGAGTACTCCGGCTTCCGCTTCCTCATGTTCTTCATCGGCGAATTCGCCACGGCCAACATCTTTGCCTTCCTGGCAGCGGTGCTGTTCCTCGGTGGCTGGGGTCTCCCGCCGGCGGTCATGGACCTCCTGCCTGGAGCCAGCGACGGTGAAATCTCGAACTGGATGAACTTCATCGGTCCGCTGGTCATGGCGGTCAAGATGCTCCTCCTGACCTTCGTCATCTACTGGGTGCGCTTCACCTATCCCCGCTTCCGTGAGGATCAGCTGCAGAAGTTCGCCTGGAAGTTCCTCATCCCGCTGGCCCTGGTCAATATTGCGGTGACCGGCCTACTGAAGGTGGTCTTCTAATGCCTCAACTACCAGGCTTGGTCAAGGGCCTCGGCGTCACGTTCAAAGAGATCGCCAAAACGATGACTCAGGGTGCGGACACCGTCCAGTACCCCCATGTCAAAGAGGACCCGGCACCGCGCTCGCGTGGCGTCATCGCACTCCATGAAGACAACTGCACCGCTTGCATGCTGTGCGTTCGTGAGTGCCCCGACTGGTGCATTTACATCGAGGGCCACAAGACGCTTGCCCCGCCCCGCCGGGCTGGCGGCAAGCCACGTTCGGTCAACAAGCTCGACCGGTTCGACATCGACTACGGCCTCTGCATGTACTGCGGAATTTGCGTCGAGGTCTGCCCATTCGAGGCCATCTTCTGGAGCCCTGACTACGAGTACTCAGAGCCGAAGATCGCCGATCTCCTCCACGACAAGACCCGTCTGGGCCAGTGGATGGAAACCGTTCCGGAATTCGAGGCCTACGAAGGCGGCTCCGAGGTCAAGGCAAAGAAGGTGCCCCGTCCGTGAGCATCTTCGCTACCGCCTTTTCTCAGCTGTCCGCGCAGCCGATACTTGCGCTGCTGGCGCAGCAGCCGTTGACCGATACCGGTGAGTGGATCGTCAACATCTTCTTCTACATCATGGCGGCCATCGCCATTTTGTCTGCACTGAAGATGGTCACAACGGCCAACGTTGTGCACGCCGCGCTGTATCTCCTCGTGGTGCTCACATCGGTCGCCGGTACCTACATAATCCTCGGCGCAGAGTTTGCCGCAGTGACGCAGGTTCTTGTGTACCTCGGAGCGGTCATGGTGCTGCTCCTGTTCGGCGTCATGTTGACCCGAGCCAAGCTCGGCAACGAGGACGACCTGGATAACGACCCACGATGGATCGGCGCCCTGGTGGCGGCCGGCATGATGGCCGTGT
>CAZSTV010000348.1:3202-5110 GCA_964609665.1 uncultured Acidimicrobiaceae bacterium
GTCGTACTCCATCTGGGAAGCGTTCGAGACAACCACGCTTCCCGATACCCAGCTTCCACAGACAACCCAGCAGGTCTCCGACGAGATCTTCAGCACCTACATCGTGCCGTTCGAAGCACTGTCGGTCCTGCTGCTGGCAGCACTCATCGGGGCCGTGGTCGTGGCCCGGAGGGATTGACATGTTTCTAAACCAATTCCTGTTCTTGGCAGCGGCGCTTTTCTGCATCGGCATCTATGGCGTGCTGGCCCGTCGCAACGGCGTGCTCGTGCTCATGTCGATCGAGTTGATCCTGAACGCGGTCAACATCAACCTGGTGGCCTTCGGGGCATACCACCAGCACATCGGCGGCCAGGTGTTCGCACTGTTCATTATCGCCGTGGCCGCGGCCGAGGTCGGTGTCGGCCTTGCCATCGTGCTGCTCATCTACCGCAACCGCCGCAGTATTGACGTGGCTGAGGCCAACCTGCTCAAGGGCTGATCTGAGGAACCGTGTTTGCTGCTGAAGAAGCTGTTGCTAACCCCTGGATTTTCGACAATGTGTGGCTTATCCCTGCCCTGCCTGCGCTGTCGTTCTTCCTGATCCTGTTTTTCGGTAAGAAGCTGCCGTTCAAGGGTGCTGAGATCGGCATTACCGCTGTCCTCGGCGCCTTTGCGCTCGCGCTTCTCGCCACCTTCACCTGGATCGGTGAGATCTCAAACGCCGAAGAAGGCGAAGGGGATCACGCACTCCAGATCGAAGGGTCTGACACCGTTGAATCCGTTGTCCTCACCGTTGAGGAAGAGGGCGAAGGCGGCCACGGTGGCGCTGCCCGCGGCGCGCCGATCATCAATGAGGTCGAGTGGTTTGGCATCGGCACCGATGCGCACCAGATCACCCTGGGTGACACCGGCTCGGGCTCGCACGATGACGATGGCGACGGCCACGCCGATGATGAAGACGCCGGACACGACGAAGATCATGACGATCACGACCATGACGACGATGCCGCTGCTCACGCCGATGATCATGATGATGACGGCCACGGCGCCGCCTCCGACACCCACAAGGGTCGCTTCAGCATCTCGATTGGCACCCTGGTAGACGGTCAGTCGGTGATGATGCTGTTCGTCGTCACCTTCATCTCCAGCCTGGTCCACATCTACTCGACCGACTATGTGAACGGCGACCGCCGTTACACCCACTACTTCGCCTTCCTGTCACTGTTCACCTCGGCCATGCTCTTCATGGTGCTGTCGAGCAGCACGCTGCAGCTCGTCGTCGGATGGGAGTTGGTCGGCGTCTGTTCCTTTGCACTGATCGGCCACTGGTGGGAGGAGAAACCAAACTCCGACGCGGCGCTAAAGGCGTTCCTCACCAACCGCGTCGGTGACATCGGTCTGCTGATCGGTATGACCATCCTCTACTTCGCCGCTGACAAGACGTTCAGCATCCCCCGTATCAACGAGATGGCGGTCTCCGGAGCAATCCCCAAGAGCACCTTGACCATTGCGGCGCTGTGTTTGATGGCCGCGGTGATGTCCAAATCCGGTCAGTTCATTCTCCATACGTGGCTGCCGGACGCCATGGCTGGACCGACCCCGGTCTCGGCGCTCATCCACGCAGCAACCATGGTGGTGGCCGGTGTCTACCTGATCGGCCGTCTCTACCCGGTCTTCTTCGTCGGGTTCGGCATCGCCGGATCGTCCATAAACGCGATGGCGTTCATCGGCGGTCTGACAACGGTTGGCGGTGGCCTGCTGGCCTTCGTGCAGCGAGACATAAAGAAGGTCTTGGCCTACTCAACGGTCTCCCAGCTCGGCTACATGGTGCTCGCCCTCGGTATGGGCGCCTACACCGCTGGCATGTTCCACCTTTTCACCCACGCCTTCTTCAAGGCATGCCTCTTCCTCGGAGCCGGTTCGGTCAG
>CAZSTV010000349.1:0-5104 GCA_964609665.1 uncultured Acidimicrobiaceae bacterium
CGGCGCAGCGCCCCGAGGTCGATTCGGTGGTGAACGGGGCGATCGGACCCCGTGGGGACGGCTATGTCGTCGGCGAAGCGATGTCGGTGGCCGAAGCGACCAACTACCACTCGCTGCAGGCCAAGGCTTTCGCCGAGGCAGGGGCCGACATCATCACCGCGCTCACCATGACCTACATCGACGAGGCGATCGGTGTTGTCCGCGCGGCACAGGAGGTGGGCCTTCCCGTGGTCATCGGGTTCACGGTCGAAACCGACGGACGGCTGCCGTCCGGTATGTCATTGGGCGAAGCGATCACCGCGGTCGACGCCGCCAGCGACTCGGGGCCGATCTGGTACATGATCAACTGTGCTCATCCCAGCCACTTCGCCTCCGTGCTCGAAGGGCCGTGGTTGTCCAGGGTCAGGTCGATCAGGGCGAACGCTTCCAGGATGAGCCACGCAGAGCTCGACGAGGCTCCAGAGCTGGATCGTGGCGACGTCGACGAACTCGCCGCCGACTATCTCGACCTCTGGAAGGCTCTGCCCAACCTTCGGGTGGTCGGCGGTTGCTGCGGAACCGACCACGAGCACGTCGCCTCGATCGCAGACGCGGTCAGCGCCGACCGACAGATGCCCTGAAAGCAGTGGCCCGCTGGTCGATCAACCGTTTTGGGCGAGATGGTCGGCCAGCACGCCACCTGGGTACGAGGTCCGGAAACGGCCTCGCCAATGCAGCTCCGGGATCACACCGTCAAATCAACAACAGGTCGGCTATGGCAATTGGCCTAGTCGAGAGGCGGCCTTACCATCAGCGGGCGGATCAACAGCGGCAGCCCTCTGGCCCGCTGTGCCACGGAATGTGCCTCCGCACACATACTGACAACGGCACGCCACCGAAAATAACGAAACCCCGCTGCTGGAGCGAGGTTCGGTCCGTGGCGGAACGCCACACGTGGAGTTAAGGAGAATTGAACTCGCAACTCGTAGAGTTGCCGACTACGGTCCGCCGCCGCCATGCAGCCGACGGAGTTCCGCCGCAACCTCGTCAACTGAAACGTCCGTCGCCGCCACGCTCATCACAAGGTCGTACACGTCTTCATTGGGAGCGGCGGCAACGCTTGCGCCGTTGAGCTCAAGGAAGACAGCCGTTGCCAACCATCCAAGGCGCTTGTTGCCATCGACCAATGCGTGGTTGTTCACGATCGAATGCAATAGTGCACCAGCCTTGGTCCAGATGTCAGGGTACGCATCAGAACCAAACGCGGTGGTTCGAGGCCGAGCAACAGCTGACCCGAGTAGACCGAGATCACGTATCGGCGGATTCACGCCGAGAAGGACCTCAGCCAGCATCAGCAGATCGTCGAGGTCGAGATATTCGATGCCGTCGCTCATTCGCCGAGACGACGGAGAGCGTCCGCGTGCCGATCGGTTATCAGCGTTGCCGCTTCCGACACCCGGTCACGATGCGCTGACCTCGCCACGAATTCTCGAACCGCCCGACGGGCCGCCTCCTGCATCGAGATCCCCTCAAGCTCCGCTCGCTCGCGAAGCGCTGCCTGTTCTTCATCGGTCAGACGTAGCGTCATTGCCATAGCTCGACGGTATCACAATGACACCGTCACGCTGCGACACACATTTGTTGGTCGTGACATCGCTCGAAGCGGGGCAGGCGTTGCCGCACCCCGAGTCTGCTCGGCAACCTCAAACCGTCCACAGGACGGTCGCAGGGATCGTCGATGTGCCAAGAAAACGCCAGTCCGATTCCGGCCGCATCCTGGGTCAAGCGCAACGAGCATGTGATAGCCGGCCACAGTCAAACCATCCCTAGTCAACCGACGACCGGGGCCATCAGCAACGGTTACGGCATGCCAGTCCTCGGTCCGGGCGAGAAGGTCAAGCGCTGCGACCAGGTCGAAGCGTGTGAAATCCTCGGCTCGAGTTCGGCCTTTAAGCTGCACAGCAATGTCAGCCAACGCCTCATCGCTGACGCGAGCCGGCCTCACGCCTGACCAGTGGCCTCCCGCCAACGACGATCCACCTCAGCCGGGTCCCGCCGATCAAGAGCCTCCTGCGCTGCAGGCGGGAGATCCTCACCCTCGCGGTACACCCGTGGCTCCTCCGCAGAGTTGCCGCGTGGTTCATCAGCCAAGGCTTGGTCGAGGACCGCTCGAAGGCTTGCGATCTGCTCGGACTCCGTCGAGGACATGACACCACATTAGTCGCCACCACCGACAGCGGAAGAGTGACGGAGGGCCAGTCGCCCCATGGGCACCCCGGCGCTCAACTGCGGCCGGCTTGACCACAATCCAATTTCCGGGCCCCGCCACCAATGAAGTTGGGCCGGGTGGCCGCTGTAGCCGCCCAATGTGCGATGACCGTGCCATGGCCACTTCTGGCCGCATCCTGGGAGGCCCACATAGTCTCTGACAAGGGAAAACGCCGAGCTAAGGAGAATTGAACTCGCAACTCGTAGAGTTGCCGATCTCTTCCATGCCATCAATCGACAAACCATCCGAGGGTGTTCAAACCCGTTAGCCGGTGGACTCGACCCACAAGCGAACGGCCTAGAACACACCCGGCGCGCTACGGATGTGCCTTCAAAGTGCCATCGGTCAATATCAGGACCTGTCGCGAAGGCGGCAAGGCGCCGCAGGATTACTATCCCTGCCCCTACCCAATGGCAGATCCTGCCATCACGATGATAGGATGATGCCCATGGACAGCATGAACATCTCTCTACCGGAAGACATGAAAGAGTTCGTCCAGGAGCAGGTAGCCGAGCGGAGCTTCGGATCTGCCAGCGAGTACTTCCGCCAGCTGCTTCGGGTAGAGAGCGAACGTGAATGGTTGCGGGATCACCTTCTATCAGCGATGACCGAGCCATCCTCGAGGACATCAGCCGAGGACTTCATGTCACAGATGAGGGCAAAAATCCAAGAGCAACGTGCTGCCAGTTGAGCTTCGGCCCCGCGCCGAGCGTCAGATTGAGGAGGCCATCGATCACTATTTGACCGAGGCCGACGTCGACGTAGCCAACCAGCTCGCCCTCGATCTGGAGCTGGTCTTCGCTCTGATCGCAAAGCATCCGTTGATTGGGTCAAGAGACTGGTCCGTCGAACTGGGCATCGAAGGCGTCCGGTCCTGCTCGACGCAGACCTTTCCATATGTGGTCTTCTACTTCGTCGGGAGCGATCTGATCGACGTAATCGCAGTCCTCCACGCACGAAGCGACATCCCCAACCTGATCTAGAGGGGGTGCCCATCCCAACAGCTCGACGCCCAGAGCCAGGCGGCCAGATCGACCCTCCTCTCGACACTGAAAACCCCGATTACTTCGAGACCACGGGCCAGGAGACGATCGCCGAACTCGCAGACATAGCGCTCCGCTGGTTTCAGCAACAAGGTCTCCAACCGATCGACCGCCAAGAATGGGATGGCCCAAAGCACAGCTGGCTGCCCTGGGTGATGACCGAGCCAATCGAACGACGACCTCTTCGCAGCACATACACGAATCGGCCAGGCCGGCCCCCAGATCGCGTCATCCGCATCCAGCCCCGAGAGATCTGACACCGAAAACCTGGCTCGATGGGCGAGATCCTCGCCCAACTGTCCCAAGCAAGTCGCCTGCTCCGACCGAGGCAGCCAACAACTCCCGGTGATGAGAGATGCGCCATTTATGTGCCATGGCCGATTTCGGGCCACATCCTGGGAGGTTCACATAGCCTCTGACCAGGGTAAACGTGGAGCTAAGGAGAATTGAACTCGCGACTCGTAGAGTTGCCGACCTCTTCCATGCCATCGATCGACAAACCATCCGAGGGTGTTCAAACCCGTTCAACCAGCGGGCTCAGCCCACCGCCGAACGACCCCGAACACTGACGACGTGCGACGGATGTGCCATCAAAGTGCCATGGCACTCCGGAATCGCCGCCAATCCAATAGTACCGCAACACGAGGTGGGCCCTTCCTAGCGATGGGGGCAGATGTATGGATCGCCGGGCCCTAACTCGTCGCCCCGGTCGGCGCCGACGTACTCTGCCACAGGGCCAGATAGCAGCAGTCGGCGAAGAGCTGGACGGTCAGTCCCGACAGTCACGCCGCCGCCTTCGCCAAGCAACTCTCGACAGTAGTTCGCGAGAGCCTCGATGCCTCCGGAGTCCGCGAAAGCAATGTCGTCGAGGCGAAGAACGACCGACTCGAACTGGGAGTCACAGGCCGGACAAGCCATGACGCCCATGGCGTTCAGATCGTCCGACTCCTCTGCGTAGCCATGCAGCACGGCTTTGCGCTTGATCCATCTCATTCGAGGTCCTGAGCGGAGGCGGTCAGGAAAACACCGGCGGTAACGACGGTCAGCGACTGCTTCGACGGAATCAAGCCGAGTGTTCAACTCGGTACTGGCGAATCAACCGCGGAACAACCGGGCCGGCCGCCGCAACCTCGCCGTAGAGCACATCGGGATCGAAATCGATCCCTTCTGGCCAGCTAACGGTGCCGGCAACCCGATCCACTGTTACTCCCGCAAAGGCCTCGTCGCTGTCGATCTCCGCTAAGAAACCGGTTAGGTTCTCCGCGAAATCCAACTCTCGCACGAGTCCATCGGTGAAGACAACGCGCAGGGTTCGAGATGCGATGACCTCAACTTCGGAAACTCGGGGCAATCCAGCCATACACATAGTCTAACTCAGCGGTTCGATCGACCTAAGCTCAGCGGGCTCCTGGGCGAGAGCCCAGTTGGCACGCAACTCATCAACGTGAGCTGCCCGCCACTGCTCAACCAGCCGCCTCGCCGTTCGAGGAAGCTCACCACGAACAGTCTCACCCGTAGCGATCTCGACAAGCGCTTCGTGCTCCCCATAGATCGCATGAAAGTGCGGCGGATTGTGATCAACGAAGTACATATAGATCACGATCCCGTAGAACTCGCTCAGCCGAGGCACTTCAGCAACCTAGCCGCTTCGCCGGACGCCAGGGAGCACAAGCCTTGACCCGAACCCGACACCAGTGAGATCCGAATGTGCCAAGAAAGTGCCATCGCCGATTCCGGCCGGATTCTGGGAGGCCCACATAGCCTCTGACCAGGGAAAACGTGGAGCTAAGGAGAATTGAACTCCTGACCTCTT
>CAZSTV010000350.1:0-5074 GCA_964609665.1 uncultured Acidimicrobiaceae bacterium
TCAGCAGTATCAATGAAGCCCTGCTGGCTGACACCGATCTGATCGTTACCTGCACCGGTAACGCCGATGTGTGCGATCGCAACATCCTGCAAAAGCTCAAGCCCGGCTCTGTGGTTTGCAACATTGGTCACTTCGACAATGAGATCGACATGGCGGGCCTCTACCGCTCGTCAGATATCCAGCGCATCAACATCAAGCCGCAAGTCGACGAGTTCCGCTGGCCCGACGGCAAGAGCATCATCGTGCTGTCCGAGGGTCGTCTGCTCAACCTGGGCAACGCCACTGGTCACCCAAGCTTCGTGATGAGCGCGAGCTTCACCAACCAGGTGCTGGCCCAGATCGAGCTGCACAAGAACGCCGAGAGCTACGGCACCGACGTTGTCGTGCTGCCGAAGATCCTGGACGAGAAGGTTGCTCGCCTGCATCTCGACGCCCTCGGGGTCAAGCTCACCAAGCTCAGCCAGGAACAGGCGGACTACATCGGTGTCCCGGTCGACGGACCGTACAAGCCCGACCACTACCGCTACTAGTCGGACCGGCGCCCACCGAGCTGCGGCTCAGCGGGCATAAGAGCGAGATCGATGGCACGCCTGTGGGCGTGCCATCGGCGTTTTGGGCGGAGGTATCGGGCCGTCCACGGGTGACTGCGGGAGTCGCAGCAACCAGTAGCTGTCACAACCGGCATCTACCGTCGCTGGTGTGGTGTTGCATCGGGTGTGTCCACAGTGCCGGCGGAACGGGGGAGCGGTGTGTCCGTCCTGTCTCGACGAGATCCAAGTGGTCGGTCGGGTGTGCGGTCTGCCAGGGCTGGATAGCGCCGTCGTGTTATGCCGCTATGACGGACCGGCCAGGCGGATGGTGCTGGCGGCCAAGAATCGGGGCCGACGGGATGTGCTGGACCAGCTCGCCGCGCTGCTGGCCGGTGAGCTGTCCTCACTCGGTGAGTTGCCCTCACTCGGCGGGCTGGCCGACGTCGGCCGATACGGGCCTCCTCCGCTCGCTCCGGTGGTCACCTGGATTCCCGCCAGCCGGTCGGGGGTACGGCATCGGGGCTATGACCAGGGGCAGCTGTTGGCCCGAGCGGTCGCGGGCCAACACGGCATTGCCCACCGTCGGTTGCTGGCCCGGGGACGGGGGCGGTCTCAGACCGGTCGGGACCGTCCGCAGCGGTTGGATGGACCAGCCATTCGTCCGGTCACCCGTCGAGCCACCCGGCCGGCGGCCCGGCTCATGAACCGGTCGCTGGCCCGGCGGGCACCCCGTCCAGTTGCTGCATCAACGGTCATCCTGGTCGACGACGTCATCACCACCGGAGCGTCCATGGCGGCCGCCGCTGGGGCGTTGCGCAGCATCGGTGTTCAGTCGGTGATCGGCCTTGCAATCGCCTGGAACGCGTCGGAGGCCGAGGTCGCCGCCGGACGGGTTCTTGGCGCTGACGCCAGGGCATCGACACAACGTGGTGTTGCTCGACGGCTCTAGGGGCTTTGGACCCCTATCGGCGAGGTGCCTCGGCGATCTATGGTTAGATGAAAACCCACCCCACCAGGAGGCACACTCTATGGAGATAACCGTCAGCGGTCGACACACCACGGTGTCAGAATCCCTTCGGCGTCAAGCGGAAGACAAGATTGGCAGGCTCGACAAGTATCTGGCGGGAATGGAGCGGGCGGAGGTCCACTTCTGGGAAGAGAAGAACCCCAGGATCGACAACAAGGAGATCTGTGAGGTGACCATGGAAGGCCACGGTCACCACATTCGCTGCAAGGTCTCCGCTCCCGACGGTTTCACGGCCATCGACCTGGCGGTCGACAAACTTGAACGGCAGCTCAGGAAGCTCAAAACCAAAGTTCAGAAGCGCACCAGGGGTCGCGAACGCCCCGAAATCGAGCCCGATCTGGTGCCGGAATCGCTCCTCCCGACCGAGGACGAGCCAACGCCCATGTACAACATCGTCAAAACCAAACGGTTTGATGTTGCGGCAATGGATCCGCAGGAAGCGGCGCTCCAAATGGACCTGCTCAACCACGATTTCTACGTTTTCCAGAACGCCGAAACCGAGAAGTCTGCGGTGGTCTACCGACGCGATGACGGTGACGTCGGTCTCATCGACGTCGGCTAGCACGCCCGGTCCTCACGGAGAACCGGCGTAATACGGGCAGTTCTCGCCCGCACCGACGCTTTGGCGGCCCCGACAGGCCACTAGACTGTGCGGTGAAATGAAAATTCTCGACAAAATCCTCCGCGCCGGTGACGGCAAGCGGCTCAAAGCCGTGCAAAGCGTTGTCGATCCGATCAACGCTCTCGAATCGCAAATGACGTCGCTCAGCGACGACCAGCTTCGCGCAAAGACGGCCGAGTTCAAGAAGCAGTTGGACAACGGCGCCGACATCGACGACCTCATGGTTGAGGCGTTCGCCGTCGTCCGTGAAACCGCAATGCGGGTCATCGGGCAGCGTCCCTACGACGTCCAGTTGATGGGCGGCGCCGCCCTGCACTGGGGTTCGGTCGCCGAAATGAAAACCGGTGAGGGTAAGACGCTTGTCTCCGCTCTGCCGATTTACCTCAACGCGCTGACCGGTGACGGCGTCCACGCCATCACCGTCAACGACTACCTGGCAACCCGTGACGCTGAGTGGATGGGGCAAATCCACCGCTGGCACGGGCTGACCATCGGCCTGGTGGTGCCCGGCTCCAACTCGACCGAGCACAAGAAGGCCCAGTACGAGTGCGACATCACCTACGGCACGAACAACGAGTTCGGCTTCGACTACCTCCGCGACAACATGGCCAGAAACCTTGATGGCATGGCGCAGCGGGGCCATAAGTTCGCCATCGTGGACGAGGTCGACTCAATCCTGATCGATGAGGCCAGGACCCCGCTGATCATCAGCGGCAAGGTCCGTGGCGCGGCAGACCTCTACTACCGCTTCGCCGACATCGCAGCGAAGCTCAAGCGCGACGTTGACTATGACGTCGACGAGGAAAAACGCATGGTTGCCATCACCGACGATGGCATTTCTCGGGTGGAAGAATTCCTCGAGATCGAGAACCTCTATGACGGTGTCCAGGGCGACCTGGTGCATCAGCTCAACTCTTCGCTTAAGGCCAAGGAGCTCTTCCATCGGGACAAGGACTACCTGGTGGACAACGGCGACGTGAAGATCGTCGACGAGTTCACCGGACGTGTCCTCGACGGGCGTCGCTGGTCAGACGGTCTCCACCAGGCGGTCGAGGCCAAAGAGGGCGTGAAGATCAAAGAGGAACAGCAGACCCTGGCAACGGTCACGCTGCAGAACTACTTCCGGCTGTACGAAAAGCTGGCCGGCATGACCGGTACCGCCCTCGGCGACGCGGCGGAGCTTGAGACCACCTACGGCCTCGCCGTGGTGCAGATTCCAACGAACAAGCCCATTGCCAGGATGGATCAGGCCGACCTGATCTACAAGAGCGAAGACGCCAAGTTCGGTGCCGCCATCGATGACATGGCCGAGCGCGTGGCCAAGGGGCAGCCGGTGCTGATCGGTACAGCGTCGGTCGAGAAGTCCGAGGTGCTCAGCAACCTCATGACCAAGCGGGGCTTGCAGCACGAGGTGCTGAACGCAAAGGCCAACTTCCGCGAGGCCGACATCGTCGCTCAGGCCGGCAAGTCCGGCGCCCTTACCGTTGCCACCAACATGGCCGGTCGCGGCGTTGACATCGTCCTCGGTGGCAACCCGGAGAAGTTGGCTGAGGCCGACATGAAGGGTGAGGGTTTCGAGTCTGGGTCTGAAGAGGCGCAGGCCTACTACCAGAAGCGCCTCGACTACTGGACGCCCATTTGCCAAGAAGAGGGCGACGCCGTCCGCTCTGCCGGCGGGTTGTACGTGCTCGCAACCGAACGGCACGAGAGCCGTCGCATCGATGACCAGCTCCGAGGCCGTGCCGGCCGTCAGGGCGACCCGGGGGAGAGCCGCTTCTACCTGTCGCTTGAGGATGACCTCATGCGAATCTTCGCCACCGGTGCCATGAACTGGGTGATGGATCGGGCGCTACCCGAAGACGTCCCGATTGAGTCAAAGATGGTGACGAAGTCCGTCGAGCGTGCGCAGAACACCGTTGAGCAGCGCAACGCCGAGACCCGCAAGAACGTCCTGAAGTACGACGAGGTCTTCAACCAGCAGCGCAAGGTCATCTACCAGCGTCGGCTGCAGATTCTTGAACAGGGCGAGCTTCGCGACGACACCGTCGAGGCGCTCAACGACGTCGGTGAGGCCCTGGTGGCCACACACTGTCTGCAGGAACTCGACGACACCTGGGACATCGAGGCGCTCCACACCGACCTCAACACCTACTGGTCGAGCGATCTCAGCCTGGAAGACCTCAACAAGATCCGCAGCCTCGAAGGTTTGCGCACCGCCATTGCCGAGGACGGCCTCACCCAGTACGAGAAGCATGAGGCCGAGCTTGGCGAGCCGGTTATGCGCCAGATCGAACGTCAGATCATGCTGCAGCTGATCGATCAGCGGTGGCGTGACCATCTGACCGAGATGGCCCAGCTTCGGGAGGGTATCAACCTTCGAGCGATGGGTCAGCGCGATCCGCTGACGGAGTGGCAAGCCGAGGGGTTTGACCTGTTCAGCGAGATGATCACCTCGCTCAACGTTGACTACGTCCGGTATTTGATGCACGTCGAGGTGACAAAACCGGCGGCAGCCGAAGCGGCACCGGCCGACGGTGCGCCGGCAAGCGGCGAGGTAACGGAACAGACCGCCAGCCAGGCGCCGGCAAAGGCTGCAACATCCGCTGGACGGGCGCCAATCCCTACCGAGACCAACATCACGGCAAGTAAACAGGACGTCGACGCTCCGAAACAGGCAGCAGCCGCGGCCCCCGAGGCCGAGCAACCGTTTGTCAAGGACGAGTGGGATAAGACCCCCCGCAACGCCCCGTGCCCCTGCGGTAGCGGCAAGAAGTTCAAGCAGTGCCATGGGGCCAACCGCTAGTGCGGATCGGCCGACTTCCAAGAGGGGCCTAAATGGCTGACCTGTCCGAGGACCTGAAACGCCTCAGAACCGAACTCGAAGAGGCTGAGGAG
>CAZSTV010000351.1:0-5040 GCA_964609665.1 uncultured Acidimicrobiaceae bacterium
TCGGTTTCGATTCCGTAAATGCGGCGTGAGTGCACACCACAAACCTAGCCGTACTCAGCCGCCGAAGAGCAGCCGGATCGCCAAGTTATTTACCCGAGCAGTGCGGAAATCTCGCCGTTTTCGAGCCGCCGGAAACATCGCCCGGAGTCTGCCCGATCAAGAATGCCGACCTCAAGGTCACCAGGATCGAGGGTCCGGTCGTCTCCGGCGAGGGCACCAACCGACGCTCGGAGCGCCGCTTCGATGTCCATGCCGTCACCGTACGCGGCGGCGAGACGTTCCCGAATGGAGTCCGCTTCACCACCGAGGACAGCAAAGCCGTCCTCATCGGTGACCGAGCCGTCGTAGCGAATGTGGAACATCCGATCGCCGTCCCGCTCGAATCCGACCGACGCCACCAGAATCTCCACTTCGAGGGGCTTTGTCTCGTGGGTGAAGACCTGACCGAGCATCTGGGCGTACTGGTTGGCGAGAGCCTGCGGGTCAACGTCGTCGCGAGAGTACGTGTAGCCCTTCACATCCGCGTGGCGGATGCCAGCGATGCGAAGCTGGTCGTACTCGTTGTAACGGCCGACGCCGGCGAAGGCGATGCGGTCATAAATCTCGGAGACCTTGCGAAGGTTACGCGAAGGGTTTTCCGCACAGATCAGGACGCCGGCATCGAACTCGACAGCGGCAAGGCTGCGGCCGCGGGCGATGCCTTTCTGGGCGTAGTCCGCCCGATCCTTCATGATCTGTTCGGGTGCTACATAAAACGGCATGTTCATGATGCTCAGGCCCTTTCGCTGAATTCGGTAAGGACCCGGTCAAAGCGGGCGGCGATGTCCGCCTCTTCAAGTTCGTCGTAGCCGTCTTCGGTGATGACAGCGACCAGCGGGTAGATACCGCGCATGCTGTCGGGGCCGCCGGTTGCGGAATCATCGTCCGCGGCGGTGAACAGCGCCTTGATCATCAGATCGACCGCTTCGTCACGGGTATTCGAGTCCGAATGCCCCAGCTTGATGACGGTACGGGCAAACAGTGAACCCGAGCCGGACGCGACATAGTCCTCTTCTTCGTAGCGGCCGCCGGTCACGTCGTAGGCGAAGAGCCGTCCGAAACCTCGACGACGGTCGAAGCCTGCGAACAGCGGCACAACGACCATGCCCTGCATCGCTGCGGGTAGGTGGGCCCGCAGCATGGCCGAGAGCTGATTGGCCTTACCTTCGAGCGACAGTGGCCGACCCTCGACCTTTTCGTAGTGCTCCAGCTGGAGCTGGAACATCTTCACCATCTCCAGCGCGGGGCCAGCAGCACCGGCGATGGCCACACCGGACCACCGATCGGCCGGGAACACCTTGTTCATATTGCGGTGGCTGATCAGGTTGCCAGAGGTGGCCCGCCGGTCACCGGCGATAACCACGCCGTCGGCGAACTTGGCCGCGACGACGGTGGTCCCGTGGGTGATCTCGGTGGCGTCGCTTGCGGAGCCGCCCGCCATGCTGAAGTCCGGGTTGGACCCAAGATGCTTCAGCAGCCCGGCAAAGCTCGGCCCCGGGTCTTCAGCCGGGTCAAAGTTTGGAAGGGTCATATGTCGGTCAGTCTATGCCGTTCGGTCTCCGACCTCACTACGCAACTTTCGCCTGCGGCGAAACTTGGCCGCGCCTGCCACATCGGGTTGGCTGGGCGGGCTGTGTTCGCCTCACAGCGACAATCGTCCGGGCCGGAGCGCTGTGTGTTCGCGTTATAGCGACAGCCGCCTTGGCTGTGGTGCCGTGTTCGCCTTGTAGCGACAACGGCTTGTCGACTGCTGAGATGTCCTGGAATGCCGCTTGGTAGGCCTTGCCGCCAGACCCGCCTGTGGACGCGCTCCCAGCATTGTCGCTATGACGCGACCGGGGTATCGCACGCTCCCGGCGTTGTCGCTATGACGCGACCGGGGAATCACACGCGACCGGCGTTGTCGCTATGACGCGACCGGGCTGTGCGATTGCAGCCAGGCTGGTGCGGGCGCACACCCTCCTGCCGTCGCACGGGGCCCAACAGGGGCCGTGGCGCCGGTCTCGTGGCGGGTGGAACGACCGGTAGGGGCCTATTCGCCGCCCTTTTGGATGTAGCTCTTTACGAAGTCCTCGGCGTTGGTTTCCAACACGTCGTCGATCTCATCCAAAAGATCGTCCAGCTCCGCCTTTAGCGCTTCGCCGGACTCGCTAGTCGCGGGGGCCTCTTCAGCCACCTCGTCCTGCGGCTTCGGAGCGTTCTTTTTGATTTGCTCACGTTCAGCCATCTCGTCCTCCTGATCGCCTGAGAGCCATGGGCCCGGGGCCTACGCTCCAAGCTTGTCGAGTAGGTCGGTCACATTGTCACTTTCGTCGAGAATACTCCCGACATGTTCGACAGTACCGCGTCCAGGCTCCAGCATGGGAACTCTTCGAAGCGGGTCATCGCCAACATCGAACACGATTGAGTCCCAATTGGCGGCAACGATACTGTCGGCGTACTTCTGCAGACAGCGACCTCGGAAATATGCCCTGGTGTCCGGAGGCGGTTCTGTCACGGCAATGACGGCATCTGCGTCGTCGACGATGGTCTCCAAACCCGCTCGGGCGGCGAGTGACTTTTCGGGCCGCAGATCGTGGTATTGCAGATCTAACGCCCGGAGCCGTGGGTCTTCCCAATCACAGTCGTGACGGTCCATGAACCCTTCGAGCAACCGCTTCTTCGCCACCCAGTCAAGCTGGCCAGCGAGGGTCTCCGGGTCTGTTTCGAGACCGGAAAGGGTCTGTTCCCACCGTTCCAGGACCAGCTTGCCGGACTCTTCACCGACCGCTTCCAAACCGTGCTTTGCGGCCCACGCCTGGGCCTGACCGAGCAGGTCCCACTGAATCTCGATGGAGGTTGCCGTTTTGCCGTCGGCCAAAGTCAAGGGCTTTGACAGCGTGAGATCGTGACTGACCTCGTGCATTGCCTGGACCGGGTTCTCAATGAGAATCGGCCGCTCGTACGCACCGTCTTCGAGCATGGCGAAGATGATGGCCGAGGTACCGACCTTCATGAACGTCGACACCTGCGCCATGTTGGCGTCGCCGACGATGACGTGCAGCCTGCGGTACTTCTGCGAATCTGCGTGCGGCTCGTCCCGGGTGTTCACGATGGGCCGCTTCAAGGTGGTTTCGAGCCCGACCTCTTCCTCGAAGTGCTCGGCTCGCTGGGTCAGCTGATAGGGCACCTCGCGTCGGGTGACGCCTGGCAACTCGGAGCCGACCTTGCCCGAACCGGTGTACACCTGCCGGGTCACAAAGTGTGTGGTGGCGGCGTTGATGATTTGGCCGAACGGCAGGTTGCGGTCCAGCAGGTAATTCTCATGGGTGCCGTAGGCGTTGCCCTTGCGATCCGAGTTGTCCTTGTAGATCACGATCTCTTGGTCGCCCGGCAGCGCATCCGCCGCAGCCACCATCGAGTCGATCAAGATCAGCTCGGCCGCTCGGTCATAGAGCACCACCGAGAGTGCATTGCGACACTCGGGAGTGGACAGCTCAGGGTGAGCGTGGTCAACGTAGTAACGGGCGCCGTTTGTCAGCACCGCGTTCACCAGGTGAGTCTCCACCTCGGGTGGCATCGAAAATTCCGGCGCCATCATGTCTCGGGCATCGGAGCCCGGCATCTCATCAATGAAGTCCCACGCCACAGGCGAGCTGCGGTCATCGAGCCCGCCAACATCGGTGCCGACGTAGGCGTTGATGAGTAGCGAGGACGCCGAGACCGGGTTCCAGTCCGCGGTACCGCGAACCATAATGCCGAATTCGGTCTCTATGCCGACGATCTTTGGTACTGCCATCTCCCCAGACGACCTTTACAGATATTGGCCGGTGGCGACCTGTTCGATCGTTCGTCCACCCGCCTTCTCGGCGCCGGCCGGACCGACCAGCGTGCGAACATACACGATCCGCTCACCCTTCTTACCCGAGATCTTTGCCCAATCATCAGGGTTGGTGGTGTTCGGCAGATCTTCCTGCTCTTTGTACTCCTGGGTGACCGACACCAGGAGATCCTCGGTTTGGATGCCCTTCTCGCCGTTGTCGAGGAATCGTTTGATGGCGAGCTTCTTGGCCCGCCTCACGATGTTCTCGATCATGGCGCCGGAGGAGAAGTCCTTGAAATATAGGATCTCCTTGTCTCCGTTCTGGTAGGTCACCTCGAGGAATCGGGTCTCGTCATCGGTGCGGTACATGAAATCGACCGCCTGGTCGATCATGGATACAAGCGCCGACTCAAGTTCGACGTTGGCCCGAATCTCGTTCTCGTGGATCGGCAGATCCTTGGTGAGGTAGTTGGCAAAGATCGACTTGGCCGAATCCTCATCGGGACGCTCAATCTTGATCTTCACATCGAGACGACCAGGGCGCAGGATCGCCGGATCGATCAGATCCTCACGGTTCGAGGCGCCGATCACGATGACGTTCTTCAGCGTCTCAACACCGTCGATCTCTGCCAGCAGCTGCGGCACGATGGTGCTTTCGATATCGGAGGAAATGCCACTGCCCCTGGTGCGGAACAGCGATTCCATTTCATCGAAGAAGATGATGACCGGCATGCCTTCTTCGGACTTTTCCCGAGCCCGTTGGAAGATCAGGCGAATCTGGCGTTCGGTCTCGCCGACGTACTTGTTGAGGAGCTCCGGTCCCTTGATGTTCAGGAAGAAGCTCTTCGCCTCGGTGTCGCCGGAGAGTTCGTTGACCTTCTTCGCCAGCGAGTTGGCGACCGCCTTGGCGATGAGGGTCTTACCGCAACCGGGCGGCCCGTAGAGCAGGATGCCCTTCGGTGCAGGCAACTGGTGCTCGGCGAACAGGTCGGAGTGCAGGAACGGCAGCTCGACAGCATCGACGATGGTTTCGATCTGTTCGCTCAGGCCACCGATGTCGTCGTAGCTGACGTCCGGGACCTCTTCCAGGACGAGATCCTCGACCTCGGCCTTTGGCAATTTCTCGACCAGTACCGACGAACGGACGTCCAACAGCATGGAGTCTCCGGCCCGGACACCGGTCCCGACCAGATGCTCGG
>CAZSTV010000352.1:0-4978 GCA_964609665.1 uncultured Acidimicrobiaceae bacterium
GTTTGAGACCGCGGCGCCGACGGCCGAGAGCGAACTGATCGTCAACCAGGCGCTGCTCGGCTTCGCCGAAATAGCCCCGGTCATGGTGATCGCCGGCAACCATGACAACCCGAGACGTCTGGCCGCGGTGGAGCCGCTGCTCAAGCTCGGTCGGATCACCATGGTGGCCGAGCCCCGCTCACCAGACGACGGTGGTGTGGCCACCATCACCGCCGACGACGGCACACCGGTGCACGTTGCACTGCTGCCCTTTGTGTCCCAACGATCGATCATTCGGGCCGGTGACCTGATGTCCGGCGCCGGGTTTGAGAACGCGCAGACCTACGGCGAACGGATGCAGCGGGTCATCGAAGCGCTGTGCAGCCGCTTCGAACCGGACCACGTCAACATCTTGATGGCACATGCGTTTGTCCACGGCGGCAGTAGCGGCGGCGGGGAACGCCCCGCTCACCTGGTCGACGAGTACGCCCTTGCCACCCCGGACTTCCCGCCGTCTGCGTCCTATGTGGCCCTCGGTCACCTGCACCGGGCCCAGCAAATGCTTGGCGCCACCGCCATCCACTACTGCGGCTCACCGCTGCAGCTCGACTTTGGTGAGCAGGACCAGGCGAAACAGGTGAACCTTGTCTCCGCCGAGCCGGGGCTCCCGGCCAAGGTGACGGGGGTAGCGCTCAACGGCGGGAAGCGGCTTCGTACGTTGACCGGCACCGTTGCTGAGCTGGGAGCGATCGCCGCCGATGACGACCTCGGCGATGACTGGATCCGGGTCCGGGTGACCGAGCCCGGCCGGGCTGGCTTGGCCGAAGAGGTACGAGAACTACTCGGCCCCGGCGTTGTGGACGTGCGAGTGGAACGCCAGGAAGCAGCGACCGCAAAGACCAGCCGAGAAGGGCGGACCCCGCAGCAACTCTTCGGGGACTACCTCAAAGAAATGGGCGTTGCCGATGCCCGACTCCAGACCCGCTTCGCGGAACTGCTTGACGAATCCGGCTCCGAGGGCGGGATCGGGGCGGGCTCTGACACGGTAGAGGCGGGCTCTGACGTAGTAGAGGTGTCGTCGTGAGGCCCCGGCGGCTGGAACTCGACGGGTTCTCCACGTTTCGGGAACGGGTGGTGCTGGACTTTTCCGGACTTGACCTTGTGGCGTTCACCGGGTCGACCGGTGCCGGCAAGTCAACCCTGATCGACGCCATCACCTTCGCCCTGTACGGCTCGGTCGCCCGCTACGAAAACACCGGCCGGGTGGCGCCGGTCATCCATCAGCTGTCGACCCAGGCCCGGGTCCGGTTGGACTTTGAAACCGGTGGCCGGCTTTACACCGCAACCAGGGTGGTCCGTCGCCGTAGCTCGAAGCCGGGGGAGTCCGACTCAGCCTCCACACGCGAAGCTCGGCTGGAACGTGCCATCACCGATGACCTCGATGGCGACACCGAGGTTCTGGCCGGGGACGTCAAGGAACTCAACGCCACGGTCGAGGAACTGCTCGGCTTGGACTTCAAACAGTTCACCAGGACCATCGTGTTGCCCCAGGGGGAATTCGCCTCGTTCCTTCGCGACGAGCCGGCCAATCGGGACAAGCTCCTGCAGCGCCTCTTGGACCTCGGCATCTACGAGCGCATGGGGCAGCGAGCCCGAAGCGTTGCCAAGACCGCAGCTGACCAAGCCAGGGTGCTCGCCGCTCAACAGGAGCGACATCCCGCTCTGTCCGACGCCGAGTTTGGCGAGCTCGGCGAACGCCTCACCCGCCTTGAAGAGGTGCGGACAACGGTCGAAGTCAAGCTCGGTCTCCTGGCAGACCTCGACGCAAACCTCGACCCGCTCCGACAGCGGGTTACGGAGATCGACGGCGCCATAAAGCGGCTGGAATTGGTCGATCCGCCCGATGACCTGCCGGGCCTTGACCGGGAGCTAGCGAATGCCATCGAGCAACGCGAACAGGCCGACGCGGACCTGGTCACCGCCAGGAACACCAGAGACGAAGCGCTGGCCACGGTTGATTCGCTCGGCGACAAGGTGCAGGTGGCCCAGACAATCTCGCTTGTCGAACAGCTTGGCGACAGCGAGGAGAAGGTGGCACAGCTGCGCTCCGGCGCCGACGAGGTGACGGAAGCCATCGAGACGCTCACCGCTGACCAGAAACGGGTCGATGCCGAGTTGGAACAGGCCGAGGGCGCCTTACGGGCCGCCCGACAAGCCGCCGATGCTGCGGGTTGGACCGCCACGTTGGTCGTCGGCGAACCGTGCCCGGTGTGCCATCGAGATGTCGACGAAGTGCCAGATCACGATGCCGCCCACGAGGTCGACGTGGCGTCACAACACCGGCAGCAACTCGAGACCGAATCAAGCTCGCTCGCCAAGCAGCTGGCGAAGACCATAGGCACGCAGCAGGCCGCGGTCGAAGAGATTGAGCGGCAGGGCGAGCGCATCGACCTGCTGCGCTTGCAGCTCTCAACGTTCGACGGTTCCGTTGAGCCAACCGACCTGGCCGCTGTACTCGAAACCATCGAGGCGGCCGAGGGACGGCACCGCAACGCCACGGACGCGGTAGCTGCGGCCGAGTCCGTCGTGTCGGAGCGGGCGAACGCCGTGGCCAAGATCGACGTGTCGCTGCAGGAGATGCGACGCAGCCTGGGCACGCTGCGGGACTCGCTGGCGGACCTGGAGCCACCGAGCATCAGCCACCAATCCCTCGTCGATGACTACGACGTCATCCACCGCTGGGCCAAAGACACCGCCGCAGCGCTGAGCGACGAGCGGTCCGGCCTTGCGTCCGACGGGAAGCGCATCGCTAGCGAGAGGGGAGAGCTGCTCGCTCAGCTTGGGGTCCTCGTCGAATCCGTGGGCACAACGGTCGAGCCCGAGCGGATGCTGCAGGAGCTGAGCGATGCAACAGCAGATGCCAAAGCCGCGGTTGCCACTGCGGAACAGCGCCGGGCGGAGGCCCGCGAGTTGACCGAGCAGATCGCCGCGCTGGAAGAGCAGCGGGCGGTTAACGACATGCTGGGCAAGCACCTTCGTTCCGGTGGTTTCGGGAGCTGGTTGCTCACCGAGGCGCTCGACAACATTGTGGCCAAAGCCACCGTTTGGCTGCTCGGGCTTTCCAACAACCAGTACTCGCTGGTCGCCGGCGACAAGAACTTTGCCATCATCGACCACAACAACGCCGATGAGACCCGAGACGTCAGAACGCTCTCCGGTGGCGAGACGTTCCTGGCATCGCTGGCGCTTGCGTTGGCCCTCGCGGACTCCATCGCCGAGCTGGCCCCGGTCGACTCGCCCCGCCTGGAATCGATGTTCCTCGACGAAGGGTTCGGCACGCTCGATCCTGGAACGCTCGACGTCGTTGCCGGAGCCATCGAAGAATTGGCGTCTACCGGACGCATGATCGGGATTGTGACCCACGTGAATGACCTTGCTGAGCGGATGCCTGCAAGGTTCGAAGTGACGAAGGGGCCGTCGACGTCGACGGTCCAACTGGTGGAGGCCTGATCATGCGGTTTGCGGTGGACACCTGGGCGCCCGACTACGGCACCAGCCGAGAAGAACAACTGCGGGAGGCATCCCGGCCGGTCGACATCGGCGTTGAGGTGCCCAGCGATGAGTGGCAGCCGGTGCGGCCCGACCCCAACGCAGACATTCCCGACACCATTACCTTCGTCGATGGGGTGCGGCGGATCGACGCCCGGATTTGGATCGGTGATGACAGCGGCGGCGGTGTCGACAAGCCCGGGGTGTGCGCCTCGGTTGCCGCCGGAGCGGTTCGCTGCGCACCGGGAAAAGCCACCATCGAGACGGTGGTGGTGGAGCGGGCACTGTTCACATCGGCCACCAACGCCGAGGCACTGGAACTCGGACCTGGACTTGGGGCCGCGGCCCGCTACGACCTCCGGCCGCTACCGGTCGCCAGCGACGAAGCGCTGTACCTTGCGGTGCACGGCCACATGTCCAAGGTGGAAGAGTCGCTAGCCGACGAGCTGGCCGAGCCCGGCCTTGTGGTCTTCGACGGCCCACTCGGTGTGCGCGACGGCGCCAACGCCGCCGGCTACATCAAATCGCAGCACGTGCAGTACCTGGAAGCCGAGGCCCATCAGGCGGTCATCTCAGACCTCGAACCAGGCGACAGAACACCGATCTTCCACATCGGAGGCGAGATGTCGCACTGGTCGTGGTACATGCGCCTTCCCGGTCCAAAGAGTCACTCGATGAGTGGCGTTGTTCGGGTCGAGCTTCCGGGACTCGGCGACGTGAGTGACGCCGCCGATCGGGCCGATCAAATCACCGGCGCGCTGCCGCGGTTCGCAAGTGAGGCCCACAAGGACGCCCGCTCGCCGCAGAACCTCTACCCGATCGCCGGACTTGAGCGAGAGCTGCGGCGACGGCTCGGTGATGCAAAGTTGCTTGATCGAGCGCTGCGCAAACACGCTGCCGCGACGCCGGCCGGAGTGGCGCTGGTCTCCTAGCGACACCGCTCGTCGGTCCGTGACCAAAAACACACTGGGTGAGACCTCCAGTTCGTATTTGTTCTGGTGACTCGTACTTCTTCCTGACAGGAGCGATCGGCAGTGGGCCGCTCGTCCGACTCAGGAGAAATCGACATGAGCAACACCCTGGCCAACTGGCCATGCAAGAACCTTGACGACGCCTCGAAGCTCTGGCACCAGCGCATGTGCCTGGAACCGGTCTCGAAGAATCTGCGAGGAGAACTCCACCTACTCAAGTCCGAACGTCAGGAGTGCGAGCAGCCGCCGTGCACCACGTTCAAGACCGATCACACGCTGAGGCTTGAGGTCCTCAGTCACGACCCCTGCGACTCAGAGGTCGGGCAGCGCCTCGACGGCGTGTTCATCGTCCGGGAACTGGTCCACGCCTTCAACCTTCCAACGGCCGAAAGTCGGGGAATGCACACCGGGGCGTTCATCTGGTTCAACGACTCGATTGAGATCGTCGGTGAGATGTCCGGCATGACCAACGTCGGCAC
>CAZSTV010000353.1:0-4960 GCA_964609665.1 uncultured Acidimicrobiaceae bacterium
GATCGGTCCCGTCTTCAGTCTCGATGACGGCGTTGAAGCATTTCGAGCCCTTGATGACCGGACCGCGGTTGGCAAAGTCATTGTGCAGATCGGGACCGAGGACTGACCGATGACGTACGAACGCTTGGAGGTGGAACGGGACGGGCCGGTGCTGCGTGTCTGGTTGAACAGGCCGGACAAGCGCAACGCGCATGACCAGCAGATGATCACCGAAGTCGGAGACTTCTTTGGTGCCGCCGCCACCGAGTTTGATGCAAGGGTCATCGTCCTTGGCGGGCGCGGCTCAACGTTTTGCGCCGGTGCCGACCGCCGTGAACAGATCGAACCGGCGGGCTCACTTCGAGAAGAGCGATACCGTAACCAGCTGGGGAAACGGGCCACCAGAGCAATTGAAGAATGCCCACTTCCGACGGTGGCCCGGGTGCACGGCCATGCCGTAGGTGGCGGTTCGTGCTTCGCCACCTCGTGTGATTTCCGGGTCACCACCGAATCTTGCCAATGGTGGGTGCCAGAGGTTGAACTCGGCACCCCCTTGCCGTGGGCGGGCACGCCCCGCCGGATTCAGGAGATTGGGATGGCCCGGGCCAGGCAGTACATCATGCTGTCGGAGCGGGTCAGTGGTAGCACCGCTGCCGAGTGGGGTTTGGCCCACGAGTGTGTGCCCGATGATGAACTCGATGCAGCGGTGGCCCGCTGGGTCGATCGTTTGGTCGCATTGCCGGAGCTTGCCATCGACATGGCGAAGAGTCATTTCCGGGGCTATGGCCGATTGGCAGCGCTGGGCGACCTGTCAGAAACCGACGGCGATCTGAGCAACATTGTTCGCAGCAGCGACGACTTCAAACGAGGATTCTCCAGCTTCTAGCCCGTGTCAGCGGTAGCGGTGATGGCGGTGCTCAGCTGCCGTCAACGATCCGTTGCACCTGGTCGTCGCCGTAACCGATTTCGCCAAGCACCTCTGCCGTATGCTCACCGAGCCCTGCGGCGTGCTGGTACAACCCCGGGTTGCCGGAGCGGAACCGCACCGGGTCCCGAACCACCCGGTACGGGCCTTCGGTGGGATGCTCGTGGTGTTCGATCAGGCCCACCGCTTCGAAGTGGGGGTCATCGGCCACGTCTTGCAGATCGACGACGGGTGCGGCTGGGATCGAATGGTCGTCGCAGAGCTTCATCCACTCCGCTGTTGTCTTGGTGCCAACGACCTCCTGCAGCAGCGCGTACAGCGCGTCGACGTTTTCGATTCTGGCGTTGACCGTGGCGAACCGTGGATCATCCGCGTAGTGGTCAAGACCGGACAGCCGGAAGAAGTCCGCCCAGTTCTGGTCGCTGTAGGGGAGGAGGCACACCCAGCCGTCGGCCGAACGGCGGGGCTTGCGGTGTTTGGTCCGCAGACGCAGATAGCTGAACTCACCGACGGGAGGCTCATAGGTGTGGCCCGCCAGATGCTCGACCAGGTTGAACGACGCCAGCGACTCGGCCATGGGGACTTCGATGAACTCGCCCTGCCCGTTCACCGCCTGGTTGTAGAGCGCCCCGGCGACGCTGTAGGTGATGTGGAGCGAGGCGACCTTGTCGGCCACGATGCTTGGGATGTAGGCCGGCTCGTCGTTCATCCAGGCGAACATCGACGCCAGGCCGGAGGCGGCCTGAATCACATCGTCGTAGGCGGCCTTCTCGGCGTACGGGCCGTCGCTGCCAAAGCCGGTTGCGGAGCAGTAGACCAGGTCCTCGCGTCTGGCTCGCAGGTCAGCGTCGGTCAGTCGCAGCGACTGGAGTGCCCGGGGCCGCAGGTTGGTGACAAAGGCATTGCAGGTCTCGACGAGATCCAGCAGGGCATCACGGCCCGCTTCAGACTTGAGGTCAAGGGCGACCGAGCGCTTGTTGCGGTTGACGTTCATGGAAAACGCGCTCATCTGAGGAGACCGCTTCGGCTCGAAGTCCCGCATGAAGTCACCGGCGGGCGACTCCACCCGAATGACGTCCGCCCCCATGTCAGCAAGCGCCCGTGTGGCCAAGGGACCCATGACCACCGTTGTCAGGTCAAGGATGCGAACACCGTTGAGGGGACCGGAGTTGTTAGGAGCCATAGCGGCCATGCTGGCCGATACGGGTGCTCTCCACCAAAACTCAGCGCGAGCTGCCAGAATCCGTAGGCTAGGCTGGCGTAGTTGGGGCCTGTAGCTCAGTTGGTTAGAGCAAGCGACTCATAATCGCTCGGTCGCGGGTTCGAGCCCCGCCGGGCCCACCACGGGTGGTCACCACCATCACCGCTGACCATTCTGCCCGGGGCTTAGTGGTCGATCGAACTGCGAACATGCAAGGGTGCGGCGGCGCCGACGAGGACGTACGACTCGCGCCACGTCGTCACGATGTTCTCGGCGTCATCGCAGAGCTCCCAGGTTGCTGTCGCTAGTCGATGGTTCTCGCCGACCTGAACCGCGTCAACATCTCGGTGTCGGCACGATCGCACACCCATCGCGTAGTACTCGTCGAGCAGCCCTTGGAAGTAGCGTGCCGTTTCTTCGCTCGAATCGAAGGTGGCCGCCGTCCCATCGGAGCGACAGGCGACATATGGCTCCGCATAGCGTTTGGCAATCTCGGCCCCGTCGAAGGTTCCAAACGCGATGTCGAACTGGTCAAAGAACTCGGCGACGCCTGCAGTCCGTTCGCTAGTCGGGGAGGGGGGAGGAGGCGTCACAGTTCATCGCTCGTCATCGGCGGCCGCCACGGCGCTCGGTAAGGGAGCGCCGTCTGCCGGTTGGTATCCGCCCGACTCGATGTCCGCCTTGTCTTCCGCGAGTGCGATGGCGAGGTTGCGCTCGATCATCCGCCGCATGAGTGGTTGTGCGGGCACTTGCCAGCGGGGTACGGCACCGACGACGGTGGCTCTCACCGTGCACTGCTCCGGTCCGGTTGGCTCGATGTCAAATGAAATCGACCCTCCGGCGAACTGTCCGCGCTCGACCGTGTTCGCCAGTGGCCCATCGGGTGTCCGGTGCAGTGTCAGCTCTTGCCGTAGGGCGACCGGGCCCACCCGTGTCACTTGCAGATACCGACACTGGTCCACACCGTCTTCGATGATCTCGAAGCGGACGCCTCGGTGGACTCGATTCAGGTCGTGGTGTTCAACGTCGCTGAACTGCTGCCGCACGATCGCGGCAGGCATCTCGATGACGGTGGTTGCGCTCACACTGAGTTGTCCCATGGAGCGAGCTTAAGAAAACGGCATGGACATGACAATACTGCATGCACATGTCAGTGTGACGTCACTGGCGGTATGATCGGCCGGTGGTAGACGAACAGCGCCCTTCGGTGCGAGAAGAGAATCGGCGACGGGTCGAACAGCGCATCGTTGCGGCCGCGGTCGAAATTGTCGAAGAGCGTGGCGCCATCGACTTTACGGTCCCAGAGGTTGCTGAGCGCTCCGGCGTAGCGCTGCGAACCTTGTACCGCTACTTTCCGAACCGGCAAGACCTGGTGAGCCGGCTGGCCCAGGTGGCAGACCAGGTCGAGGTCCTTGCTCCGCCCCAGACGCTCGAAGAGATCGAGGACTGGTTGATCGCAGCGTGGACCAACCTGCAAACGGTTGCGCCGTTCCTGCGTGCTCAACACCAGGGCGAGGAAGGTCGGTCCATGCGCCAACAGCGCGCCCCTCGTCATCGGGCCATCACCTCCGAGCTGCTCGGTTCGGTGCGGGGTGACCTGTCACCAGTGGCGCATGAACAGTTGTGTGACCAGGTGTTGCTGCTTTCGTCATCGGCGGCGATGTTCGAATGGACCGACGTGATCGGACTGAGCGTGGAGGACGCTGCACGCCGCGCCGCGGATGCCATCGTCACGCTGATCGACAACGCTCCCTCCGCCTGACCGGACCAGTTAGATAGTGCCGACGCCGAGAACTCCACTGCACCGCCGTCCGGACTGGCCTACGGTGCTGGACCTATGCACACGATCCGAGTTGCGGAACCTGCTGACCTGGAGCGGATAAAGGCCATAGCGGTTGCCGCGCAGATGTTCACGGTGGACGAGGTAGCGTTCTTCGACGAGATGCTCGCTGGCTTCTGGGACGGCTCGATGGAGGGCCATCAATGGCTTGTCCTGGAAGATGGCGACAGAACGGTGCAGGCGGCCGCCAACTACGCGCCCGAGCCGTTCTCGGACAGGATGTGGAACCTCTACTTCATAGCGGTTGACCCGCCTCGCCAGGGTGGAGGAGCGGGCACGGCACTGATGGCTCGGGCCGAAGAGGAGCTTCGTGCCAAGGGTGAGCAACTCGCCCGGGTGCTCATCGTGGAGACATCGTCCACGGAGCAGTACGCAAAGACCAGAGAGTTCTACGTCAAGCTTGGCTATGACGAAGAGGCTCGGATCCGTCAGTTCTATGGGCCCGGCGATGACAAGGTGATGTTCTGGAAGGCGCTGGTCGAAACGACATAGTCAGCGCTGTTGTGTCATGGCCAACACAGCGCCAGTGCGTGGGCTACTGGACGACCGGCGACGGTGGCTCCCACTCGGCCGGCGGGATGAAGGCAGCGTTGGCGGTCGTTGGCACCTCAACGCCGGTTGCCATGGCGTTGCGGCGTTTCCTGCGTCGTCGCCGGATCAGCAAGATGATGATGACAAGAATGACCAGTACTGCGGTGACCACAATGGCTATCCGGATGGCGCCACGCGTTCTCAACTGCTCGATGTCCTCGTCGATGGCGATGCTGCGACGGGTCGCCAGTGGAAGGTTCCCGTCCTCGAATGCTGAGACCGCTTTGGTCAGATCGGCGGGATACTCCGTGCCGATGCCGCCCGCCCACTGCAGGGGACCGGCGATCTGCTCGATGCGTTGATTGGTGGCGCCGAGGTGGTCGGCGGCGCTGGTCACGTCCGCTAACAGTTCCGTAGTGTCGGTGAAATCATCTTCGGCAACTTCGAACTCGGCTTCGAGTTCGGTCGGGAGCGTCGCATCCAA
>CAZSTV010000354.1:0-4934 GCA_964609665.1 uncultured Acidimicrobiaceae bacterium
GTCCAGGGCCGGGCTGCACCGGCGGCGTCGGGTGGGTGGTCTCCAACGCGTCCACTAGATCACCCCCTGGTCTTCGAGCTGCTCCAACTCGGTGCTGGATCGCCCGAGCAGTTCGCCAAACACATAGTGGTTGTGCTGGCCAAGGGTTGGCGCCGCGTCCTGGATCGACCAGTCGGTGGCCGTCATGGATACTGGGATCCCATCGACCCGCACGCCACCCATCTCCGGATGCTCGACCATGGGCCACAGGTCACGGGACCCGGTGGCAATGTCACCGTCGATGCGTTCGCCGGGGCGGGTAACCGCCGCCGCAGGCACGCCGACCGCCTGAAGATCGTTCTGAATATCCCAGCGACTCCGGGTGGCGCACCAGCGGGCTAGCCCGTCATCCAGCACCTGTTGGTCTGCCAGCCGGGAAGACAGCTCATCGAACGACGGGCTCGACAATCCAAGCTCAGCGGCCTCGGTCCCGATGACCGACTTCAAGCTGCGCCAGTCATGGTCGTCCCGACACGAGATGGCGACCCAGTTGTCCTCCCCCGCGCAGCCATACACGCCGTGGGGTGCCATTGGCGGCGAGGAGCTGTGGTTGCTGTCCGGTAGATCTGGGCCTCGCAGCGAGCGGCCGTTGACCGACCAGTCGAGCAAGTCTGCGCCGTGCAGGTTTGCGCCCGCTTCGGTACAACTCAGATCCACCCACTGTCCTTCACCGGTGCGGTCGCGGTGGAGCAGCGCCATCATGATGGCCATCGCCATGTAGTAGCCGCCGGTGTGATCCATGTAGGAGTATCCCCACCCGGCAGGCGGTTGCTCGGCGTGACCGGAACTGTGGGTCAACCCCGACACGGCCTGAGCGATCGGGCCCCAGGATTTGAACTCCCGGTACGGGCCGGTTTGACCGAACCCGCAGTTCGACACGTAGACGATGTCGGCCTTGAGCGCGCACAAATCTTCGTAGCCAAAACCGAGGCGGTCCATCACCCCGGCGGCGAAATTCTCCGACACAACATCGCTGACAGCGACCAGTTCCGAGGCAAGGGCACGACCCTCCTCGGTCCGAAGGTTGATGGTGACACCGAGCTTGTTGACGTTGTGGTTGTTGAACCCGGACCCGAACTCAATTCCCCGACGGTCGTCTTTGAACGGGGGCGATCCCCGAAGGATGTCCCACGCCCCCTGATTGAGCGGATCTTCCACCCTGATGACCTCGGCCCCGAACGCGGCGAGCCACCGTGTGGCTCCGGCTCCCGCCAGCTGACCGGTGAAGTCACAGATCCGCAGGTGAGAAAGCGCATCGGCGCCGACGGGCATCACAGATCGGGACCTCGTGCACCGTGACCGGTGGTGGCCTCAATGGCCTTTGCGGCCTCCAGCAATCCGACGTCGGTGTTGGGCGCAGCGATGAGCTGCACACCAACCGGCATGCCATCGGCGGTGAACCCACCGGGGAGCGACATCGCCGGGCAGCCGGTTGCGGTGATCCGACAACACGACCGCATCCATTCCACGTATGAACCCATGGGCATGCCGTTGACCTCGGTCGGGTATTCAACGTCAAACGGGAACGGCGAGACCTGGGTGACCGGAGCGATCAGCAGGTCGTAGTCGCCAAAGAAGTTGAGTGCACGTTTCCGGATGGTGTCTAGCTGGGTGTAGGCGGCGACGATCTCCGCGCCGGTCAGCGCCACCCCACGCTCAATCTCGTCCCGCAGGGTGTCTTTCAACTCCGACATCTGCGATGCCATGGCCTCGGCCCGTTCGGCAAACAGGAACGCCCGCAGGGTGATGAACGCCTCATCCGCTCCGGTGAAGTCCGGTTCTGCGTCGGTGATCTCCCAGCCGAGCACGTCCATGTCGGAACGAAACGTGTCGAGCACGTCCAGAATTTCCTGCTCGATGGGCAGGCCGCCCAGATCCCTGCTCCAGGCAACCCGTGGGGCACGACGCGGCGGGCTAATAGATGGTGGCAGCAGCAGTTGCTGGCTGAGCGGGTCGGCCGGGTTGTACTGGGCCAGTACTCGCAGCATCATCACCAGGTCATCGACCGAGCGAGCCATCGGCCCTTGAATGGGCATGGGGTTCCAGGCGTTGCGGGAACCGACGCCGGGCACCACCCCTGGCGAGTTACGAAAGCCAACGACGTTGTTCCAGGCCGCCGGGTTGCGGAGGGAACCGCCAAGGTCGCTGCCGTCGGCAAGCGACACCATCCCCGCTCGAAGCGCCACGGCGGCACCGCCCGACGAACCACCGGCGGTGAGCTCGGTGTTGTAGGGGTTGCGGGTGGTGCCGTACACCCGGTTGAAGGTGTGAGACCCGGCACCAAATTCAGGGGTGTTGGTCTTGCCAATGGCGACCGCACCTGCGGCAGCCATCATGTCGACGAGCAGCGCGTTCTTGGTCGGCCGGTGGCCCGCGTAGGTTGTGGAGCCGTAGGTGGTGACGAAGTCCGCGGTGTCTGTCAGGTCTTTGTGAGCGGTGATGAGCCCGGCCAGTGGTCCGACCTTGCCGCCGGAGGCGATGGTCTCATCGATCTTGCTTGCCGTTGCTTCGGCCACCGAGGCGTCCATGCCGACAACGGCTTTGAGCGTCTCGTTGACCTCGTCGATTCTGGCCAGGTGCGATGCGAGCATCTCCCGTGCGGAGGCTTTCTTCGTTTGGACCAGTCGTGCCTGCTGCACGGCCGACATCTGCCAAAGTTCATCGCTCATTCGTGTACATCAATCCCGTAGCGGTCGTTGTCGGTGCGTCGCCTCTGCCGCCGCAGCGTACTCCGGGTCAACTTTCGTCGCGAACCAACCGGAGATACAAGTCGGCGTAGAGGCCCGAGGCGCTCAGCAGCTCGCTGTGGGTTCCGCGTTCCACCAGTTGTCCGGCCTCAAGCACCAAAATCTGGTCGGCCTGGGTGATGGTCGAGAGCCGGTGGGCGATGACCACCGCAGATCGGCCGTGCAGTGCCTTGGCCAGCGCTTCTTGCACCAGCGCCTCGTTTTCGGAGTCGAGGTGGCTTGTGGCTTCGTCCAGAATCACCATCGACGGGTCCTTCAGCAGCATCCTGGCGATCGACAGGCGTTGCTTCTCACCACCGGACATCCGGTAGCCACGCTCACCGACCACCGTGTCGAACCCGCCGGGGAGTTGGTCGATCACGTCAAGGATCTGGGCCGATTGACAGACGTCTCGCAGTTGTTCCTCGGTCACGTCCGGCTTGGCGTAGCGCAGGTTGTCGCCGATTGATTCGTGGAAGAGGTGGGGGTCCTGCACCACAACACCGATGGCTTCCCGCAGCGACGATTGGGTGAGGTCCCGCACGTCATGACCATCGACCAGGACGGTGCCTTCGGTGGCGTCATACAGCCGTGGGATCAGTGAGGTGAGCGTGGTCTTGCCTGCGCCGGACGGGCCGACGACGGCAACCAGCTCGCCGGGCTCAATGGTGAACGACAGGTCTTGCAGCACCGGCGGCACGTCATCTTCATCCGCGGTTGATCCCGGTGTTTCAAGACCGGGGACGATCAGCTCGTTGGAGCGGGGATAGCGGAACGAGACGTTGGCGAATTCAATCTTGCCCTTCGGGCCAACAAGGGGGGCGGCGTCGGGAGAATCCCGCAGCGGACTCGGAGCGTCGAGCACCTCGAAGACTCGGTCGAAGGAAACGAGTGCCGTCAGCACGTCGATCCTGGCGTTGGTCAACCCGGTGAGCGGCATGTAGATCCGCCCGACCAGAAGACCCATGGCCGCAAGCTCACCGACCGAGAAGCTGCCGTTGATGGCGAACAGTCCGCCGAGACCGTAGACCAGCGCCGTGCCGATCGCCCCGAGCATCGACAGGGCGGTCATGAAACCCCTGGTGAAAAGGGCTGACCGAACACCGATGTCACGGACCCTGGCAGCCCGGGCCGAGAACAGGTCCAGCTCATCGTCGCCACGGCCGAACAACTTGACCAGCAGCGCGCCCGCCACATTGAAGCGTTCAGTCATGGTGGAGTTCATGCTGGCGTTGAGGTCCATCGACTCCCGGGTGATCGACTGTTGAATCTGGCCGATCCGCCGATACGGGAGCACGAAGAACGGGGTCAGCGCCAGTGCAAGAAAGGTCAGCCGCCATTCCAGAATGAACATGGCGATGAGTGTGGTGACCAACGTGATCACGTTGGACACCACCGTGCCGAGCGTGGCGGTCAGCGCCCGCTGGGCACCGATGACGTCGTTGTTCAGCCGGTTGGTCAGCGTCCCGGTATGTGTTCTGGTGAAGAACGCAAGAGGGAGTTGCTGCACGTGATCAAACAGGGCAACCCGCAGGTCATAGATGACGCCTTCACCGATGCGGGAGGACCAGTACCGCTCCCCCAGGCCGACGATGCCCTGCAGCAACGCTGCGACGACAATGGCGATAGCGAAGAGGCTTAGCAGACCCTTGTCTTCGTTCGGGATGGCACTGTCGATGATGCGCCCAAACAGCAGCGCCGGTACGAGACCAAGTATCGCCTGGAAGATGACGGTGGCCAAAAAGCCAATGACCTGTGGTCGATAGGGCTTTGCGAAGTTCCAGACGCGAGCGGCTGAGCGCCGTTCGATCTTCGCTCCCTTCACCGAATTCGGATCCCGGGGCCACATCATGTGCATTGCCATCATTGCCTACAGGCTAAGGGGGTCGCCTTGATCTTGGCGTATCGCCTTGATCTTGGCGTATCGCCGAGCGTGGACACAGCAACGCCCCGGGCCGAAGCCCGGGGCGCCCCCTCAGATCTGCAGCTGATCGTCGGCGATCAGCGCAACATCACTGGTGGTCGTGGTCGACCAGGCCCTGCGGCGTGTGGGTTTCGCCGCTCTCTGGGCCCGATCCGTTGGCGGCGGCCGATGCGAGGAATGCATCGGGGGTGGTGGCGTTCAGCTCGTCGAACGTGATCGGTCCGGCATCGGCATCGTTGCCTTCG
>CAZSTV010000355.1:0-4932 GCA_964609665.1 uncultured Acidimicrobiaceae bacterium
TTGATTTTGAGTTCGATGTTTTCGGTGCCTTGGTCGCCACTGGCCCGCACCGTGATCACCGTGGGCGCGTACACCGACTGCGGGGCAGGGTTCAGCACCAAGATCGGTGACGTCACCATCACCATCACCCCTGCCAACGTCGCCACTAACGCAACTGAAAAGGCCTGAACACGTCTCATCTCGCCGCTCCTCACACCTGTCGTTACTTGACATATCGGCCGCGAGAAGCGGGTGCGGATAATCCGAGCGCACTACTCCTATGAGGCTCCCGTCTTCCGCCACCGGGCGCGCCGATAGGCTGCAGCGTGACTTTCACCATTCTCGAGCCGGGCAGCGATGCGCTCGACAACCGCTTCGATGACCTCTCCGAAGCGGTCAATCATCTGCAGGCAGCGAACCTTGATCATCCGGAAACCGTCGCTGCCAGAGCGGAGATTCTTGCGTTCTGCGATGAGCATCCGGATGCCCTGCACCGGACCTGTCTCGACGGGCACTTGACCGGCTCAGCCCTCGTGGTAGACCCCGGTCGCAGCCAGGCGTTGCTGCTCCATCACGCCAAGCTCGACCGATGGCTGCAACCCGGCGGACATGCCGACGGTGACGGCAACCTCGCCGCCGTTGCGCTTCGCGAAGCCGAGGAGGAGACCGGGATTGATGGTCTGCGGGTGGTGACACCGGCGATCGATCTGGATGTCCACACCATTCCCGCCCGTGGTGATGAGCCGGAACATGTCCACCTTGACGTGCGGTTCCTTGTGCTCACGCCCCCAAACGCCCTGGTTGACCACAACCATGAGGCGCTTGGCGCTCGCTGGGTCGACATCGATGACCCCGTCGTGACCGCATCCCCAGAACTGCCTCGAGCGCTCGGTCGGGCACTCGCTACGGCGGCACTTGTCGCCGGGCCGGGTTTGATCAGCTAGCCGGAGGGATCGACCCCGCCAGCTCTGCAGGAAAGCGATGGTGGTGACCCTCGGCCACATGGACCACGCGGCCCCGGCAGATGGTGATGGCCACATTGAGCTCATCGTCGAAGAGCGCCAGATCGGCAGTGGTTCCGGGTGCGACTATTCCTCGGTCGCTGCGGTTGAGGACCATGGCCGGCGTTGCGGTGACGGTGTGTAGCGCCTCCTCGGCCCAACAACCGGTGAAGGCCATGAGCTGTCGGAACGCCTGATCGAGCGTCAGGTTGGTGCCGGCCAGGGTGCCATCCTCACGGCGAACGCCCGCATCGTCGCTCACCACCCGTTGTTCTCCAAAGCTGTGGCTGCCATGGCCCATGCCCATCGCCGCTACCGCGTCGGTCACCAGGGCCAGGCGAGACATGCCCTTCGCCGCCCAGGCGGTGGCCACCATCACCGGGTCGACGTGTATCCCGTCGGCGATCACGCCTGCGACGATGTTGCGATCAGCAAGGGCCAGGCCCGCCAGGTTGGGGGAGCGGTGATGCATCGGCGTCATCGCGTTGAAGAGGTGGGTCACCATGGTGACCCCGGCGCCGACAGCCTTGGCTGCTTCGTCCGCGGTGGCAGCGCTATGGCCCGCTGAGACCACAACATCTCTGGCCACCAGTTGCTCAATCACGTCGATCGCACCGGGAAGTTCCGGTGCCAGCGTGACCAGCGCAACGCCGTTGCTCAGTGACCAGTTGTCGATCACGTCGGTGCCAGGGGAGCGCAGGTACTGGTCTCGATGAGCGCCTGGTTGTTCGACGTTCAGCATCGGTCCCTCGAAGTGCAGCCCCAGTGGCTCCGCCCCGAGGTGATTCTCGGGTCGGGCGGCGATGGCGGACATCGCCCGCTTGGTCACCTCCGGTGGGCTCGAAACGATCGTTGGCAGGAAAGAAGTGACGCCGGTTGTCGGCAGACGGTCCGCCAACTCCCACAGCAACTCCGGGTCTGTTGCCAGGTCGAGGCCGTAGCCACCGTTGACCTGTAGATCTATCAACCCTGGCGATATGAGAAGGCCTTCGGCGTCGATCGCCGGCGATTCGGTGACGGACTCGTTCGCCGCGTCCACCCCGAGAATCTTGTCGCCCCGGAACGCGACGTTTCCGGTGGTGCGGCGGCCTCGGTCCACAACGACGCCGCCAACGAGTCGAACTTCGGGGGTCCGCATGCCAGTTCAGCCCACGTCGGTTGGCGCCGCGCAGGACGTTATGAGGTTGGTGTTGGCAAACCGGGTGAGGCGCTTGTCGAGGCGCTCGGTCACACCGATGTCTGAGACATAGAACTGTGCCTCGGGATCTGCTGCGATGGCATCGGCGTAGACGAGGCGGTCCGAAAGAATGACCCGCCAGTCGCTGAGCCAAGCGGTGAAGATCGTTCGGTCACGCTCGTCGAAGAAGTTCAGGGTTTCCAGCTCTGTCACCATTGTGTCGAAGCGCGCTGTGGTTTGGCGGATCTGGCCGGCCCGGTCCGCTCCGTCCACCGCGTCGAGGGCATTTGGCATGGTGGCAACGTCGGCGAGCGCCGCGGCGCAAATGGTCTCTGCTTCTTCGGCCAGGGCTCGGTCGCCGAGCAGATCTGGGGTCTCGCGATCTGCGTAGCCCGAATAGGCGTAGACCCACACCCCGAAGCTGGCAGCAATCACCAGTCCAGCGATGGCCCGAAACATCCAGCGGAGCGGAGAGGCGGGCGGTGCCGGGGGGCCGTCGCCAAAGACGTCATCGTCGACCACAGTACTGTTGACCTCAGTATTGTTGTGGGTCTTCAGACCCGAGCCGTCCTGCGATTCCACGTGCTGGTCCAATCGTGATCGGTTGGGGCCATCGAGCCCGAATCCGAGGGGCGAAGTACACGCCCAAGGGTACTGGACGTATTTCGTACTAGGGCCAGACGGAGGGCCGTTAAGCTGGCACGATGTCCACCGATCCACGACTTCTGGACGATCTAACTGCTCGCGGTCTCATCCACGACACCACCGATCGATCCGCACTGGCCGAACGTCTCAACGAGGGCCCGGTCACCGTGTATTACGGCGTGGATCCCACCGCCCGCAGCCTGCATGTCGGCAACCTCATCGGTCTGCTGACGCTCAAGCGCTTCCAGATGGCGGGCCACAAGCCACTGCCTCTCGCAGGCGGCGCGACCGGGATGATCGGGGACCCGTCAGGCAAGTCGGCGGAGCGCAATCTGCTCGATGATGACGCCCTGGCCGAAAACCTCGCGGGAATCGTCCCGCTGCTGCGCCAGTTTCTGGAGTTCGAGGACGTCCCCAACCCGGCCAAGCTGCTCGACAACCGGGCCTGGACGGTGTCGGTTTCCCTGCTCGACTTCCTTCGAGACGTCGGCAAATACGCAACGGTCAATCAGATGGTGGCCAAGGAGTCGGTGAGGAACCGTATGGAGGGCGAGGATGGCATCTCGTTCACCGAATTCACCTACATGCTCCTCCAGGCCCATGACTTTCTATGGCTGTACGAGAATGAAGGCTGTGAGCTGCAGATCGGCGGTTCGGACCAATGGGGGAACATCTCGCTTGGTGTTGATCTGATCAGGCGTCGCACCTCCGAGAAGGCACATGCGCTGACGTGGCCACTGCTGCTACAGAAAGATGGCACCAAGTACGGCAAAACCGCCAGCGGCGAGACCATCTGGCTCGACCCGGAACTCATGTCGCCGTACCGGTTCTACCAGTCGTGGATACAGGCCGAGGATGACGAGGTCCGCAAGCTCCTGCTGTGGCTGACGTTCCTATCGGTGGAAGACACAGAGGCTGCCGTCGCCGAACACGACGAAGCACCACACAAACGCCTTGGCCAACGCCTGCTCGCCAATGAACTGACCGCCCTTGTGCACGGCGCCGAGGCAGCAGCTTCGGCCGTTGAGGCATCGGAGGCGGTCTTCGGCGGCCCGGTCGGCGCGTTGCAATCGGCAACGCTCGCAATGTTGTCCGGCGAGATCCCAACGACAGCCCTTGACCGGGCCGTTCTCGATGATTCTGACAACCTGGTGCCAGTACTTGTCGAGGCCGGGGTGGCGGCGTCCAAGAGCGAGGCCGCTCGCCTGCTGAAGCAGAACGGCATCGCCGTCAACGATGCCAAGGTCACCGCCGATGCCTCGTTCGATCGGTCGGCGCTGCTCCACGAGCGGTTCTGCCTGGTCCGCAAAGGCAAGAAGTCGATCTATCTGCTGGACTTTGGGGGCTAGCAGCGCAGCTGGCAGACCATCGCTCGCGCCTGCTCTCGCTGTAGTGGAGGGCGGCTCTCGAGCAGCCTGTGAACGGGATCACACCAAGAATCTCGCACGATGCGTCGCATCGCGTCGGCGTGCTGTATGATCATGCTCGCACCTGCGTTAACCCCGCACCAAGAACCACCAAAACCTCCCAAAAGAGGTTGCACAACGGAGGATCTGGAGTTAACGTAGATCTTCGCCTCAACGGCACGATCTAGTCCAAGCACAAGCTTGTTGGATCGGAACCGCACTGAGGCCAGCCCCGTATGTTGCTCGGCCCACGTTCGAGCGATTCCCAGGCGCAGAGCAATCTGCGAATCGGATTCGCTTAATGGGCCTTCTCTGCTGCGGGCGGGACTCTCACCAGGGTCCCGGAACTCACGTAGATCTCAGATCTGCTTAGTTCACAGCTCCTTGAAAACGGAAGAGAGGATGTACGCAGCGTGTGCGGAGTATCTGTACAGCCAATGCTGAATCATCGGTGAGCGCAAGCTTGTCAGTGAGGATGCATGTATCGATACCCCGTCACAAAGAAATAAGCCTGGCTCCGAATTCGACTTTCCTTTGTCGACCGGAGCCGCCGAATGTGGATTGGCATCTGCGATTCGGCAACACGGATCTGTGCAACTCCTGCGGAGTTGCGTGAGAAACTACGTTTCTCAGGCACGAAGCAAGGGGTTGCACAAACGATTCTCTAATGGAGAGTTTGATCCTGGCTCAGGATGAACGCTGGCGGCGTGCTTAACACATGCAA
>CAZSTV010000356.1:0-4844 GCA_964609665.1 uncultured Acidimicrobiaceae bacterium
CTTTCGGTCTGTCTATGGGTCAAATCCTCTCGCTTCCCATGATCCTCATCGGCCTCGCCCTTCTCATCCGCGCACGCCGGACCCGGATATGATGGCTCCTTCATCTCTTGAAATAAGCCCGCGGAGCACGAGGGGGGGCCCCCCACGACACCGCTTCGTGACTTACCGGGTCAGCAATCATCGCCGCCGGAGCAGCTGCAGCCGCGCCAGAACCGCTATCACCCGAGCCAGCGGAACCGCCGGCAGATTCGGTCGCTGGCGCCAGGCCACACGTATCGCAGTAGCCATCGGCGGCCACCGTTCCGGTGCAGCCGTTGCGACCGCACACCGAACCAATGCTCGGGCCGCCCGCCTCGCCGCTGCGATGAGCGGGCGGCGGATGAGCGTGAGGTTGCGAAGCGGGCGGACTGGTAGCCGCAGCGGCGGACGCGGCACCGGGCGAGGCAGCAGTACCGGGCGAGGCTGTGGCACCGGGCGAGGCGGCAGTACCGGGCCAGCCGGTTCTGGACGAGGCGGCACCGGCCGGATCTGGTTTTGCGCCACAGGTGTTGCAGTAGCCGTCGGCGGCGATGGCCCCGCCGCAGTCGCTCTCGGTGCATGCGGTCATGAGCGCATCCTCGTGGCCAATTCGGCGATCGCCTTCTCAGCGGCCGCAATGTCGGTCGGCGCGGTGTAGAGCTCCTCACGGGCTCGGTCCATCAGTTCGGTGATGGCGAGGTCTTCGGCGCGACCGGTCGCAGCAATCTTTGCCGAGTAGGCCCGCAACCGTCCTCGGAGTTCTTCCCGCACCGCCAGCGGGGCCCGGTTGGCATCGCCGGCGCGTATCAGTTGGGCTTCCAGCTTCCGTGCTGAGGTGAGCCAGGCATCGAGCAGGCTGCGCTTCTGGGTCCACGCCCCGGTCGCTGCGTTCTCGAACAGTGAGTCGAGTCTGGCCGCCATCCCATCGGGGCCATCGAGCAACTTGACGTCCGGGAGGCGGACGATCCCCTCCGGCTCGACGATCTTGGCCATCGATTCCGCCCGTGCCGCCTCGGCTCGGGCCAGCAACACCCGCAGTGACGCCAGGAGTTCCTCGGTGGCGTTTAGATCGTTGTCCAGATTGTCGTGCCCGGTCCGCAGGGTGGCCATCTGCTTGGCGGCATTCGCCACCTGCAGATCAAGGTTTGATCCGTCCTGCACACTGACGCTCGCCGGGTCGGAGACAAGACGCTCGGCAAGGTCATCGGCAAGCGCACGGGCACGGCCGATCAGCGGCTCAAGCACCCCGAGGTCAGCCGCCTCCGCTTCCAGCCGGTCAAGGGTCAGTCGAGCCGCCTCGACCCGAGGCAACACCGACACCCACAGCTGGTCGATCTCGGTGACACCGGCCCGAATGGCCTGGTACCGGCGACGGATCTCGGCCAGCGCCTCCTGGACCGAGTAGTTCCGCGGGTTGCCCCCGGGCAGCGTGGTGACCGCAAACCACGGTTCGGTCAGCAGCCGACGAAGCTCGGTGCCGTTCGCCCCGGACGCCCCCTTGGTCTGCAGGTGAGCCCGGGCCGCAGACAGCTGGTTGCCGCAGGCCTCGATCAACGGCCACACGTGTTGAGAATCCGCCGCTGCCTTGGCGTACCGGCGAGAGGTCTCACCTGTGGCGTTCGCATCTTGCAGCATGAGATAGGAGGGAGATGCCTCAATCTCTGTCATGCCGGTTCGAAAGCTGTTCAGCGAGGCCTCAAACTGATCGAGCGCGCTGACGACATCAGTGCCCAAAGACATGAGGCCATGTCCCCGCGGCGGCGCGGGAGAGGCCGGACCTTGTTGATTGGAGGACGCCACTAGCGGTACAGCCTAGTTGGCGGTCGTCGCGACCACAGACCGCGTGGCGAACGTAATCGAGCGCTCCATCCGGGTCCGTTGCTCGACATGAACCTGAGGATTTGCTGGGCCCGCAGTCTCGGGAACCGAAGTGGTGGCCTATGGTGGTTGCGTTATGAGCGCGGTTCAACAGCCTCCCCTGCCTCCCCCCGAGGCCATCGCGCCCGGCGTCGCGGCGACCGAGCTTCGATCCCGCTCGGCTCAGGGCCCGATCTACGCTCCATCGTTCCGGGGCACACCGGCATTTCTACGGCAGTGGAACGTCATCCTCCTCGCCCTCGTTGCCGCGTTCGCCGTCGTCGGCTCGGTCGCAAGCCTCATCATGCGCTCCGCGTCAGAAACCACGGCAAACAACACCGCTCCGGCGCTCATCGGGGTGCAGGACCTCTTCGCCAGCCTGGCCGAGGCAAACACCGCTGCGACCGCCGCCTTCCTGTCGACCCAGGCCACCGGCACCGAAGACCGAGGCAGCCGAAACCTCTACGAGGACGCGATTCAACGGGCGAGCGCCCAAACCGAAGAGGTGTCGGCCATCTTCGGACCGGATGAAGCCGCCCATGACGCGCTGAAGGAAATAGGCGTCTCTCTCAACACCTACAGCGGCCAGGTCGAATCGGCCCGAGTGTCGAATGCCAACGGCCTGCCGGGCGCCGAAACCCAGCTTCGACAGGCCCTCGGGGTAGTCCAGAACGATGTTGGATCCGCCGTCACCACCGTCACAGATCGTGGGCAGGACCAGTTAGCAACCGAGCGGGCGAGCGGTCGGCTGCTCACCTGGATCGCCATCGGCCTCGGCGTGTTGACACTGCTCGCCCTGCTTCGGGTGCAGGCCGGGCTGCTGCAGCGCACAAACCGCATCCTCAACCCGCTGCTCGTCGTCGCCACGCTGCTCATTGCCACCGTGCTCGGCTACCTGGTCGTCGGGCCGATTGTGCGGGGCACCAACCTCGATGAAGCCTCGACCGGTGGGTATGACGCCATCGCCAAGACGTCCGAAATTCAGACCGCGGCGTTTGACCTGCAGTCCGAACTCAGCCTGAAGCTGCTGAACGGCAGTGGCACGGACCTCAACCCGCTGTTCGATACCACCGGAACAAAGATTGGCGAGATGTCCGGCATCGTTGATTCGGAGCGTGAGGAAGCGGCCGTCGGGACCCTGGAGGTCCGCTGGGAGCGGTACCGCACGACGGCCCGCGACATCGAGGCCTTGGCCGAGGCCGGAGATCAAGAGGCTGCGGTCGCGCTGTTCCAGGGTGAAGGTCTATCAACATTCAACGGGCTGAACACGGCCATTGAGAGCGTGCTGTCAGACAACCGCTCACAGTTCATCAGCGGCGTCGACACCGCATCCACCGCCGTGAGCTACACGCCGTTCCTGTCCATCATTGGACCGTTCCTGGCGGCGCTGCTCATCATCTGGGCCATCCAGCGTCGACTCGGTGAGTATCGATGAGGGGAGTGTGTATTCGATGACCACCCGTCGAGAAATGGACAGGCGCCAGTTCCTGCTCGGCCTTGGAGCGGCCGGGATCGGGGTTGGTCTTGCGGGCTGCACCACCGGCTCGGAGTACGGCAACTATGACCTCGGCGGCAGGATCCAGGTCAACATGTTGACCTGGCCGGACTACATAGATGTCGACGGCGCCGGAGACCCGTTCTATGCAGGCGGCACCCTGTCACGGGCCAGGGACGAAGGGCTCGTCGTCAACTACGACACTCGCTACGAGGACAACCTCACCGGGTTCGACATTGTCAGGGAGGAGGCCATCGCCTCCAACGACGAGTCGCTGCACGACATCGTAGTGCCGACCAATTGGCGGGCAGCTCAGATGATCGACAACCAGGTTGTCGAGCGCATCCCCATCGAGGTGATCCCCAATCACGCAAACATCGACCCAGCGTTCTTAACCAACGCTTGGGACCGGGGTTGTCGCTACCAGATGCCCTGGCAGGCCGGCATCACCGGCATTGCCTATGACCCGGCGCTGACCGGACGGCCGCTCGGATCGGTCGAGGATCTCTTCAGCCGCGACCTGCAGGGCCGGGTCGGTTTCATCGGGGAGATGAGAGAAGCGGTGGGGCTGACCATGTTGGCAAACGGCGCCGACCCAAGCCGACCAACGCTTGCTACGGCGCAAAGTGCGCTTGATCGAATCATCGATGCGGCGGGTTCGGGCCAAATCGGCACGTTCTCCTACGCGGAAGGCCCGGGGCTGATCGCGCAGGGACAGCTCGCTGCCGCGATGGCGTGGTCCGGCGACGTCGCACTGCTGCAGGCCGAGCGTCCAGACATCCAGTTCATCGTCCCCGAAGAAGGGGCGATCCAATGGTTCGACACCATGGTCATTCCATCGGGAGCCCAGAACGTCGAGGCTGCTGGCAGGTTCATGAACTTCGTGTACGACCCGGAGAACGCCGCCAACATCACCGAGTGGGTGCAGTACATCTCACCGGTCGTCGGCGTGCAGGAAGTGTTGCTGGGCCGGGGCGGTGCAGCCGCCGAGCTCGCCAGGAACTCCGTGCTGTTCCCCGACGCCGCGACCAGAGCTCGCCTGTTCACCTGGGGTGGCCTTGACGAGGTTGATGAGGACAACCTCGACAGCGCCTACGCTCTGCTGGCGAACTAACCAGCGCTCGGCATCACGCCGAGCCGATGTGATCAGGAGCCGGTCGCCATGATGCACGACTACACCGACGAGACCGAAGCGCTCGCTGACGAGATCGTCTCCTTTGCGCGCTGGCGGACCCGGTTGGACCCCATTCCTCTTGGCCATGCCAAGACCGCTGAGGAGCTGCAGGAACTTACCGGGAAAACCATCACCGCCGACGGCATTGGTGGGCATGCAGCCCTTGACCTGTTCCGAGAGGTGTTGGCGCCGTCATGTCTGTCGGTCGACTACACCAAGTATCTGTCGTTCGTGCCCGCTGCTCCCACCGAAGCGGCGGTGCTGTTCGACCTGGTGGTCGGCGCGTTCTCCATCTACGGC
>CAZSTV010000357.1:0-3624 GCA_964609665.1 uncultured Acidimicrobiaceae bacterium
GAGCCCTCCACATAGGAGTGTGCGGCCCAGGTGTCGGTGGCGAACAGCGACTCATCCGTCAGCTGCCACGACGGCGTGTACTGGTCATTGCCGGTGTAGATCGGGTAGCCGTCGAACGCGTACCCGAGCAACTGCGGACCAGATGCGATCTCCTCGGGGCTGAAGTCGCAGTCCGTCGTGTCGCTGGTGCCGACCAGGTGGAGGTGGAAGCCGGTGGGACCGTTGTGGCTACCGCATTCCATGAGGATGCCGTTGATCGAGCCGACGTCTCCGCCAGTGCCCTCTGTTGGACCGAATATGGGAATGCCGGCCAGGGTGACTCCGAGAGAGCCGATCAGGGGTACAGCAGTGGTGGCGGCCGCCACCGTCGGTGCGGCGGGAATCTCGTAGGTCAGGTCCTGGGCCCGAGGCGGCCCTGGGCTGGTCTCGATGTAGGTGTAGTCAGGGATGGCGTTGGCGCTGATCACAACGGTGTCGCCGTCACAGACCGCCGAGGACTCCGGGTCGGCCATGTCCGGATTGGCCGACCCATTGGTCCCGAACAGCGAAGCAATCTCTTCGCAGCCGACAGCAACGTCGATGTCGGCCGCCACACCGGCGGTACCTGACTCGGCGCCGGTGCCGGTGTCGTCTCCGGTGCCGTCGTCTGAGGTGTCCTCGTCGTTGGCGTCTGGGTCCGAGGTGTCGCCGTCTGTCGCGCCTCCAGCGGTGGTTTCTTCGTCCGAAGCGTCCTCGCCTGCGGCGTCACCATCAGTGGCGTCTCCGTCGTTCGCGTCATCATCGGTGGTGGCGTCGGCCGCTGCAGCCGTGGTGTCGGTCTCCTCGACGATTGCTCCATCTTCCCCGGAGCCATCAACGGATTCGGCATCGCTGGAGCAGGCGGCAAACACAACGGTCGCTGCTAGGAGCAGAACCAGCGAGACCAAGCGTCTCGATCGTTGCCGGGCGGTGAGCGGATTAGTTGCCATCTTCGCATCTCCGTGTTGCGGTCGTGGTCGAATCGGCCAGGCCGAGTCAGACATGTAGGGGTCGCCAACCGAGACCGCGGCGGTCTTCTCTGACGATCTGAGCAACTATGAGTGCAGTACCTGTGCGTTGGTTGTGAGTCAGAGAGGAAACTGCTGTCCCTCGAAGACCGTGCCCCAAATCCCGATGTCGGCCAGATCCATCGGCGCAACGTCGTAGGGATCTTCCTCCAGCACGGTGAAGTCGGCCTTCTTTCCCGCCCGGATGCTGCCGATCTCGTTTTCCATTCCAAGCACATAGGCAGCATCGATGGTGATGGCCCGCATGGCGGCGTCAACATCGATTCGTTCCTCGGGGGCCAACACAGCGCCGCCTTCGCCGACCCGGTTGACCGCCACCCAGGCATTGGTCAGCGGTCGGGCGGGGGCCATGGTGAAGTCCGAGTGCAACGCCGTTGTCACCTGGTGTCGCTGCAACGTGCCGAGCCGGGCCATCTGCGACGCACGCTCATGGCCGACCGAACCGGCCCAGTACGCCTCACCAAGTTCGTGCACGTAGTAGACGTTGGCCGACACGATGGCACCGAGCTCCTTCATTCGCCTGACCTGCTCCGGGGTGGAAAGCCCGAAATGCTCGATGGTGAACCGATGATCAAACCGCGGTCGCTCCCACTGCAGGGTCGCCAGCACATCGAGCGCCAGGTCAACGCCGAGGTCACCGGTGCAGTGGACGTGAATCTGGTAGCCCTCATGCCAGAACCGTCTGGCCAGTTCTTCAAACTGCTCCGGGGCAAACATCCACTCGCCGTGGTGACCATCGATGAAGCCAGGGTCACCAACCTGCATCATCTGAGCGTAGAAGCCGCCGTCGGTGAACAGCTTCACATGTTTGCGGTAGAACAGCCGATCGGTGCTACGACCGGCCCGATGCTCAACCAGCGCAAGCGCACCATCGAGACCGGCGGCGCCACCGATGCCTCGTGAGCCTGCCGGGACCATCTGAATTCGGAACGGGGTGTCTGCGGTGTCCAGCACCGAGCACATCATGTCCCATTCCTGGTCGGTATCGAAGTAGGAACCGGTGAGATCTCCAATGGTGGTGTGGCCCCCGGCGTGGATCGCGGCCTTGGCGAGCGACAGACCATTGCGGAACCGCTCCGGTTCGGTCAGGTAGCCGGTCATCCGGGCTGTGGCCAGAAGCTTGCCGGACTCGAAGAAACGCCCAGCCGGAATGTCGACCTGAGGGTGGCGGGCCAAACGTTCAAGGTCGAAGTCCAGCCACGCCAGTCCGGCATCGTTCACGAATATCTCGTGGAAGGACCGCTGCCAGACGATGACCGGTCTTGTGGCCGAGATCTCGTTGAGCAGATCACGGTGCATCGGGCCGTGCCACAGATTGTGATACCCCCAGGTGTGCAATGGCTCGTCGGGGTCGGTCATCGCCGCCTCGATGCGTCGCAGCTCTCCTATGTACGCGTCGTGACCCTGTGTTGCCGGGACGGTGCGGTCCGGCAGCTCCCACTCCAGCGCCGTGATGAAAGTCATCGGCAACAGAATGGCTGCCAGTGACGGATGCAGGTGAGGGTCGATGAAGCCCGGCATCAAGACCTTGTCGACGAACGTCTCGTCGATCTGGTGCGGATGGGCATCAAGCCACGGTTGGATCGATTCCATGGTGCCGACTTCCACAATGCGCCCGTCGGCAACCGCCACCGCTGTCGCAGTGGGTGATCCGGGGTTCATCGTGCGGATGAGCTTTGCGGGAAAGACGGTGAGCTCCATTGGCCGAGAACTCTAGCCCAGCCCGATGCTGTCAAACTCGAAGCGACCGCCCACCATGGTGGCCTCCACCGCTGTCTGAGCGATCCCGGCCGGGTCGATAGCGGTGATGTCCTGGCTAAGAACGGTCATGTCGGCAAGCTTGCCAACCTCGATGGAGCCCTTGTCTGCCTCGTCGAACGCGGCGTACGCCGAATGCAGCGTGAAGGATCGGAGCGCTTCATCCGGGCCGACCGCCTCGTGTGGGTTGAACGGCTGACCGGAATCGGTGCGCTGGTTGACCATGTCGGCAATGCCGAGCAGCGGAGCACCTTGCACAACCGGTCGATCCGAGCTGCCAGGAAGCACCACACCTGCATCGAGGAACGACCGCTGCCGGTAGCAGTCGGGCGCCCGACCGCCAACGGCTCGGAGCATGCCATCTCCGATTTCGTTGATGAAGCGGCCCTGGGGAACCGGAATGACTCCCAGCTCGGCTATGCGGGCCACATCGTCGGCTCGACACATCCCGCAGTGCTCGATCCGGTGTCGAGGGTCGGTCCTCGGCAGCAGTCGCTGTGCTTCTGCGTAGGCGTCGAGCACCGACGACACCGCCCGGTCGCCGATGGCGTGCGTGGCCACCTGCCAGCCCGAACGGTGAGCCTTGGTGATGAGCGAATGCAGTTTGGCCTCATCCATCTGGAAGTAGCCGTTGTTACCCGGTTCGTTCTCAAAGTCCTCGAACATGGCCGCGGTCCTACCGATCAACGACCCATCCGCAAAGATTTTCACCGGGCCGAACTTCAGCCATTCGTCACCGAATCCGGAGTGGAGACCGAGGTCCAAAGCGAAGGGCTCGTCGTCATCGGGGTGATGGTCGCCGCCATGGAGGGTTTCGACC
>CAZSTV010000357.1:3634-4708 GCA_964609665.1 uncultured Acidimicrobiaceae bacterium
ATGGCATCAGGGTCACCCGCACCCGCAGCCGATGCGCTCGCCGGGCCTGCTGATACGCCGCCAGTTCCAATGGTTCTTTGGTCCCGAGGATGCCACCGACGCCGGCTTCCTGACAGCTGGTGATGCCCTCGGACAGGTAGACGTCCGATGCTGCTCCCAGGTTGTGGACCATGTCCGCCACCGCCCGCGGGTGAAGAAGCGACCTGGCCAAGGTTTGGGCCTGCTCCTCGAGAAGCCCATTCGGCTGGCCGTCATCACCGAGGGCGACAACCCCACCTTCTGGCACGTCGACCTCACCAATTCGGGCCAACCGCATCGCTGCCGTGTTCACGACACAGAAGTGGCCTGATGTGTGGTTCAGCACTACGGGGTTATCAGGGCTGACCGCATCTAGCTCATAGCGGGTCGGGTGCCGCCGCTCGGCCAGCTTGTTGTCGTCGTAGCCGGTCCCAATCACCCATACACCGGCATCGGTCTGTTCGACGCGCTCGGCAATCGCACTGACGATCTCCTCAACCGAGTGGACGACACTGGGCTGCAGCGCAACCTCGTTCAGCCCCGCGCCGAATGCTTGCATGTGATTGTGGGCATCGTTGAAGCCGGGGACCACGGTCCGTCCGCCGAGGTCTATCCGCTGCTGAGCATCGGCTCCTGCAAAGTCGCCAACCTCACCGACGGCGACAATGCGCTGACCGACGATGGCAACGCTGCCCGCCCTCGGTCGCGTGTCGTCGACAGTAATGATGTTGGCGTTGTCAAGAACGAGGGCGAGCCGCATGGCACGACAGTAGCTCGAAGGTTGTGATGGGCCCGCACACGTTGGCGGGCCCATCTGCGACGCGCCTTCCGGCGCCATTCACTTCGCTAGTTCATACCCATCATTAGTGGTGACAGTTTGCAACCGACCGGAGAGGATCGTTCGGGTCAAACTGTTTGCCGGGGCACAGCTTGATCAGCTCTTCTGCCGGTGCCACGTAGCCTCTCGGGAAGAAGCCGCGCTTGCGTAGCACCAGTGAGAGCGCGGGGTCCCGATCGAGTAGACCGGTCTCACAGTCGGCCCTGGTGTTGTTGCAG
>CAZSTV010000358.1:0-4689 GCA_964609665.1 uncultured Acidimicrobiaceae bacterium
AGCCGGGCGAGTCCGTTGCGCTCGTCGGGGCGACCGGATCAGGCAAGACGACGGTGGCCAACCTGCTGCCCCGGTTCTATGACGTAGACGGTGGGACGATCCTGCTCGACGGCGTGGACATCAGAACGCTGCGGCCACAGGATCTGCGGCGTGCGGTCGGCCTGGTCTTCGAGGAGACGTTTCTCTTCAGCGCGACCATCGCCGAGAACATTGCCTTTGCGGATCCGAACGCCTCGATTGAGCTTGTGCGGTCTGCCGCTGCAGCAGCCGGCGCCGACTTCATCGACGACCTGCCAGCGGGCTACGAGACCGAGGTGGGGGAGCGGGGTTTCTCGCTGTCCGGTGGTCAGCGCCAGCGGCTTGCGATTGCCAGGGCGGTCCTGGCCGACCCACGGGTACTGATTCTCGACGACGCCACATCGGCGGTTGACCCGACAAAGGAACATGAGATCGCCGACGCCTTGAACGAGGTCATGGACCGACGCACCACCATCGTCATCGCCCACCGAGCGGCCACCGTTGCACTTGCCGACCGGGTGGTGTTGCTCGATGAGGGTCAGGTCGTCGACGAAGGGGCCCACGGCGAGCTGGTCGATCGAAGCCCTCGCTATCGCCAGGTTTTGGCGGCGGCCGAGGAGGTTCACTAATGGCGTGGCGCATGTCGCTCGGCGTTGGCGAGGACGACCATCTCGGCGTCGACGGGACGAAGCGGGTGGCGGCCCGGACCGCGGCGATGATCGCCCCGTACCGCCTCCGGGCCATTGTCGCCGCCTCGGCTCTGGTGGTCTGGACCCTGTTGACGTTGGCCGGTCCGCTTCTTGTCCGTCGAGCAATCGACGAAGGGCTACGGGTCAACGACAGAACCCAGCTCAACATCTCCGTCGGGCTGTACATCGGCGTGGCGGTTGCCGCCTATGTGACCTACCGGGTGGCGATCGCCAATCTTGCTCACGTCGGTGAGGGGTTCCTGCGGGACCTTCGTAACCGTGTGTTCGCCCGGATGCTTCGCCAGTCGATGCCGTTCTATGACCGCCAGCAGTCCGGCCTGTTGGTCAGCCGCATGACCTCCGACATCGACTCGCTGCAGGACCTGGTCCAGTTTGGCCTGTTGATGTTCGTCAGCGCCGGGCTGCTGCTCGCCCTCTCATCGGTGATCCTGGCGCTGCTCAGCTGGCAACTGTTCGGCATCTGCCTACTGGCAATGCCGGTAGTCGCTGCGGCGAGCGTCAAATTCCACCGCGACTCAAACCGGGCATACCTGGCGGTCAGAGACAGCGTTGGCACCACGTTGACCAGCCTCCAGGAGGGCATCTCCGGGGTACGCATCGTGCAGGCGTTCGCACGGGAACGCTTCGAGGCGGACCGCTTCGCGGCGACCAACCACGAGCTCTACCAGACCCACATGCGGTCGGTCCGGGTGGCGGCGTGGTACCTGCCAATCGTCGAGTTCACCGGTGCGCTGACCACGGCGCTGGCCCTCGGCGTTGGCGGCTACTGGGTTTTCATCGGACGGCTCAGTCTTGGCACCGTCGCCGCCTTCGTGCTGATCTTGCAGAGCCTTTTCGGTCCGGTCCAACAGCTCAGCCAGCTGTTCAACCTGGTGCAGTCCGCCACCGCCGCGCTCGCAAAGCTGTACCAGCTGATCGACGAGCCGATCGAGGTTGACGAGGTTCCGGGCGCCGTGGCCCTCGCCGGAGAGGGAGCTATTGACATCGTCGATGTCAGCTTCGCCTACACCGACGGCCCGAAGGTGCTCGACGGGGTCGACCTTGCGATCCCCGCTGGCGAGCGCATCGCCTTTGTCGGGCCGACCGGGGCCGGTAAGTCCACTCTGGCCAAGTTGGTGGCTCGCTTCTATGACCCGACAAGTGGAACGGTCACCGTCGATGGCGTGAACCTGCGAAACGTGTCGCAGCAGTCGCTTCGCTCAGCAATTGTGGTGGTGCCCCAGGAAGGGTTCCTGTTCGCCGGGTCGATCATGGACAACATTCGGGTCTCCAAACCCGAGGCCACCGACGCCGAGGTGTTTGCGGCGGTGGCCAGGATCGGGGCGGACGAGATATTCGATCGTCTGCCGGAGGGCCTCTCGACCGAGGTGTCGGAGCGGGGCAGCCGGCTGTCCGCCGGCGAGCGTCAGATCGTTTCGCTGGCCAGGGCCGCCCTCGTGGACCCGGCAATCCTTGTGCTTGATGAGGCCACGTCCAGCATTGACCCAGGGACAGAAGCCCTGGTCGAGAATGCCATGGACGCGCTGATGTCATCGCGGACCGTGATCGTCATTGCCCACCGGCTCTCGACCGCAGCCCGGTGCGACCGGGTAGGTGTTGTCGTAGACGGGCGCCTTGTTGAGCTTGGCACCCACGATGAACTGATCGAGCGCGACGAGCACTACGGCGAACTGTTCGCCGCGTGGTCTCGCACCTGACTACAGCAGCGCGTCGGCCAATTCGGCGAAGTCTTCGACGATGACGTCCCACGGGCCTTCGGCTGCGAGGTCGGTGGTCTGATGCGGTCCGTACTCGGTCGGTCGGCGAACGAAGGCGGTGGCAAACCCGAGCGCCGACGCGGCCCGCAGGTCGTAATTGTGTGCCGCCACCAGCATGCATTGTTCCGGGGCCAGCCCGATGGTGGCGATGCTTCGTAGGTACGCCTCGGTCATCGGCTTGTATGCCTGCGCGACCTCGGCCCCCAATATGTGGTTCCATGGCAGCCCGGCGTTGACTCCCATGTTTGTCGCCAATTCGATGTTGGCGTTGGACAGCGTCGCCAACCGGTAGCGGCGACCCAAACGCTGAAGGCCGGCCACGCTGTCGGGCCAGGGAACCAGCCGGTGCCACGCCCGATTGAATTTGAGCCGCTGCGCTTCGTCGAGCTGGATGTCGTAGTCGGCAAGCAGCTCGCCAAGGCTCTCAAGGTGAAGGTCATCGAGCGGCTTCCACGCAACGTCGCCCGACCGCACCCGTTCCATCGAGGGTTGGTAGCGGGCTCGCCACGCATCGGCGAAACCCTCCCAATCCCGTTCGATGCCAAGCTGGCTCCCAAGCGCCCGCCCCTCGGCGATGATCGAGCTGCGCCAGTCGACCGTGGTCCCAAACACGTCGAAGCACAGGGCATGGATGCCGCCGAATTCGTTGTGCCCGGTCATGGGCTCGACCGTACAGGCCAGACCCGAGACCGGGTAGCTGGCGGCGGCCGCCCTCGACAAAATGCTGCTCCGTTGTCCCCCTGCCCCGCTGGTTCATGCGAGTAACAGGTAGTCGATGGCAATCGAGAGCTGGATGAAAGGGAAACGATGGCTGGAATTCGCAACAGAACTCAGCGGCAAGACGCCGCACCAGAAGAGGTGAGCGCAACACAAGAGGTGAACGCGCAGCGGTTGGCCCACCGTGGCCGGCTGTTCATCTCGACTGTGGTTGTCGCGGTCATCGCCCTGTTGGCAACACTCGCATCGCCGATTCCGCTTGGCATCTCGCCAGCGATGGCCCAAGACCTTCCCTGCGTCGGCGGTGAGTTCCAGTCACAAGACGACGCCAAGGATTCCTACGCGGCGAAGTGTGGCCAGATCTACGACAGCCAAAGCGGATTCCACCGCTGTGACTGGGTGTCCTTTGGATGGATCTGCGGTGGCCCGCGTTCCGAGGGCGGCGACGCTCCGGCAACACCGGCCGATCCCGATCCCGATCCCGATCCCGATCCTGCACCCGATCCCGAACCAGACCCCGACACGGGTGCATTGGTGGCCCCCGATGGGCTGACTGCCCGCCTGCGAGACGGGCAGGTAACGCTGGAGTGGGATCTCGACGACGACCGGATCGTCGGCGTCAACGTCTATCGGAACAACCAGTACAAGGCCTCGGTAAACCAGCCGACCACACAGTGGATAGATCCCGATGGGGCGCCCGCATCGACATATCACGTTGTTGCCTACGACCGTCGCGGAGCCAACTTTGCCAAGTCCTCATCGACCCAGGTTGGCTTCCCGGCCGCGCCGTATCTGCGGGCAGGAGGCTGGGAGAGTGACGTCGACCAGGGTGTCCAACTGCTGTGGAACAGCCTCGAAGGAGCCGCCGGGTACAACGTTTACCGCGGTGATGAGTTTGTCGCCTCAACCTCGGTTCCCAACTACAGAGACCTGCTCAGCGTCGACGGCATCTACACCTACTATGTTCAGGCCTATGACTCGACCGGCGACGTGTTTTCGCCTGAGTCGAACGAAGCAGAGGCCCGCGTAGGCATTGCACCAGAGGGAAATCAGCCGCCGTCGCCCCCGACGAACCTGCGCTTCGAGCGCAACGAAAACGAGGTCACGCTCAGCTGGGATGCATCGACTGATGACTTCAGCCAGCCGACCTACCTTGTCTACTCCTACCCGGCTCAGGGGACCAGCCCGGTCAGGGTCACTCGCGGCACCAGTTACACCCTGAACCAGGACAGCACCGCATCGGTGAACTACCAGGTGCGGGCCGACGACGGTCATGAGCTCAGCCGTGGAGCGGCGCTGCTCACCGTCGGACCGGTCATCACCGGCACCGAACACGGCTATATCTCGTGGACGTTTGACCGGCTTCGTGTGACGTCGACTATCGACGACGAGGCGCAGCTCAAAGATCTGGTGTCGGCACTCTTTGCCGAGTACGACCCCCTGACCGGCAATCCTGGCAGCGAGCGTTCCCAGAAGCGGCAATACAA
>CAZSTV010000359.1:0-4578 GCA_964609665.1 uncultured Acidimicrobiaceae bacterium
ATTGACCAGGGCTGGTCAATGGGTGTGTGGCTAAGCTCTGTTGATGATTGACCAGGGCTGGTCAATGGGTGTGTGGCTAAGCTCTGTTGATGATTGACCAGCTGACCAACGAGACCGTCGAGTTGCTTCAGGCAATGATCCGCAATCAATGCGTGAACGACGGGACGGCCGGGTCGGGCTATGAGGATCGTTCCGCCCGGCTCCTACGAGATGAGCTCGAAGGCACCGGGGTCGACATGCAGACCTACGAGCCGACCCCGGGACGGACGTCGCTGATCTGCCGCTGGCCGGGCACCGACCCGACCGCTCCTGCGCTATGCCTGATGGGCCACACCGACGTTGTGCCGGTTTCTCCGGAGGGCTGGACCCATGATCCGTTCGGCGGTGAGCTGATCGATGGTGAGATCTGGGGTCGGGGCGCGGTCGACATGTTGAACCTGACCGCATCGATGGCGGTGGTGTTTCGCCACCTCGTGAACAGCGGCAAGCGTTACCCGGGAGACATCATCTACTTTGCGGTCGCCGACGAGGAAGCGGGTGGCGGTCACGGCGCCGAGATCCTGGTTCCGGGGGAGTGGGATGCCCTCAAGTGCGACTATGTCCTGACCGAGTTCGGTGGGATTCCGCTGTACAGCCCGAAGGGGACGAGCATCCTTGTCACCACCGCGGAGAAGGGCATTGGCTGGCGCAAGCTCAAGGTGAAGGGTTCGCCGGGTCACGGTTCGATGCCGTACGGCACCGACAACGCGCTGGTGAAGGCGGCCGAGGTTGTCCGTCGGCTCAGCGCCTATCGCCCGACCCCGCAACTCGACGAGCTGTGGGGTGCGAGGGTGAAAGCCATGGGGCTGCCCGATGACATCTCCCGCAAGCTGCTCGACCCGGGACGCCTCGATGAGGCACTGGCCGAGCTGCCGCCCGAGATTGCCCGCAACGCCCACTCCTGCAGCCACACCACGTTCAGCCCAAACGTCATCAGCGGCGGTGTCAAGACCAACGTCATTCCAGACTCGGTCACCATCGAGGTGGACATCCGCACGCTGCCCGGCGAAGAGCCGGAGGACATTGACGCCCACGTACGGGCCGCTCTCGGCGACATGGCGGACCAGGTCGAGACCGAGATCATTCAGACCAACCGCTCGACGGCATCGCCGACCGACAACAAACTGTGGGACACGCTCTCGGGGGCCATCTCCAAGGCCTATCCCGAGGCTCAGGTGGTGCCGTCCATGGTGACCGGCGGGACCGACTCACGGTTCTTCCGGGACATGGGTGCGGTGGCCTACGGTGCAGGTCTGCTCAGCCCCAAAGTGGACACCGGGGAGTTCTTCCGTCGGTTCCACGGCCACGATGAGCGGATCGACGTCGATTCGCTTCGGCTCACCTGCCAGCTGTGGCTGGATGTGGTCGACAACCTCTGGGACTGACTCGCAACCCGGACCGGCACACCGGCCTGCCGGACCGGGAGATTCGAGGCTGACGCAAAGTTGGGTCGGCGTCGCGAGTTCTCGTCGCCGATGAAACTAGCCTTGGACCCAGATGGTCTCGGTGACGACTACCCCGGCAGGCGCGGCGGCTGTGGACGCCCTCGGACGCCGCCTCGACGAGCTTCGAGGCGGTCGTGTTCTGGCGCCCGCCGTGGTTCTCTGTGGTTCTCAGATCATGTCCATCGGACTCCGGCGGGCGCTCGGTCGACGTAAAAGGGGCATCGCCGGGGTGACGGTGACCACCGTGAACCGGTTCGCCGAGGAGATAGCGGCACCGGCGCTGGCCGAGGCCGGCCTGCGGCCCGCTCAGAAAGCGGAGACCCTGGCCGCGATTCGGGCCGAGCTCCACGACAATCCTGGTCGTTTCGGTCGCGTGGCCGATCACCGCACCACCGAGGACCGTCTCGCAGCGTTCCACGAGGAGCTCGTTGGTTTGCCCGGCGATGTGCTCGATCGGTTGGAGGCCAACGCCACTGGACTGTCCGGCGATGCGTTGCGTGTGGTCCGGGCAGCCGCCGGCCGGATGGGCGATGCCTGCGGTGGCGATCGCCTGATCGACTTTGCTCTTGAGCAGCTCGACGCGCTGGAACCGTTCGCCCTCGGCCCGCTGATCCTCTTCTTTCCCGAGCCGCTACGACCCTACGAAGGGCGGCTGATTCAAGCGCTGGCCCGTCGCAGCGATTGCGATGTCATCGTTGGATTGACCGGCCTAGCCCAGACCGATGAGCGGCACCTTGGGCGGCTCGCCGGTTGGAGCATTCAGCTTTCGGACTCGGTGCGGCGCGAGGCCATCATGGACCCCCGGCGGGCGACGGCCCTCGAGGTCACCGATCCAGAAGAAGAGGTGCGAGCCGCGCTGCGGGACCTGACCGCCCACGCTGCGGCGGGTGCGGCCCTGACCGACATGGCGCTGCTGTACACCGTCGCCGAGCCCTACGCTCAGCTCCTGGTGGATCAGCTGACAAGCGCCGGTCTGCCGTTTTGTGGCCCCGGCCATCGACCACTGACCAACTCGTTGGCCGGTCGCACGCTGCGTCGCCTGCTCGGTTTGGCAACGGTCGGGCTGGAACGCGAGGCGGTGATCACCTTGCTGAGCGCTGCTCCTATCGATGATGGCACCGGCAGCGAAGCCCCGGCGGCGTCGTGGGATCGGCTGTCTCGCCAAGCCGGAGTGATCGATGGTGAGCACTGGATTCCTCGGCTCGCCGAACTTGCTGGCGTTGCTGAAGACGATGGCTCGAAAGAGACCACCGTTGCGCTCAGCCGCTTTGTTGAGGAGCTCGCGGAAAACCTGCAGCCGCCGTCCGAGCGGACATGGTCCGCCTGGTCCCGGTGGGCGATCGAACTGCTCGACCGGTACCTGCTGGCCGTTGACGATGGTGGCGTGCCATGGCCCGCTGCCGAGGTCGGCGCTCGTGACCAGTTGTGCCAACTCGTCGGTCGCCTTGGAAGATTGGACGAGTTTGGCCGAGCGCCGACCCTCGACACCTTCGAGGCAACCGTGCTCAGCGAACTCGCCGGAGCGGTCGTGCCCGGGGTTCCGATGGGCAACGGCGTCTTCGTCGGACCGGTCGGCACGGTGCCGGGTCTCGGCTTCGAACGCATCACCGTCGTCGGGCTGACCGAGGGGGTCTTTCCTCGTACCCCGCGGGAAGACTCGCTTCTGCCGGATCAACTCCGAGCTACCGGCGCCGGCATGTTGATCGAGAAGTCTGCCGTGACCGACGTGGACATCCGGGCCGTCGCAATGGCATCGGCATCATCACGTCGCCCGCCGCTGCTGCTGCATTCCCGAGGTGACCTCCGAAGCAACCGGTCGCGGTCCTGGCCCCGGGTACTCAAGCCGCTCGTCGACAACACACAGTCGCTCGATTCGCACTATCAGGGTTTGATCGACCACGGCAGACCTGCGGGCATTGAGGACTTCGGGCTTCGGTCGCTGATCGCTCACATCGACAGCGACAACCCGGTACAGACCCACGAGCTTGCGCTGGCCGACCCGGTACTTGGCGAAAACCTGGCCCGTATTGGGAACCGAACCAGGGTGGAAATGACCCGCCACGCCGGTCGGGTACCTGCCGGGCAGTTTGACCCGACCGAACGGCTGCTGTCACCGACGGCGCTCGAAACCTACGCGTCGTGTCCGCGCAAGTACCTCTTTCAACGGGTGCTGCGGCTCGGTGAAGACGAACGTCCGGAACGGATCGACGAGATCACCGCCAGAGATCGGGGCACGCTGATGCACCGAGTGCTTGAGCGCTTCATCTCCGACGCCATTGCCGATGACGATGTCCCGGATCCCGAAACGCCATGGTCGGTCGAGCGGCGGGCCCACCTGTTCGACCTGTTGGCGCAGGAGATCAAGTCGGCGGAGACCCGGGGTATCACCGGCGGTCAGGTTAAGACCAAACTGCTGCTCCGATCGCTCATCAATGAGCTGCTCGACTTCTTGGAGACCGATGATGCGCTGCGGATGGAGCGTCAATCGGTCCCGTACGCCGCGGAGTACTCGTTTGGGTTTGCCGACAGCCCGGCCCTTGAGGGGCTTTGGGCCGGACGACGGATGCAGCTACGTGGCTCGGTTGACAGGGTCGACCTGACCGCGGATGGCGGCCTGCTCGTCATCGACTACAAGGGTGGTTCGAAGCGCCCGTTCGAAGGTATGGCCGACAACCCGTTGAATGACGGTCGACGGCTACAGCTGCCCCTCTACGCCCGGGCGGTTGCCGAACGCCTCGAACGGGTTGGCGAGCGAACCGGTCTGTACTGGTTGACCAAGGTCAACGAGATCAAGGAAATGGTGCTCGACGAGGAGTTGGAGTCACACCTTGAGGATGCGGTCGGTGCCGCGCTCGATGGCATTGGCGACGGGGTGTTTCCCGGTGTGCCGGGCGAGGTAGTTGGCTGGCCCAGGCTCAGCTTTGAGAACTGCAAGTTCTGTGACTTCGACCGGATTTGTCCGACCGACCGTCAGAGCGAATGGGAACGGGTCCAGTCCGACACGGCCCTCACCCCGATTGAGCTGTTGCTCGGACGTATCGACGACCAAACCACCGACGGCAATGACTACAGCAGTCTACTCACCGCCTTGCAG
>CAZSTV010000360.1:0-4550 GCA_964609665.1 uncultured Acidimicrobiaceae bacterium
ATTGGTTCGTTCTTCCGAGGTCCAGGGTTCAACTTCGTGTTCCCCTGGGTCGAGGGCATCTTCTTCGATCTCTAAGGAAATTTCCCATTGGCTACAAAGCGCGACACACGAGCAACGAGCAGGGAACTTCGGCCGCTTGGCCGGATTCCAGGCGCAGCGCTCCGCGCTGAGCACTAGGACAGGAGCTACAGCATGTTCGTGTTCATCGGCATAGCAGTCCTTGCACTACTGGCGTTGGTCGTTGTGGCCACCTCCTTCCGTAGGCGGGACACCCATACCGCTATCGGTCAGCTTTCGGGCGAGACCGTCAAGCGGGATCGTGGTGCCCGGGTTTCGGTCGGTGCTGACGCCGCTGCCACCGGTCAAGCCGGGGAGCAGATGACCGGTTCGGCCATTGAGGCCGCAGCCCGCGCTGATCGCTCTGGTGAGCTGGTCTCCGCAGACGCAACCCCGCCGGTTGTCTACGTACCGCCGGACCCCGAGACCCTTGGTGTCACCCGCCGTCAGTTCCTCAACCGCGGCATCGTTGCCATGTTCGGCCTCGGTCTCGCCTCCTTCGGCGCAGCGGTCCTCGCTCAGCTGTGGCCAAAGCCGACCGAAGGCTTCGGCGCACGTATCAACGTCGGCAAGATCGACGACATCAAAGATTCCATCGCCGCTGGCGACGGATTCTTCTACTTCCCGCTCGGCCGCATGTGGCTCACCGAGTATCCGGCACAGGCCATCGCCAAGGCGGAAACCACCTACGGCTTCTACCCGCAGGTCGAGCAGGGGCTCAATCAGGGCGTCGTCGCACTGTTCCAAACCTGCCCTCACCTGGGTTGCCGTGTTCCCGAGTGCGCCACCTCACAGTGGTTCGAGTGCCCGTGTCACGGTTCGCAGTACAACCAGGTTGGTGAGAAGAAGGGCGGTCCCGCACCTCGCGGCATGGATCGCTTCCCCATGGAGGTCTCCGCTGCTGGAGATCTGCTGGTCAACACCGGCGTGGTGATTCAGGGCCCGGCCATTGGTATCAACACCACTGGTCAGGAAGCTGAAGGACCCAACTGTCTTGGAGCGGGTGGCGGTCACTGATGCTTGGAACATATGTGTTTGCTGCCGATTTCAGGGGAATCGGCCTCTCGGTCGCGGCGATAGTTTTTCTTGGCTTTTGCGCTGTCTTTATCTGGAACATAGTACGGGCCCGGCCCGAGCTCGGTTCTGAGATTGAGCTTGCGGCCAACCGCAAGGAGTACCTCTCCGATGAAGAGCTCGAAGGTGAGAAGCTCGATCGCTCCCTGAGCTTCGCGCTGGTGCTCCTCACCCTCCTGGCCATCACGCTGCCGTTCTACTGGATTGCAGAACCCGGTCGTCAGAACGGTGCTATCGATGCCTACAACCTCTCGTTCGAGAGCCGTGGCGAAGGCAGCTACGTCGAAGGTGCCCAGTGCATCAACTGTCACGCCGGCGGTGGCGTCGGTGGTGGCGCGGCATATGTCCTGCAGGACGCCGACGGTCAGTTCATTGCGAACGCCAGCTGGAAAGCCCCCGCACTCAACAACGTGCTGCTGCGCTACAGCGAGGATGAGGTTCGCTACATCCTGAACTTTGGTCGTCCCGGCTCGCCAATGGCCGCCTGGGGTACCGCCGGTGGCGGTCCGCTGACCACCCAGCAGGTCAACAACATCATCATCTATCTGCGCTTGCTGCAGAACCAGAGCCTCGACCCCATCGACATCGCTGCCGCAGGTACCGATGATCCGGGTGACGAGGAAAGCCTTGCCGCAGCTGAAGAGGCCGCAAAGCTCCAGGCCGAGGTCGAAGCCGAGGTCATGCGTTCGGTTGAGGCCGGTGAGTACGAGACCGTCGGTGAGGCCGTGTTCAACCTTGGACTCATGCGGGACTTTGGCGCCGGCGCATACTCGTGCGCTCGTTGCCACACCGCTGGCTGGTCGCTCGGTCTTGACGTCGTGCCAGATCTCCTTGATGAAGGCGTCGCCGGCTGTGGCGGCGGTAGCCCATCCGGTATCGGCTTCAACCTCTGTGGCGGTTCGGTCAAGAACCACTTCCCCGATGACGCCTGGCTCCGGCCAGACGGCACCTGGTACGGCCCAGACAGCCCCGCCGGTTACGACGGCAGCTTTATCGAAGCCAACGACGGCACCCGGATCGCCCTGAATGACAGCGGCAACCCGGTCACCGATTCCGGCGAGAACTACCTGATCCTCGGCCCGGCCGAAGGTGAAGACGGTGATGCGCAGAACGGCGACTTGGCCGAGTGTGCCTTTGTCTCCGGCCTGTGGCAGCCCGAAGCCGGTTTGGCCTATCCGTTCGATCCGGCAATTGCGGTTGCGTACGACGAGGAGACCGAGACCTTCGTTGACCCCGCTCCGCTCGATGTTGCAGCGGTCGAGGGTGACACCATGGTCCTCGAGGACAACCGGATCGTTTCCGGTTGCACCATCACCGAGATGCCTCCTCGCACCAGCGTTGCCCAGTTTGATTTCATCTACCGTGGCGCCGATGCCGGAACCGGCTATGGCGACGGCGGTTTGAGTAGCGCCGGCATGATGCCGGGCTTCGGTAAGACCCTTCCCCCTGAACTCATTCAGGCGGTTGTCGACTACGTACGGGGGCTGTGATGTTGGGCCAGATCGCTTTGCAACTCGGCTTTATTGACGGCATCGGCTTCGACCCCTTCTTCCGAGGGCTGCTGAGCGTCCTGGTTGGTGTGGTCGTCCTGGTGGGCGGCACGTACCTGCTGATCGCCACAAACACCGGTGCACGCTCCGGCATGATGATTGCTTGCGCCGGTCTGTTCGGCTGGATGTTCCTCATGGGAATCATCTGGACCATCTACGGCATCGGTTGGACCGGCGGGGCGCCGACCTGGCACCTCATCGAGGTGAACGTCGACGACGCTGACGACAACGACGATGGTCTGTTGTTCTCCGAAGTCGAAGTTGCCCAACAACTCGCAGGCGTTGACGTTTCTGTCGACGAGGACGATCCGGACTTGGCACAGGTCGCAGCGCTTGAGCTCGCCGCCAATTCGGACCTCGGTGACTGGCGTTACCTTTCCACTTCTGATGGCATCCGCGGTGAGGCGCAGGCCTCGGCCGACGCGTTCCTCATCGAAGAGGGCATCTACGACGCGGGCGAGTACCTGCCGCTGCAGTTCGGCGGTTTCACCGCCGGTGGCAAGCCCGTTCTGGATCAAGACTCCAACCAGCTTGAGCGGGTCGCCCACTTCTTCAGCGAGACCTTCCTCCACCCGACCCACAGCCAAGAGCTGATCGTCATCCAGACCCAGCAGATCATCGCAAAGCCGAGCTTCCCCGGTCAGGCCCCTCCAACGGCCGAACCGGATCCGAACGCTCCGCTTATCTCGGTCATCATGGACCGTGACCGTGGGGGACCATTCCCCAGCCTCATCAGCGGGCTTCGGTTCACGCCGTTCATGTTCACCGTGGCAAACGGTCTGTTGTTCGCTGTGTTCGCCTGGGCGTTGCACAACCGGGATCGTCGCCAAGCGCTGATCCGAACTGCCGCCGCCTAACCTCCTTCGCATAACGAAAACCGATTGCAGATGTCACTGCTGATTTCCTGAACGGATTGCTGGCCAACGGCTCGCGTCGGGCGGGACCGCAGTAACGTAGGCAGCAGAACGAACCCGTCCACACAGCAGAACAACAGAGGAGGACATCATGGCTCAGTACCTACCGGTTCTGGCCCTGTTGATCCTGGCTGCGCTATTCGCCGCGCTGAGCTTCGTCGCTTCGAAGCTGCTGGCACCGCGCAACCCAACAGTGGAAAAGTACGCACCGTACGAGTGCGGCATCATCCCCGGCCGCGAGCCACCCGAGCGCTTCCCCGTCCGGTTCTATCTGGTCGCCATGTTGTTCGTCATTTTCGATATCGAGATCGTCTTCCTGTACCCCTGGGCGATCGCCAACGACCGTCTCGGTCTTGCCGGCCTCGTTGCGATTTTGATCTTCTCGGCACTCGTGTTCGAGTCCTTCGTCTACCTGATCTCCAAGGGTGCGCTCGACTGGGGCCCGCTTCAGGTCTCCCAGCGTCAAGACGTGCTCCGCTCAGCTGACCGGACGTCCACGTCAACCATTCGCCGGGTCGGCCTTGAGGGTCGTGTTGAAGAAGTCGTGGTCTCCACGGCAGATGCGGAGCCAGCAAAGGTCCGCACCCTGGCAGAGGAAACGGCGGCCTAGCGATGAGTCTCATCAAGAACGTTCAGGACGACGGATTCGAGGGGCTCGATCACAATGTGATCACCGCCCCGCTCGAGAAGCTGGTCAACTGGTCACGGGCCCGCTCATCGTGGCCTGCCACGTTTGGTCTTGCATGCTGCGCCATCGAGATGATGGCCACCGGCGGTTCGCACTACGACATTTCCCGGTTGGGTATGGAGGTCTTCCGGGCCTCCCCGCGCCAGGCCGACGTGATGATCGTTGCCGGCCGGGTCAGCCAGAAGATGGCGCCGGTGCTCCGCCAGATCTATGACCAGATGATGGAACCCAAGTGGGTCATCTCCATGGGCGTCTGCGCGTCGAGCG
>CAZSTV010000361.1:0-1043 GCA_964609665.1 uncultured Acidimicrobiaceae bacterium
ACCCTACGATCCGCCAGTGGCGCGGACCTGTTAGTCCGTCAGCATCCGGTCGGTGAGATCGGCGTTGCGCTGCTCGCTCATGAGCCAGCCAATGGCCCTGGTCAAGACGGTCGCGGCGGGCCGAATGGCCAGTGGGTCGATGCCGGGAGGCACCGGGACTCGGAGCATGGTTTGTGCCCACGTTGGCAACATGCCGATTGACGCCGCGCTGATGAGCCCGTAGGCACCGACCGTTGCAAGTGGGACCGGTGGGCGGAGCAGAAACTTGAAGCAGTCCTTGGCCTGATCGCCCAGTTCGCACTCTGGCCGAAACATCTCAATGGTCTCTGCCAGTCCTGCGGCGGTCTTCGGCACGTTCTCCGCGCCAAGCCGTTCGGCGACCACGGCCATCTCGGCGACGTACTGGTCGCATTCGGCGTCGGTCAGGTTGCCGGCACCGTAGCGCTGGTAGGCCCCGAGGAAGCTGTCGACCTCGGTCACGTGCACCCAGAGCAGCAGGTGCGGGTCGTTGGCCGAGTAGGGCCTCCCGTCCGGCGCGGTTCCTTCGACGCGATCATGGATGGAGCGGACGACGCCGATCAGTTGCTCGGCGGTCTCGGTGTTGCCGTAGGTGGTGGCACCGATAAAGCGGCCGGTGCGATGCAACCGACCCCAGGGGTCGTGGCGGTAGTCCGAATGGTCCGCCACCCCCGCCATCGCCAACGGGTGCAGGGTCTGCAGCATCAGCGAGCGCAGCCCACCGATCAGCATGGCCGAGTCCCCATGGACCCGCCACGCAATGCTGGCCGGGCCATACAGCCCAACGTCGTCGGCGTGGGCCAGTTCATCGGGCTGCAAACCCTCGTCCCCGGCCAGCGCCGTGCGAAGGCGGTTGCCGCCTTCACGCCTGACCAGTGCGAGTGCTTCTCCGATGACCATTGCGGTAACGGTACGGAACTTTGCCGACCGATGACGGATCAGGCGACCGGATTTGCCGCTTCCTGCAGTGCCTGGCCATCCCCGATTGACCTTGCGGGCTCGGTTATTGTCAATTGGCTTACAAC
>CAZSTV010000361.1:1070-2812 GCA_964609665.1 uncultured Acidimicrobiaceae bacterium
GGTCTCCCCAGATCGAACGGTCACCGCACCAGGCACACGAAACACCGCACTTCTAACGCTGCATCTGCAACACCATGCCTGTTGCAGATTGTTCATCAAGAATTCCGCCGCATAGGCCGATCGGTCCCCTTATGCCCTTTTCGTTTTCTCGCAAACCAGCGACAAGGAAGCGCACGCTGCAGGGATCTGTAGTTTCTTTCGTGCTGCTCATCGTCATCGGCACCCTCGCTCCGGTGAATCCGCTACAGGCCGAGAGTTACGGCATCACTCTGCCGATCGCCCCCGGCTACGAGGACCAGGTGTACTGGTCCGATACCTGGGGCGCGCCCCGCAGCGGTGGCCGCAGCCACATCGGCGTCGACATGCTCGGCCCGAAGATGATTCCGCTCGTCGCCGTCAATGACAGCGTCGTCACCTGGGGTCGGTTCGACAATTCACGGGGCACTATCGTCCGGCTCCGCGACGCCGCAGGCTGGGAGTACCAGTACATCCACATCAACAACGACACCCCCGGCACCGATGACGGCGAGGCAACCTGCCTCCAAGCGCTGTCGGAGAAGCTCTGCAACTCCCTCGACGGGACCAGCCTTGGGCGCGGCACTGCGGTTACCGCCGGTGAGGTCATCGGCTATCTCGGCGACAGTGGAAACGCCGAATGGACCGCGCCGCACCTCCACTTCGAGGTCTACCAGCCTGACGGCGCCGGCGGCGTCGTCGCCGTCAACCCGACGCCCTATGTCGACGCCGCGCTTGAGAACGGGCAGGTCGAAACCGAGCGGGTCGGACCGTTTCTGAACAGCCGGGTCGCTGCCGATGAGATCTACAAGCGCCTGGAAGGCCGTGATGCTGGCTCGGGCGAGCAGGCCCAGGTCACCTCCGCAGTGGGCCGTGGCGGCCTGCAGGCGGCGTTGGCGGAGATCATCGACGCCAACCCGTCCGCCGCGATGGTTGACCGGTTGTACCTTGCGTTCTTCCAGCGATACCCCGACGCGGATGGCTGGGATCATTGGATTGAGGCCAGGAGCGACGGTCACCGGCTGGAGGACATCGCCGAGTGGTTCGCCGAGTCCGAAGAGTTCACCAATCGCTACGGCTCCGTCAACTTCTCGGTATTGCTCGACCGTCTGTATTTGGACGTCCTGGGTCGGGCCCCGGACGAGGACGGAAAGGCCTACTGGCTCAACCTTCTCGACGAAGGCGAGATCACCCGGGGGACCATCGTGGTCTACTTCACCGAGAGCGCCGAGCTTCGTCGGGTCGCCAAGTACCGCAGCGAGCTGACGGTCATCCGCCGTGCGCTCGGCCAGGATCGCCCGACCGAGGTCGAGGTGGCGGAGTGGGAAACGCTGCGCCAGGACACCGATCTTGAGGCGGCGATCGCCGGATTGCTGGTCCCCTAAAGAAAATCTGAGATTGCTGTCACCCGGAACACCGTTCGGCGGTGTTGTACAGGTATGGAACCAACAGCACCCACTATTCCTGGGCTGACAACGCGGCGCCTGCCATGATTGCCGACGTGATTCCCAACGCCGGTCAGAGTTCTGAATACTCGCTCGCACCGGTCATTGAGGCGTATGAAGCTCAGGGATCGGCGCTGATCCGTTTCGCCACCATGATCGTCGGTCCGGCCGATGCTGAGGATGTGGTCTCCGAGGCGGTGATCCGGGTGCTCGATGCTGCCGAGACCCAGTCGCTGTCGAACCCGACCGCCTACCTCTACCGGGCGGTGTCAAACGTTGCGA
>CAZSTV010000361.1:2822-4519 GCA_964609665.1 uncultured Acidimicrobiaceae bacterium
CGGGAACGAATTGTGGCGCCGCCGGTTGGTGGCGGCGTTCCTGTCGATCTTGCCCCCGAGGTGCTGGCCGCCGTGAGCCAGCTGAGCCACCAACAGCGGGCCGTCATCTTTCTCACCTACTGGGCCGACCTCACCCCGGCCACCATTGCCGACTACCTCGACATCAGCGAGGGCTCGGTACGCAAGCAACTGGCCAGAGGCCGCTCAAAACTCGCGAAGGTGCTCCATGTCTGAGAACTACAACCCCAACAGCTCGAACTCAGGTGACCAGGTCGACGCCGCAGTGGCGACCATGGTCGCCCGCTACACCGACAGCGCGCCGCAAGCCCCGGACGTGAACGCCATTCTGACCGAGCGGGCCACCCGCCCGTCACGGCAGGCGAGCAACGACCAACGGTGGCTGCGCCCCGCGCTGCTCGGCGTGTTCGCACTCCTGGTCCTGGCCGGCGGCGCTGCCGTGGCCCGCGGTGTCTCGGGCTCCGGTGGTGGGCAGGTCATCGCCGACCCGGCCGAGACCACCGACGATGAGTCGAACCCGGAGGGGTCCGACGACGGGCAGGCACCGAACGACGGTGAGACCGGTGACCAGACTGGCGATCAGGCCGGCGACCCAGCCTCGGATCAGGATCCGTCGAATGACGAGACACCGCAGGCCGACCTTGGGGCACTGGCGGGAGCAGAGGCGGCAGGCGACCTGCCCGATGCCGCCCCGACGAGCTACTGGGCTGTTGCAGGGGACGCCGCAGACCTAGTGCAGGTCCAGGCTCGAACCGGCGAGATCGTAGCGAACGTCGGAGGCTGGGGGCTACAGGAGCTTGGCGAGGGCGACGTTGGCCAGGCGCTGCAGCAACCGGAGGTGGCCGCAGATGGCACGGTGTACGTTGACGACTGCTGCGAGCCCGCCTCTGGCAGCGTGTTCCGCTTGTTGCCCGGTGACCGATTCGACCCGGATGGCCCATCGTGGCAGACCGGCCTCTACCCCTCGGCCTCACCGTCGGGCGACCTGATTGCCATTGGTACCTCGCTACGCATCGTGACCGGTGCGGGCACTGAGGTCGCCTCCATCGGCGATCCCGGTGACGACGTTGAGGGACAGCAGGTCATTCCTCTGGCGTGGGTGGATGAGCAAACCATCGCCGTTCGGATGTTCGGCAGTATCGAAGAGATTCGCATCTACGAAATCGAGGGCGACCTCCTTGTCGAGCGGGTTGAGGCTCGGCGGGTGGCCCCCAAGCGCTTCCACATGGACGGCGATGTTCGGGCCGACGGCATGCTGGTGGTCGCTACGCGGCGACCGAATGGCAATCCGCTCGGCTTGGCCGGTGGTGGCGATGTTGTCGGCGAGGTCATCGACCCGAACAACGGTGAGCTGGTGACCGAGTTCGACCTTCCGGACATGGTCAACAACATCGACTACGACGGCAGCGGCCGGTTCTTGCTGACGTCCGGAGATGACGGCGTCGTCCGCTGGTTCGGTCTTGGTCAGTCCGGCGTGTTGGCCGAGAGTGTCATCAGCGCCAGCTGGGACTGAGCCAGCTGGGGACCGAGCCAGCTGGGGACCGAGCCAGCTCGGACTGAAACGGCCGACCCTACTGCTCGACTCTGCTGGTTCGACCCTGGTGCTGCCCGCCGCAGCATCTTGGTCGGGTTGGGGAGATTTGAACTCCCGACCTCCTCGTCCCGAACGAGGCGCGCTA
>CAZSTV010000362.1:0-4469 GCA_964609665.1 uncultured Acidimicrobiaceae bacterium
GCTCGTCGGGGGAGAGGCAGCGGTTGCCTTTGACGGCGACGGTCACCTCGTGTTGGAGGCCCGGAGCGGGCAGGCGTTGCCAACGTAAAGGGTCGACCCGCGCCGGTCCTGCGAGGACTAGCATGGTGAAAGGCGCCATTTCGCTAAAAGCGGCAACAATGGCGTAGACTTGGTTCGAGAACGAGTGTGCTAGGGCCTCGGTGGAACATCGTCCTTAGCCCCAAGAATTTGCAGGAGTGTCCCATGAAGAAGGGGCGTCATCGTAGGTACGAAGAGGCTAGAGCGCTGAAGCGCTCGCACGATGGGGATGACATTGAGTCGCTCATGGAGCGACTTGACGATGACCCCTTCGCGCTCCCTACTACCGAAGAAGCGGGTCACATCAGCGAAGACGCCGAAGACGTGGAGTCGGTCGAGTAGACCTGCGCTTGGGCTCTCGCCCTACTTACCTTCGGTCTCGTCCAGAATCTCGCCTAGTTTGACGATTTCGGACTCGTACACCACGCCGATGAAGGTTCCTGTCTGGTCGGTCACTGCAAGCTGATCGGTGCCAGCGGCATCCATAGCAGCTACGGCGTCACGCAGGGTCCACGATGGGCGCGCTGTTGGTACATCGTCGACCATGATGGCACTGATGTTCTGATCCTCCCAGCGGTCCCGGTCGACCTCGGAAACCCGGTCGACCGAACACAGGCCTTTGTAGGTGGCACCATCGACGACCGGCACCACCCGCTGGCGTCTACCGAGGGCGTGAACCCAGACGAACTCCGAAACGGTGGCGTCGGAGGGCACCGTCATGACGTCGGTCGTGAGCGCCGATGTGAGCGGCAGCGCAAACCGTTCTTCCAGGTGGCCGAGGCGCTCGACCCGCTGCGCCGACGACACCGACGATGAACCGGCTACCAGTTGGGACACAGCGGCGGCGATGAGAGCCGGAACGACGGCCGTTCCGCCGCTGGACTCCGCAACGAACATCACCGCGGCGATCGGTGTTCGATAGCCCGCGGCGAGGAAGGCAGCGAGGCCGAGGATGGGCCAGATGGTGTCGTCAGAGCCCCACTCCAAGATTCGCAGCCCGTCACCGACAATGGTGCCAAGGATGACGCCCTGGACCGCCAGCGGAATGAAGAGCCCGCCAACGCCGCCAGCGCCGACGGTGGACAGTGTGGCGACCGCACGGAAGAAGAAGAGCAGGACGATGACACCAAGGGCATGCTCACCCTCTAGCCACTCCACCACGCCGAAACCGGGGCCAATGGTCAGCGGCTCTTCGAAGACACTGTCGGCGGCAACAGCCAGAACGCCGAGCAGGACACCACCGCCGGCTGCGGCGCTCCACGGTGAGACCTTCTCACTGACCTTCTTGGCGTACCTGATGGCCCAGGCGAACGTCCGGCCTCCAAAACCTGCGCCGAGGCCGATTGCGACAGCCCCCGCCAGCTCCCCGGCGCCGAGGTCGGAGCGGAAAGCAAACCCCCACTCGGTGCCGTGAGCAATGAAGGGCATCGAGACGAACGTCAAAAAGCTCGCCGCCGAGGCCATCAGCGACGGCAGGAGTGCCCGGTGAGCAACGTCGTCGCGATATGGCGACTCCAGAGCGAAGATCAACCCGGTCGCCGGGGCCTGAAACAGCGCCGACACGCCCGCCGCCGCGCCGGCGGTCAACAGCAGTTTCGCCGCGTCACGGCCGAGGTAGCGCTCCAGGCGAGACTGCACGCTCAGGCCAATTGCCGAGCCCATGTAGATGGACGGGCCCTCAAGCCCCACGGCGCCACCGAGCCCGATGGTCGTCGCACCGCCGAGCAGTCTGGCTCGCAACGGCACCGCTGCAAAGGATGGGCTCCTGGCGTGGAACTCCGAAATGTACTCTTCTGACGTTGATGACGAGCAACCGTCACCGACAGTCCGTAACAACAGGGTCGTCAGCAGCAGTCCGACAAGCGGTGCGACGGCCTGGATGTAGAGCGGCCAATGCAGCACCGTTTCGAGCAGGACCTCGACAACGAGGTACTCGAGCACCGCAACCGCAAGCCCAACCGCAACACCGACACCGATGGCCGCACCGAGTAGGCGGCTCGATCTGCCCTCAGGCAGAAGCGAGTTGAGGGCGGACCACAATCGACCAGCAGCCTTGTTAGGCAATGCTGACCGGGGTCTCCGACCGGCGGCTGTCCAGCTCGGCCTCAAGCTGCGCATAGATGTGAGGACCGATCATCTCCACAAGCTCGTCGCGTGACGTCTTGTAGAGCGGGGCAACGGCGTTGTACGCCTGGTCGGTGTCAATGCACCACCAGTGAAACTCATCGCCGCCGGGACCCCAGTCACGGCGTTCCCAGGCCCGGACGAAGATTGTCTCGTAGCCGTATTCGTTCTCGTGGATGTCCAGGTGAATTGGCACCTGCCAACACACATCGGGCTTCCAGTCCAGGGGCCGCTGGTCGTTGCGCACCGCTCCTCGGTGCAACGCACACCCGGCACCGCCGGCAAAGTCATCCCGGTTGAGGAAGATGCAGGCACCGTCCACCTTGCGGGTGACCCAGTCACCGTCCTTCTTCTGTTTGAGTGGGCCGCCCTTGCGAGCGGCCCGGTCACGATGCTGCCAGTCCTCATCGGTGAGCAGCGCCACGTAGGCGGTCACCGACTCTCGGTCCTCATCGTCAACGAAGTGTGCGCCATGGGTGCAGCAGCCGAGGCCATCGCTGCTTTCCGGCGTCACATCGATCGACTGACATCCACTGCCATAGATGCAGTTGTAGTCCGAGAGGAGAAAGGTGGTGTCGAACAACCAGGTGGCGTTATCGTTCGGATCATCGATGGAGAACCAACGGTGTCCGTCTTGGGGCGGGCGCACGGTCGAAGGTTACCCTGAACTGTCGCAACTTCTAGACACTCCGGGTAGGTGATCTATGGAAAATCGAATCGCAGATATTCAGATGCGGCTCGAGTCCATCTCCGAGGAGCTGACCGATGTATCGGTCGAGGTTCTACGAACAGCGCTGGAGTCCGGCGAGTCGACCAGGCCGGCGATGGACAAAAAGCTGAGCCAGGCTCGCCGAGCCGTCGAGAAGGCATCGCGAGCACTCGAGCAATCGATTGCGCCAGAGGTCGACGACGGGTTCTAAATCGGCCCGCTCACAAGGACTACCGGGCGCAGACGTCGGAGCGTTTAGTCGAACTCAAGCTGAGGGTCGACGTCGTGCACCAGCCCCGGAGCAGCCTTGGCTCCGGCGGAACCGCCCAACTGATTGATCCGGTGGATCAACGCCACCATCCGAGCGAACGACCGGTTGTCGAAGTGCATGGCGATTCTGGGCAGGTGGAGGTGGTCATCATCGCGCTGTTCGGACTCGGTCGGCCCAACCACTTCAATCTCACCCTTGGCCAGAATGTCCCCAAACTCTTCGTTGAGTGTCGCCAGCGACGCTGCGTCGAGCGGACTGAGGGTGCGGATGATCAAACGCTTGCCGACAAACCGAATCGAGTGATAGCAGGAGTAGAACGCGCAGATGTACTCGACTGCTTCATCGGGATCGTGGGTGTGGAGGTACAGGCCGGGGTCGTGCTCGGAAATCATGCCGCCACCGAGCAACTCGTCGTCGACAAAGCGCTGCCAGCTCGACCAGTAGGTCGAGTCTTCGTGGTCGAGTAGGACAATCGGCACCGGATAGCTTTTGCCGGTCTGGATAAGGGTCATAAGCTCGAACGCTTCATCCAGGGTCCCAAAGCCGCCGGGGCAGACGGCGAACGCATCGGACTCCTTCATGAAGGTGAGCTTGCGGGTGAAGAAGTAGCGGAAGGTGGCAAGCTTCTCGTCACCCTCGATCACGTCTGCCGCGGTCTGTTCAAACGGCAGCACGATGTTCACGCCGAACGAATTCTCTCGCCCCGCGCCTTCGATGCCGGCGCTCATGATGCCTGGGCCCGCTCCGGTGATGGCCATCCATCCGCGCTCGGCCACCCGCTCCGCAAAGACCTTGGTCAGTTCATAGTCCGGGTGGCCTGGCTTGGTTCTGGCGGAACCGAAGATGGTGACCTTGGCATTGTCGCTGTAAGGCGAAAACACCCGCCAAGCGTTAAGCATCTCAGCGAGGGACTGGCTGGCGATCTTCAGCTCCAACCGGTCAATCTCGGCCCGGTCCATGTCCAGCGCCGTGACCATCAACGAACGGACAAGGTCGTCGTTGCTGTCGGTCCCGACCTCACCGATGGTCTGGGTCAGCAGTCTGTCGACCTCTTCTGTCCCGAAGGTTGAACGTGCTCGTGGAGCGGGCATTGCTACCTACCTGTCTGGCCGCTTGAAGAAGGACGACGATAGTAGCCGAGCAGCCAGCAAGGACCGACCCGTGCCCACAGAGTTGTCAGAGAGTTCAGCCCAGCGGAACCTACGCCGCCAGCTCACAGCGGGAACCTATGCCGGGGTGGCAACAGCCTCTCTCGGTTCCACTGGCCCATAGAGCGTGGAACGTTGG
>CAZSTV010000363.1:0-3785 GCA_964609665.1 uncultured Acidimicrobiaceae bacterium
TCAAGCCAGACCAGATCCACCGTTTAACTGACAGTCCCGGACCTATGCACCCCACGGTGGTGGTCTCTGCATCGGCCACGATGGGCCGACTGCCCAAGTCGGGGCCCGAGTTGGGCAACAGGACTGCAACTCCGAGCAGGCAGCTGAGCTTCAGTTTGCGCTAAACGGCGGTGATGGCTCCGGCCAGCTGCAACTCGGCTCGCTGTGCGTCACCGTGCAGGGAGGCGCCACCGAAATCAACGCCCCGGTCACCCTTGAAAGCTGCGGCGCCGGAGAGGAGTCCCAGTGGGTGCCGATCGACTGGCGATGGGGCGGCGGCGAGTGGATCATGCTGCGAAACAGCAAGAGCGGTCTCTGTCTGGAGCCCGACCGGGACGGCAGCGGAACAGGAACCGGTTTTGTCCAGACCCTGTGTGACCCGATGGAACATCGGAGCCAGCTTTGGGACTCGTCGTTTGCCGACGGACTTATGGCGAGTGACCGCAACCAGATCGCCCCGGTAAACGCTGTCTCACACGGGACGAAGGACTTCAGCAGCTTCCACAACGGTACGTACGCGATGGGATCCTGGACCTATGGCGACATCGCTTTCTACGCTCCGGCCGACCGGGTGACCGACGAGATGGCCCAGCGGTGGATGGCCTGGTACGCCCACATGGACGGGCTCCATCGCAGGGTGTGGAACAACCCGGACTTTGAGACCGTGTACCGGCAACCCAACGATGCGAACCACGGTAAGAAGAAGGTGGTGGCGCTCATCGACGAAGGGCTGTGTAGCTGTGGTAACAAGCGCCAGGCCGAGTCACTTGGCTTCACGCCCCGGATGGTCGAGGATCCGAACAACTGGATGCATCACTGGATCCTCTTCTACGAGATGAACCGCGGCGGCCGAACCCCTGATTTCTACGCTCGGGCGACATGGCCGGCGACTCATCAGGGCGGGCTGATCCTGCCCCACCTGATGGCGGGTCTCGCGTTCTATGAACTCGGTGGCCCGGCGGGTCTCGAGCGGGACGTGCCCGGTGAGATTCTGCGAGGTCTGAAGGCCTGGGAGCTCAACCCCGACCGCCCGCCGCTGGCCGATCAGGAGATTCCGGCCGACACGCAGATGGCCATCCTGCTGCAGCTGCTCCAGGAACGTGGCACCGACACATTCATCCAGATCCTGCACAACATGGCGGACAAACCCGAAGCCACCAGCGCCTCCCAGGCACTGTGTGACTTCCGCTCTGCGGTGAACGCCGCGACCGGCAACCAGTACGACGCCAAGATGACCAACGACTGGCGCCTCCCCGCCAGCTGCTGACCGGTGTCGAGCGCCTTAGGCTGGGAGGTCGGGTCGCTGGTACCGTTGGTCAGTTCGGGGCAGTAGGAGGCGGATGGGTACGACGTTCGAGCGAGATGACAGCGATGAGAGGGTGATCGCTGGTCAGCTTCGGCGCGCCGCCGATGCCGCTCGCTTCGAGGAGTTCTACCGGCAATACCAGCCACGACTAACGCGTTACGCGGTGTCCCGTAACGCCGTCGACCCCGAGGGAGTGGCGCACCTCGCCCTACTCGACGGGTTTGGGGCGCTCGACCGAATGCGCAGCCGAGATCCCCGCTCGGTTCGGGCCTACCTCTTCCGGGCAGTATCGAGCCACACCGCCATGGAACATCGTCGCCGTAATGGCGAGCAGCTCCGCTCCTCAGAGGGAGCGGCCGAAGGTGACGGATTCGAGGACATGGTCGTCGGACGCATGGAGTTCGATCGTGCGCTGGACCTGCTTCCACGTGACCAACAGGTGGTCATGAGACTTCGATTCGCCGAAGACCTCAGCGCCGAAGAGGTAGGACAGGTAGTTGGCAAGACGGCCAACGCGGTGCGACAGCTACAGCTGCGGGGAATCCGACGGCTTCGTCGACTTGGGTTTACCGCAGCGGTGCTGCTCATCCTGGCCGGTGCTGTCGTCCTGGTGTGGCGGTGGACGTCACCACAGGTCTCCCTTGAGCCGGCGGAGTCTCGCAACCTCGAGAACCAGGGCGAGCCCGTCGAGGTCGTCGATGTTCAACCGGACAGCGACACCGATACCGGCAACACCGAGGTGAGCTCACCACAGTCGGTTGATGCCGACTCGGTCGGGAGTGCTTCGCTGTTCGACCTTCCTCAGGATGAACCGCCGGCCGGTCAAGATCAGACCGGCGACTCTCAGTTGTCGCCCGACTCGACAGAGATCACCGGTGCTGAGCTGACCTCCGAGCCCGCTGTTGAGCTACCTGCCGAGCAGCCCGTCGAGATCCCAATTGAGCCGCCCGCTGACCTCCCGATTGAGCTGCCCGCTGCGCCGCCGGTCCGCGCCCAGGCCTATGAGGGTTTCGATCTGACGATTATCGGCGCGGATGTCGCCGACAACCCGTCGGTGTCCAGCCACGGCTTCGCAAACTCTACGACGTGGTCTATCACCCAGGGCGCAGGCACCGCGGTGCATGACCCGATCGGGCTTCGCTACGTTGATGTCGACGGTCGGTCGCTCGCAACGAGTCCAGGAGCTGTCCGCTTTGCCGCCACAGCAAGTGGAACGCATCTAGCACGGCCCCTCGCCAGCCCAGCTGAACCGTCGTATTGGGCGGCCTACCTCCTCCGCCAGGACTCCACGGGTTACGGCGACGCCTTCTGGAGCCCCGACGGCGTCTTTGACCGTGGCGCTGTCGGTATCCAGCAGTACGGCCGGCTGCGGTACGTCAACGGCGCAACGACCGACATCGCGTTCGAGGTGGGTCAGACCTACCTGCTCGTCGTGCGGGTCGAAGGCGAACAATCGTCGCTGTGGATCAACCCCACGCTCAACGACCCGGGCACACCCGATGCGGTGTACTCCCATGAGCAGTCGGCCACGCCCGAGCGCCTGATCCTGGTGACAAACGAGTTGAACGACGGTGCCTACACCTTCGACGAGGTGCGGCTTGGAACGTCGTTCGAGGCGGTCGCTCCCACCGGGTAGCGGTAGCTACGTCCGAGCTCCCGGTTTTGGCCATCGACCCGTTCGATCTGGCAAGCTCCTCACCGTGCACATCGAAACCCTTCTCCCACTGGGCAAGCTTGACCCCGGCCTCCGAGAGCCGGACACGCCGCTCCACATCGCTGACTTTCCAACCCTGGCTGCGCTGGCAGAAGACGTTGGACTGGACGCTGTTCTCGTCGAAGAGACCAAGGACGACCCGTACCAGCTGTTGGCCCTCGGCGCTGCGGCAACCTCGACCATCGGGATCGGGACCTCGGTGGCGATGGCGTTCCCTCGCAGCCCAACGGTCACCGCCATGTCGGCCTGGTCGCTGCAAAAGCTCTCGCAGGGACGCTTTACGCTTGGCCTCGGCTCACAGGTTCGCGGCCATGTCCGCCGCCGCTTCGGCATGGACTGGCACGCTCCCGCCCCGTGGATGCGGGACTACGTCGGCGCGGTGCGAGCGGTGTGGCAGGCCTGGCAGACCCGAGAACCGCTGCACTTCGAGTCAGAGCACTACAACCTGAGCTTGATGGTCCCGCTGTTTGACCCCGGCCCGATCGATCACCCGGACATCCCGATCCACATCGCCGCCATCGGTCCCAACATGTGCGCTGTCGCGGGCGAGGTTGCCGATGGGGTACGGCTCCACCCGATCTGCACCGAGCGTTTCATCGACGAGCGGGTCAAACCATCGCTGGCCGTCGGGGCGGCCCGGGCGGGTCGCAATGCCGACCTGGTCGATGTCTGCATGAAGCCGCTCATCGGCACCGCAGCCGACGACGAGACCCTTGAACGCGTCGT
>CAZSTV010000363.1:3795-4464 GCA_964609665.1 uncultured Acidimicrobiaceae bacterium
CCGCACCGTCCGAGCCCGAGTGGCGTTCTATCTCTCGACACCGTCGTATCGCCGGGTCTTCGACCTGCACGACTGGGGGGATCTCGCCGACAAGGCAGCAGTGCTCTCGAAATCGCAGCGGTGGGAGGAGCTGGCGGCCATGGTGCCGGACGACGTGCTCCACACCGTGGCCACGATCGGCACCCACGAGACAATCGTCGACCGGCTGCTTGACCGCTACGACGACAGGGTCGACAAGATCGAGTTCTCAATCCCGATCAACGGCCCCGCCGATGCCGAGGTTTTCTCCTCGATGTTGACCCGTCTGCATAGTGGTTCGAGCGGCGGATCCAACGACTGAGCTCAGTCGTGTAACTGTTACCGGCCACCGCCGACGTCGAGGAGTGCGCCGGTCACATAGGACGAATCGTCGGAGAGCAGCCAGGCGATGGACGCCGCCACTTCTTCCGCTGTGCCACCGCGGCCCATCGGGATTCGGTCTGCCAGCAGCTCCACCCGGTCCGGCACCCCGGCGCTGGCATGAATCTCGGTGTCGATCAGACCGGGCCGGACCGCGTTGACCCGGATGCCTTCGGCTGCCACCTCGGTGGCAAGACCGATGGTCATGGTGTCCACCGCTCCCTTTGATGCCGCGTAGTCTATGAACTCGTTCGGGCTACCGAACGATGC
>CAZSTV010000364.1:0-4438 GCA_964609665.1 uncultured Acidimicrobiaceae bacterium
GGCCCAGTGCGATGAGGCCCGAGTAGCCGACCACCAGGTTGACGCCAAGGATGGCAATCGACAGGTAGAGCGCTCGGTTCATACGTCCGACCATGAACTCACCGGAGATGGCGGTCAGGATGTATGGCAACGCAATGGCAAACAGAAGGAAGAGCCCCCAGGTCACGATGAGGTAGCTCCGGTGCTGCGAGCTGCCTTGGTTCATAACCAGTAGCGGTTGCTTGCGAGTGGCGGCAAACGCCGCGATCGCCCCAACAACGACGACAATGATCAATGCGATCACGCTTCAGCCCCTTCCTGTGCGCAAAAATGTGTTTCAGTAAACGTCATGTGATCAGACCCTCTCCACACGTTCCGTGCCGAACAGACCAGCAGGCTTAAACCAGAGCACTAGCAAGATGACCATGAACGCCACGGCGAGGCTCAAGATGATGAATGCTGAGTTGTTGTCGCCGAGATAGCCGACCAGCAACGATTGGATGAGGCCAATTGAGATACCGCCGATGACGGCACCCTGCAGTGAATCCAGGCCGCCTACGGTGGCCGCTGCGAACGAGAAGATCAACAGCAGTGCCATCATGTCCGGCTTCAGGAACAGCTTTGGAGCAACCATCGCTCCACCGAGAGTTCCGAAGGCGGACGCAAGGGCCCAACCGAACATAAGCACCCGACCGACACGAACGCCGACCAGACGGGAAGACTCGGTGTTGGACGAGACCGCCCGGAACGCCAAGCCAATCTTGGTTCGCTGGAGCACGAAGTAGAGCACAACGCCCATCACGGCCAGCACCGCCCAGGTGCCGATTACGTCATAGAACAACCGAGCGCCAAACACCTCGACGAAGTTCGTACGGTCGGGGAAGAGGCTGGGAAACGGGCGAGGGTTGACGTTCCACACAAAGGCGGCGATGGAGTTCAAGATCAGGAACAGGCCGAGGGTGATCAACACCACCGGCAAGTGATCCGACGGGTCGAACGGACGGATAAGCACCCGTTCGATTGTCGCTCCGGCCACGGCGCTAATCACCATTGCCACGAGGACCGAGATGATGAGACCAAGCGGGATCGGACCCAGATTGATCGCTTCATCAAGGCCTAGCGTTACCGCACCGACATAGGCAAGGAACGTGCCGAACATCGCCAACTCGCCCTGAGCAAAGTTGATGAGTGTCGTCGCCTTGAAGATCAGCACCAGGGCGACCGCCACGATGGCGTAGACCGCACCGTTATCAAGGCCGTCAAACAAGCGCTGGAAAAACAGGCGAGGACCACCGTCGATGACGTTGTCGCCGACGTACCAGATCAGTAAGAGCAGCGGCAGCCCGAAGCCGAGGATCTTCGGCCAGTTGTCCGCAAGGAAGTTGGGGCGTGAGTCGAGTTGCGCAGTTGTCATAGTGAGCAAGCCTTCGTTGTCATATTCAGTTCTTCGCTAAACATCGTGGTTGTCTACTAGGCGCCGAGGTAGGCGTCCTGCACAGCTGAATCGGACTTGAGCACATCGGCCGGTCCGTCCAGTACGATCTCGCCGGCCTCAAGCACATAGCCGTGACTGGCGATTTCCAAAGCGAGATTGGCGTTCTGTTCCACCACCAGCATCGTGACGCCGGACTCTTCGTTGAGTTCTTTGAATGTCCTGAAGAGATCTTCGATGATCAACGGAGCCAGACCGAGAGACGGCTCGTCCAGGAGAAGAAGTTTCGGCCGAGACATAAGCGCTCGGGCGACGGCCAACATTTGCTGCTCGCCACCGCTGAGCGAACCGGCCAGCTGATCCTTGCGTTCCTTCAACCTCGGGAACATTTGGAACCAGCGGTCGATGTCATCGTCGAGGGCATCCTTGCGGACGTAGCCACCGATTTCCAGATTGTCGAGGACCGACAACTCCGGGAAGGTGCCACGACCCTGTGGGATGTGGGCCAAGCCCATGTTCACAATGTCGGCGGTGTCCTTCTTGGAAATCTCGGTGCCATCAAAGGTGATGGACCCGTTGCAGGTGACCATGTTGCAAATCGACCGCAACGTTGTGGTCTTGCCTGCACCGTTGGCGCCGAGGATGACGACAACGTCGCCTGTCGGCACGTCAAACTTGATGTCGCGCAGTACCTGGATCTGGCCGTAGCGGGCGTCGACGCCCTTGACCGAAAGCATCGGCTCGGCAGATGCGCCGGAACCATTCGAGGTGTTGGTATCGGTCATGTGTTGGAGCTCCCGGTTCCGAGATAGGCCTCGATCACGCTGGGGTCCTCACGGACCTCCGACGGCACGCCTTCTGAAATCTTCTTGCCGAAGTTGAGCACCACGACCTTCTCCGAGATGCCCATCACCATGCGCATGTGGTGCTCGACGAGCAGCACCGTCAGATTGTGATTGTCACGCAGCAGCTTGATGGCTGCGCCAAGCTCATCGACCTCGCTGTGGGTCAGACCGGACGCTGGCTCATCGAGCATCAGCAACCGCGGACGACCGACGAGGGCTCTGGCCAATTCGATCCGCTTCAGCGTGCCGAACGGCAGACCGGCAGCGGGATGGAATGCATGCTCGGTGAGCCCAAGCTCATCGAGTGCTTCCCACGCCCGAATCTTCAGGTCCTTCTCCTCGCCCCGGGTCCCGAGACGAAGCATCGACGTGAAGAAGTTGGCAGAGGTGTTGGTGTGGTCACCGACCATCACGTTTTGCAACACCGTCATACCAGGCCATAGCGCAAGGTTCTGGAAGGTGCGGTACACACCCTTCTGCGAGATCTGGTGAGGAGCGAGTTGCAGCAGATCAATGCCGTCAAAACTCAGCGAACCCTCCGTTGGGTCATAGATGCGGCTGACCACGTTGAACAACGTGGTCTTGCCCGCACCGTTAGGACCGATCAATGCGCAGATCTGACCCTCTTCGATTGTGAACGACAGCTGATCGAGCGCAGTGATGCCCCCGAAACGAACCGTGATGTCAGAGACATCCAGTAACGACACGTGGTTCTTCCCCCTTATGCCTGCAACAACTTCGTGTTGGTGAGACCGTAGACACTCCGGCCGCAGACGTCAAAGTCGATCCGCGTGGTGTTTCGCACGTGTTACATCTTCGGATCTCAACGGCTAGGGCAGTGCACTTCGCGGCGAAAGCTCTTCGCGATCTGTCACCTCCGGGGTCAGGTATCGTGAACGCAGCCATGAAGAGAATCGACAAAGCCAACCGAATCGGAGAGATCCTTGACGATCTCTACCCGAAGCCACCGATCCCGCTCGACCACACCGACCCGTACACGCTGCTGGTCGCGGTGGCGCTGTCGGCACAGACCACGGACAAGAAAGTCAACGAGGTCACCCCGGCGTTGTTCGCCGTTGCGAACACGCCGGAGAAGATGTCCGAACTCCACCCCGACGAGATCCTCTCCTACATTCGAGAGATCGGCCTTGCGCCGACGAAGGCAAAGAACCTCTCGGCGATGGCCCACCAGATTCTCGAAGACGGCGGTGGCGTCCGACCTGACTGGGACTTCCTTGAGAGCCTTGCCGGTGTTGGTCACAAAACGGCAAGTGTGGTGATGGCGCAGTCATTCGGCGTCCCCTCCTTTCCCGTCGACACTCACATACATCGGCTCGGTGCACGATGGGGTCTTTCCAACGGCACCACCGTTGAGCGGACGGAGAAGGACCTCAAAGCCGTGTTTCCCATCGAGACCTGGAACCGCCGCCACCTGCAGATCATCTTCTTCGGTCGCGAATACTGCCCGGCCAGGAACCACGACCTTGCGTCGTGTGAGATCTGCGGCTGGGCCGCCACCAAGAAGCGGATACGGGAAGAGGCCCGTTAAGGCCGGCCGGTTGACAACAATGTTGTCGATCGGACCCACCTATCGCTCGGCACGTATCGATCTGCAAATCGATACGTATATAGAGCGAGCAAATGCGGCATACAGCGAGAAGCAATGCGCGTGTTCAGATCAATGAACGACATACATATATATATGTGTCCGCAATTTGAACACCGAAGCGGTGACCGACGTCACGCTGTAAGCAAGTGGGCGCAGTCTTGGGCCGCCTTGGCCGCTCGCTCCGCGAGCTGATCATCGGAGGCGCTGGCAATCGGATGATCGATGACCACAAACGGATAGTCGTCGGCACCGAGTACCCGAGCCATCAGCTCAGCGGCGCTGACAAACTCCGATGTCATGATCGCCACCGACGGCAACCCACGCTGCTCCCCCATCACGGCGTCGTGCAAACTGCACGACGAGCAGCTGCCTCAATCACCGACCCCGGCAACGACAGCGTTCCAACGCTTCGCCCGGTCGAACACGGCATCCTCGGCTGGAGCGCTGTAGTTCGCCTTGGTCACCCGGTCCACCTCGGCGACACCCGCTGCGAGCAGCTGCTGTTCGAGCGCATCAAAAAAGTGCACGGTGCCCTGCTTGCCGTTTGAGATCAGGCCGACGACCGACCCCGCG
>CAZSTV010000365.1:0-861 GCA_964609665.1 uncultured Acidimicrobiaceae bacterium
GCGCGATGCTGGTGCCCCAGGCCATGGCCTATGCCCTTCTGGCGGGCCTGCCGCCGGCCGTTGGGCTGTATGCCGCAACCATCCCGGTCATCGTCTACGCCCTATTCGGCACCTCCCGCCAGCTCGCGGTGGGGCCGGTTGCCATCGTCTCGCTGCTCACCGCTTCGGCCCTCGCCCCGATCGCCGAAGAGTCGACGGCGGCCTACGTGGCGGCTGCCGCTGTACTCGCGCTCATGGTCGGCGCAGTTCATCTCGTCCTGGGCGTCGGGCGTTTGGGCTTCCTGGTCAACTTCCTCTCCCATTCGGTGCTGGTCGGGTTTACCGCCGCGGCCGCAATCATCATCGGCTTCTCCCAGGCCAAACACCTCCTCGGCATCTCGGTGGAGCGCAAGGAGCACTTCTACGAGACCGTGCTCGAAGTGGCGGGCAATCTTGGCGACGCGAATGTGGCGGCGGTGACGGTCGGGTTGGTGTCGGTGATCGTCCTGCTGGGGTTGAAGCGGTTCCGTCCCGGTGTTCCGGCTGCGCTGGTGGTGGTCGCTGGTTCGATCCTCGCCGTCGAACTGCTGGCACTTGAGGAGCGCGGCGTTGCGGTGGTCGGCGACATCCCCGGCTCGCTGCCCGGGTTCGGTCTGCCAGAGTTCGACGGGTCGATCATGGGCGGCTTGGTCGGTACCGCGTTCGTGATAACGCTCGTTGGGTTCATGGAGTCGATAGCGGTCGCCAAGGTGTATGCCCGCCGCCACCGTTACGAGGTTGACCCGAACTCCGAACTGATCGGCCTCGGCGCTGCCAACGTGGCGGCCGGTCTCTTCGGCGGTTACCCGGTGACAGGTGGCTTCTCCCGCACCGCTGTCAACG
>CAZSTV010000365.1:871-4391 GCA_964609665.1 uncultured Acidimicrobiaceae bacterium
CTCGCACCCCGCTGGCGTCGATCATCACCGCTGGCATCGTGGTCGCCACCATTGCCTTCCTCACCCCGCTGCTCGGTTCACTTCCGAACGCGGCGCTCGGCGCCATCATCATCGTTGCCGTCATCGGCCTGGTCGACGTTGCCGAGATGCGCCACATCGCAGCGGTCAAGCGGAGTGACCTGATCGGCCTTGGCGTTGCGTTCTTCGCCACGCTCATTCTCGGCATAGAGATTGGCATCGGAGTGGCCGTCGTGGCGTCGATGCTGGTGGTGTTCGCACGGATGTCAATGCCCCACACGGCGGTGCTCGGTCGAGTGGATGGGACAACGAGCTTCCGCAACGTCGAGCGATTTCCCGAGTCCAGCACCGTCGAAGGAGTCACCGTCGTTCGGATCGATGCGGCGCTCTCATTCGTCAACGCGGTGAATGTGAAGCGACTGCTGATCGACCATGCCGATGCGCTCACCGAGGCACCGCGGGTGCTCGTGCTCGACGCATCGGGGATCAATGACATTGATGCCACCGGGGCCGAGATGCTCTCTGAGGTCATGGTTGAACTCGACGAGCGTCAGGTCGAGCTGCACCTCGCAGATGTGAAAGGCCCGGTCCGAGATGTCCTCAGGCGGGCTGGCATTTGGGAGCAACTTGGCCAGCGGGTACACACCGCCGCCAACGATGCAATCGACGCCATCGAGGACGGCCGCAGCGCCCCGATCGACCAGCGACGGTCCGGAATTGATGAGCGAACCATGAAATGTCGACGCCCGGAGGCGGCAAGCGTTTCGCCATCGTCAGAGAGTCTCCGGCAGTACACCGACCACAACAAGGAGCCTGTGAATCAATGAGAACCCCATTTCCCGAAGCCGACACCATCAGCACTGAACAACTGAGCGCCTTGATGGACGAGGATCCGGCATTGCGGATACTTGACGTGCGTACCGGCGGCGAGTTTGAATCGGCGCACATTCCCGGTTCGTACAACGTCCCGCTCGACACCCTCGGCGAGCACGCCAGCGATCTGGCCGATGTGCAGCACCCGGTGGTGCTTGTCTGTCAGTCCGGCGGCCGAGCAACCCAGGCTCACACCGCGCTGTCCGGCGCAGGCAAACAGACGCTTCACATCCTCGACGGTGGCATGGCCTCATGGCGGGCTGCGGGCGGCGACGTGACCCACGGCGACACGGTTCGCTGGGCGATGGATCGCCAGGTGCGCCTGGTTGCCGGCTCGATAGCGCTGGCCGGCATCGCTGCCAGCGTGGTGGTCCCGCAGGCGAAGTGGATCGCCGGGGGAGTCGCCGCCGGGTTGACGTTCTCGGCCGTGAGCAACACCTGTGCCATGGCCGCCGTGCTTTCCAAGCTTCCGTACAACCGCACCGAGGCATGCGACATCGCCGGGGTGCTCGACCAACTCAACCGCACCGCGGCGTGAACCGCCGCAGCCACTGAAGGAGCCTCTCATGGAATTCACCCAGTACTACCTCGATTGCCTGTCACACGCCTCCTATCTCATCGGCGACAAGACCACCGGTCGAGCTGTCGTTGTTGACCCCCGTCGAGACGTCGCCGACTACGTGGCGGATGCCGCCGCGGCGGGCCTCACGATCGAGCTTGTGCTCGAGACCCACTTTCACGCCGACTTCCTTTCCGGCCACCTGGAGTTGGCCGCCGCCACCGGAGCCGAGATCGGGTACTCGTCGGTGGCAGAGACTGAGTTTGAGTCCCGCAAACTGGCCGACGGTGAACGCATCTCCCTCGGTGAGGTGCAGCTCGACATCCTTCACACACCCGGACACACGCCGGAATCGATCAGCATTGTGGTGTGGGAGCACGCCGATGACCCCGAGCCCTACGGCGTCCTTACCGGCGACACGCTGTTTATCGGTGATGTCGGCAGGCCGGATCTGTTGGCATCCATAGGGTTCACCGGCAACGAGCTTGCCGAGCACCTCTACGACAGCCTGCACAACAAGCTGCTGCCGCTGCCCGATGCCACCCGGGTCTACCCCGCCCACGGTGCCGGTTCGGCCTGCGGCAAGAACCTCTCGACCGACACCTGGTCGACCATGGGGGAGCAGCGCATGAACAACTACGCCCTCCTGGCGCCGGACAAGCAGACCTTCATCGACCTGGTCACCGAAGGGCAGCCGCCAGCCCCCGGCTACTTTGCGTATGACGCAATCGTGAACCGGAAGGACCGTCAGCTCCTCGACGAGACCGCTCCACCTCCGGCCCTAGACCTCCAGGCTGTTGACCAGCTCGTCAGCGGTGGCGCGATGATCATCGACGGCCGAGACCCCGAAGCGTTTGCCGCAGGGCATCTCGCTGGCTCCATCAACGTCGGCCTGAACGGGCGGTACGCGGAGTTCGCCGGTTCGGTCGTGCCCCATGACGTCGACATTGTCTTGGTGGTTGAATCGGGGGCCGAGATGGAAGCCAAGAATCGATTGGCCCGGATTGGCTTCGATCGCGTTGCCGGGTTCCTGGCGAACCCGTCGGCTGTACTGGCCGACAGCGCCGGGCGTGTTCAGCACGCGTCGCGTATGACCGCCTCCGAGTTTGAGGGCCGCAGGGGCGACATCGATGGCCTTCAACTGGTCGACATCCGCAACCCAGGCGAGGTTGCGCTCGGCACCATCGATGGCGCAGTGGCGATTCCGGTGGGGCAGCTGCCGACGAGGAGCGCAGAGTTGGACCCCTCCGCACCAACGGTCGTGTTCTGTGCGGGGGGCTACCGGTCATCGGTCGGTGCCAGCGTCCTGCGTCAGGCCGGTTTCACCGATGTCTCGGACATCCTCGGAGGCTACAGCGCCTGGGCGGAGCAGGCGACGGTCGCCGCGTAGTGAGCTTCGCTCATCGAAATATTGCTTGCTGTCTATATAGACAGCAAGCAATATGCAGGGTAGTTTGTGTCAGATGGAGCAGCTCGAAGTCCCGTTCAGTGCGCTTGCCGACCCCACTCGTCGTCAGATCGTCGAGCATCTGGCCACCGGGACTGCCACCGTGTCGGAACTGGTGGGGCGTTTCGACCTCAGCCAGCCCACCATCTCGTCGCATCTAAAAGTGCTGGAGCACGCCAGACTCATCGAGCGTTCCCGCGTTGCGCAGACGCGGCCCTGCTCGCTGTCAGCCGACGGGTTACGTGCTCTGGGGTTGTGGCTTGGCGAGCTGCGCAGCATCTACGAGCAGAACTACGGCCGCCTCGATGACCTTCTGCACCAACTGCAAGCCGAACAGGGAAACCCAACGTGAGACCACTCGATGAATTCGCAACGCCGACTCCAACCACCATCCGCGTCGTTCGCAGCTTTGAGGCGCCCGTGGCCCTCGTCTGGCGAGCCCATACCGAACCCGAACTGGTCAAGCAATGGATGACCGGCCCCGAAGGTCACTCCCTGCCCGTTTGCGAGATCGACTTTCGAGTCGGTGGCACCGGTCGCTACGTCTGGTCGAACCCTGACTTCGACATGGGCATGACCGCAGAGTTCCTAGAGATCGTCGAGCACGAACGCGTTGTATACAC
>CAZSTV010000366.1:0-4375 GCA_964609665.1 uncultured Acidimicrobiaceae bacterium
ACCGCTGCTTGTATTCCTCGACAAACGAGGACTGTGCGGATACTGCGGGCTCGTTGCTCAAGTACTGTCCTCCGCTGGGTCTCCTACCCAAGCTAGCAAGTCTGCGATGGCTCCCGCTTGCCGGAGCGGTTCTCTGACATCTTCCAATTTCAGACGAAGCCAGGTGTGCTCGCGTGCAATCTCTATCTGTGCCGATGCATCGGCAACCGACATCTCGGATGTCGACTCGGCCATGAGTGACTCCAAATACGGCTCCCAGAGCCGGGCAGCAACGTCAATCGGCTCGGCCTGAGAATCCTCAACCGACAACCGCTGCACCACCTCTGCCACCTCTGGACCACCCTTTTCGATCACCTCATGCAGCGTGCCACAAACTAACAGCAAGTCATAAGTGGTAGCGCAAAGCTCGTCGCTGAAAAGCTCGGGAACGAGAAGTTCCGCAATTTCGTCTCGACGATGGACGGCCAGCTTGAGGGCCTCCAGCTCCGGGCTGTCCTGCAACGGCCCACGACGTTTTACCGGCAGTGGCGCTGCGCCGTCGCCCTCGCGTGAGGTCGGGGCCTTGGCAAGCTGTGTTCTGACCAGGTCCAGTTCAAGGCGACACCTGGTGGCGACCGACACTGCGTACTGGTCTCTCACCAGAGGATCCGGATGCTCCCGAACCATCGCCAGCGCTGTCTCTGCGGTGCGGGCCCGCCCCTCGACCGAACTCAAGTCTCCGGCGCCGAGCGCTCGCTCCACCCGGAACTCCAAGAACGGCCGGGCCCCGGTCACCGACTCGACCAGGCGCTCCGGGTCGGACTGGGCCAGGTCCCCGGGGTCCACCCCCTGCGGGAGGTCAGCGACGGCAACATCAAGGTCATGGGTTCGCTCCCACTCGTAGAAACGGGCGGCAGCGTTCTGGCCCGCGGCGTCGGCGTCGAAGGCCAGCACCACCCGTCTGGCGAAGCGCCGGAGAAGCTTGACGTGCTCCTCGGTCAGCGCGGTGCCGCAGGTGGCGACGGCCCGACCAAGGCCTGCCGAGGCGAACCCGATGACGTCGGTGTAGCCCTCGCAGACGACCACCTCGTCAGCCTCGACGATCTCCGCCTTCGACCAGTTCAACCCGTACAGCAGGCGACTCTTGGCATAGACCGCCGACTCCGAGGAGTTCTTGTACTTCGGACCGTCTCCACCGGGCAGCACTCGGCCACCGAAGCCGACCGCAGCGCCCTGAGCATCGAAGATGGGAAACAGCACGCGGTCTCGGAAGGCGTCCTGTTGGCGGCCGCGGCGGTTGACAAAGCCAAGGCCGCTGTCGGTCAGGTCATCGTTGGACAACCGCAGTGACCGTGCCAGCAGATCCCAATCGTCGGGGGCCCAACCAACTTGGAAGCGACGAACCATGTCGCTGTCAAAGCCCCGTTTACGCAGGTAGCTTCTGGCGGCACCGGCGTCCTCGGAGGTGAGCAGACGCTGGTGATACCAGGCGACCGCATCGGCGATAGCGTCCTGCAACTTGGACTTGCGGCGGCGATCTTCTCCGCCACCGGAATCGGTGTAGTTGAGGGTGATGCCGGCCTTGTTTGCAAGCCATTCAACCGAGCCGACAAAATCGAGGTGTTCTTTCTCCCGAACGAAGGTGATGGCGTCTCCGCTCACTCCGCAGCCGAAGCAGTAGTACAGGCCTTCTTCGGAGTTGACCGAGAACGACGGCGACTTTTCGGCGTGGAACGGACACAGGCCCTGAAACCGTCGGCCGACCCGGCGCAGCTGGGTGTACTGCGAGATGACCGCGACGATGTCACTTGCCTCACGGACTCTGCCAATGTCCTCGTCAACGATGCCCACTAGCGTTCAAAACTACACCGAAGGACTGACAAAGGCCCGGCGGTTAGCTGCAGATCCTTGTGGCCGGCGGCGGTTTGCCACCGCAGGGCTGCAGCGGGCCTACAGGACGGTGCGGAGCACCTTGAAGGCCTCTGCGTGTTCAACGCCAATTTCCTTGCCACGAAGGCAGGAAAGCGCTGTGACGGCCTCGGGGCAACGGATGTGGGGAGACGGTCGGGCCTGGGTCTCATAGGCCGCCAGCGCTTCCAGTTTTCGATCTACGACGTCGGTGATGTCAACGAAGGCCTCCGGCCGCGGAATGTCGTCGACCCACCACATGATTTTCGGCGATTCGTAGACCAGGACGTGTGGTACCAGCCATTTGCCGAAGACCGGGGCGATGGGACGCAGCGCTGCAATCGACGTCTCGAACGTCGCGACGTGATCCTGGTCATAGTCCGCGCCGGATGGCACGAGCACCAACTGCGGTTCAAGGTCGTTGATTTTCTTTTCGAACAGGTCGACCAGGTCTCGTTTCGGGACCGTGTCGAGCTTTTCAATCATGTCCTGGTCGCCGTAGGCGATGTCCCACTCGAAACCCAGAATCTCGGCCACCGCTTCAATCTCATCGAGACGCTGCTGGTAGGTGGTGCCGCCTTCGAGGCCGTAGTGGTGGAAACCATCCACGGTCATGAACTGCACCTGGATGTCTGCACCCTGCTCTGCAAGCCGGGCCATGATGCCACCACAGGCCAGCGCCTCATCGTCGGCGTGAGGCGAGATGACAAGGACCCGTTCGATCGCCGACAGGGCGAGCACTTAGGCGACCTTCGTTTCGACGATCGGGCGGTAGTAGTCGATGGTCTCCTGCACCAGCGCGTCGAGGGTGATCTTCGGCTCCCAGCCAACCGATGGCGCCGCGGCGAGTACTGGAGTCTTCTCGAACGACTCCGCCTCCTCGTACAGCTCGCCGTGAATCTTCTTGGCGTCGGCGTAGATGACCTCGGAGCTCGACCCGGTCATTTCTTTCACCTTGTCGGCGAGTGAGCGGACGCTGATGTTGTTCATCGGGTTTCCGATGTTGAAGATCAACTCGCCGGATTCGAGAGCGTCGTCCATGTGGTCGACGATGAAACGGGTGAGGTCGGTGACCGAAAGAAAGGCTCGGAGCTGCTCGCCGGTGGCGAAGACGGTGATGTCCTCCCCGGCGAGGGCCTGCTGCACGAAGGTCGGCATAACGAAACCGCCCCGCTCGGACTGTCGTGGGCCGGTCACGTTGAACGGACGGATCACGATGCCGCGCAGACCTCGGTGCTTGCTGTTGGCCATCATGGCCTCGGTCAGCGTCTTGGCGATGGCGTATTCAATCCGGACGGTGTAGTCGACCGGGACCTGAATGGTGTCCTTCTCGGCAAGCTCGCCGGACCGGCCGTACACCTCGGCCGATGAGAAGTCACATATCGGCACGTCGTGCTCGATGCACTGTTCGATGACCATCTGACAGGACCGGACGATGTCCGCCCCGAGCTTGCCCGCAAAGCGCAGGATGCCTGCCGGGCCCACGAGTGACGCCGCGTGAATGACCCGATCCGCACCCTTGACGGTGCCGCCTTCGAGGAAGTAGTTCTCGACGCTGACTTTGAGAACTTCGCAGTTCGGGTTGGACTCATACGGCTCGGTGGAGATCACCGAACTCACGAGGGAGTCGATGATCACGACCTTGCGGCCCTTCGCCAGATAGGCGTCGGCCACGAAGGACCCGATGAATCCCATCCCGCCGGTGACGATCACCGCATCCGTGGTGTCAACCTCTGCTGGTGTTACACGTTCGCTTGCCATTTTTCTCTCTTTTCCGAAGATCACGGAATCACCGCAATCGGAGGCCCTCACCTGTTCCAAAGAGACCTCTTGAACGCCCGCCATCGGTCGCCCGATCTCTGCCTTGCACCTTTTTGCATTGCCGTCTGTTCACACTCATCAGCGATTGCCGCCTGCTTTTCGCCCTGCCAGATAGGCGAACGGGCCAGCGACTCGTCCCGCCAATTGCCAAAGGTGGTACCTCTTAGGGATCGAAACATCCCCGCTCAGCGATTCGTCAGGTTCGACGAAAGCCTTTAGCAGTAGGGGGAAGCCCTTTGGTATCCGGGCGATCAACGCTCGCCGGAATCGGCCATCGACAAGATGTTTCGTTAGGAACGCCGTCAGCCCAAGACCGTACGTGTACATGTGCTGGCTGAACGGTCGATCGTCATAGCGGTCGGCGTGCCAACCGATGGCCGCCGGCTCGAAGCCGACGAGGCCGCCGTCGGCAAGTATCCGAATGGGAGCGTCCAGGTCCTCGCCACCGCGGGCCTTCGTACCCGGGCCGAGCGACTCATCAAAGCCACCGACTCGGCGGAACGCCTCGGTGGCATAGGCCATGTTCGACCCGTTGGCGAAGCTCCCGGCCCGGTATGGGTGGAGCGGGTCATCGGCTGAATCAAAACGGTGTAGCGCAGGCTCGAATCCCTGCCGGGTGCCCCACGCCATCGCCGACTCGAACGCCAGCTGTTCCGGCGTGTCAAGA
>CAZSTV010000367.1:0-3682 GCA_964609665.1 uncultured Acidimicrobiaceae bacterium
CGCGTCCTCCACCTCGATCGATGAGACGTTCTCGCCGCCGGAGATGATGACGTCCTTCTTCCGGTCGGTGATGCTGTAGTAGCCCTCTTCGTCGAGGTAGCCGCCGTCTCCGGTGTGGAACCAGCCGCCCTCCAGCGCCTGGGCGCTGGCCTCGGGGTTCTCCCAGTAGCCCTCCAGGACGTGGTTGCCCTTTGCCAGCAACTCGCCGGACTGACTGGTCTTCATGGAAATGCCGATTGCTGGCGCACCGGCCCGGCCGAGCCGCTTGGCCCGGTCCGCAGGTGTGAGTTCGTCCCACTCGTCGCGACCACGGCTGATCGTGAGTAGCGGTGCGGTCTCGGTGAGGCCGTAGATCTGGATGAACTCCCAACCGAGCTCGGTTTCTATCCGCTCGATAATGGCGGTTGGCGGCGGCGCACCGGCAACGACCATCCGAACCTTGCCCTTGCCGGGGATCTCGCCCTCCCAGTCCGCGGCGGCGTCCAGAACTGCGGCGCAGACAGCGGGAGCGCCACACATCAGCGTCACACCGTGCTCTTCGACCCGGCGGAGAATTTCGGCCCCGTCAACCTTGCGAAGCACCACGTGCTTCACGCCCATGCCGGTCACGGTGTAGAGCATGCCCCAACCGTCGCAGTGGAACATCGGCAGCGTGTGGAGATACACGTCCCGGTCGCTGACCCCGACGTGCCAACCGAACGTGACCGCGTTGGTCCAGCGTGCCCGGTGGGTCTGCTCGACGCCCTTAGGTCGAGCCGTCGTGCCAGAGGTGTAGTTGATGGAGGCGGTGCAGTCCTCATCCGCGGTCCACGGTGCGGGCGTGCCCTGCTTGCCGTACCAGACGGCATCGGACTCTTCTCCCATGATGAACGTGTGCTTGCACGGGATGTCGCCGAGGGTGTCGGCCAGTTCGGGGTCGATGAGCAGCACTTCGGCCCCGCAGTGCTCAACGATGTAGCTGACCTCATCGGCACTCAGCCGGAAGTTAATGGGCACGAACACACGTCCGTTCCCGCTGACACCGAAGAACGACGTGAGGAGCCGAGCCGAGTTGTGCGAGACCATCGCCACCCTCGCCCCCATTTCCAGCCCGAGCTCATCCATGGTCACGCCCATTTGGCGTCGGATGTCGCCCAACTCCCCGTAGGTGATGGCCGGCATCGGTGGTGCCACCTGGTCCGGCTCGTCAACGATGGCCACCCGATCCGGGTACACGGCCACCGCCCTGTCCAGGAAGTCGTTGATCGTCAATGGGACTTTCACTGTGCATCTCCCCCGAAGGCGTCGGCGCCGCCTGAAACGGCACGATTTCGATGAGCCACAGTATGCACGGAAACATCCGGCAAGAAAATCGGCCAACGCAGGCGAGGATCGGCCCGGAGTAGTCAATTTGGCCCCCTCGGTACCGATACGGGTGTCATGTCTCCTGTCGCCCCGCCGGTGGATGGCCGTCACTGGCTGACCACCTCCCCCATCGCCTGGTCAGACGTTCGCGGCCGAGTTGTCGTTGTCGTGTTCTGGTCGTTCGGCTGTGAAGCCTCCCTGTTGGCCCTTCGTCGACTGAGCGAGCTGCAGGACCAGTGGACCGATGACGTTGTGATTCTTGCGGTCCACACGCCCCGGTTCCCCTACGAGGACGACCACCAGCGGCGCGTGGCCGCCGTTGCCCGACACCGGATTGAGCTTCCGGTCGTGCACGACCCCGACTACCTGACCTGGAACCGTTACAACCCTGAAGGTTGGCCCGCGACCGCTGTCGTCGACCGGTCCGGGCGGACTGTCGGCATGGCTCCCGGCGCCACCGGTCTGGACGCCCTGATAGAGGCGGTCGAGACCGCCCGGGCCGACACCAGACACGCCAACACAAGGCGGGCTGGAGAAGCAAAGCACGACTTTGTGATCCCTGAGAACGTCCCCGCCGGGCTGGCGGATTCCGGAGAAGGCTCATCACTGTGTTTCCCAAGCGGTGTTGCGGTGTCCCCATCCGGCCGGGTGGTGATTGCCGACAGCGGCCATGACCGACTGCTGATCGGCGGGATGGACACCGACCTTCGGACCTTCCGCCCGGAGATGGAGCTCACCGACATCGACCGGCCCAGTGCTGTGGCCTGTGGCTCCGACTCAATTATCTACGTGGTGGAGAGCGGCAGCGGAGCCGTGCTCCAGGTGGACCTGGAACATGGGACACTGGACGTGCTCACCGATGAGGAGATCGCCGCTCCGACCGCCCTCATGGTCGATGTCGACGGCAGTCTTGTTGTCGCCGATGCAGGGAACGACCAGCTGGTGCGAATCGTCGGGGGTCCCGACGGTGACATCATGGTCGGGGCCATCGCCGGTTCCGGCTTCGCTGGGAGTCGCGACGGCAATGCAGGCCAGGCAGAACTGGCCCAGCCGGTGGCGCTGGCTCGCACCGCCAACGGCGTGGCGTTCTGCGATGCAGCCTCAAGCAACCTCCGGCTCCTCACAGACGCCGGCAAGGTCCTGACCGTGACCGGCAACGACTTCTTCGACTGGGGCCTGGTCGACGGACCCGCCCATCAGGCTCGGATGCAACGTCCCGGTGGACTCTGTGCGCTCGACGATGACTCGCTTGTCATCGCCGACACCGGCAACAACCGACTACGAATGCTGTCACAGCGACGGGTCTCGACGCTTGGGCTTGCCGGGCTCCATCAGCCGACAGCCCTGGCCTCAATCGATTCGGATCACCTGCTGGTTGCCGACACCGGGAACCATCGCCTCATCGTCGCCGATCTCGCCCGCAAAACCGGATGGCCGCTTGCGGTCTACCCGGCATCGATGACCTCGGTGTGGGACGAAGCAACTCCCGGGACGGTCTGACACATCTGAGACACCTGACAGCCGGCCTCCCAGGCCTCACAGGTCTGGCACGGTCAGGGGCATTCCCCGGGGCTGTCCGAACGTTTTAGGGCCGCTGGGCGTCTACAGGGTGTGAGTAGCCTGTCTCTGGAGCGGCGAATCCCACGTGGCGACACGTTCCACATCGTCGAGCCCGAGAACCGGCGATGACGCTTGAGGATCGACTCGCCAAGCACCTGCGGATGACCGGTGACGCGGTCAACCCTCCGCTCGCGACGCTCGCAGCGCTTCGCTCTCGGCTGCGGGGTCGACGGCTGCGGCTGATCGCAGCGACGGCCATAGCGGCGCTTGGAGCCGCCTCGGCCGTGGCGGTTACGGTGATGGCTGCCGTGGCTCTGGCAGACTGGCTCGGGCTCGGGCTGTAGCGCTAGGTCTCTAGCGGCTTAACGATCGATGCGACCTCATCAAGTTCCGCGTCCCAATCATCTGGCTCGACGGTCGGGATCAGCACGAACTTCGAGAATCCCTCGTCGACGAAACGGCCGATCGTCTTTTCGATCTGGTCCTTGGTCGGGATGATCTCGTCCGGATCGGCGTCGGGATTCCGCTTGTTCAAGATGACCTGCATGGACTCCGGAAGCTGGGTGTTGGTCGCCCGGTATGGGATCAACGCGCCGTAGTGCTCATCCTCGATCTCCCGGTCATGTTCGGCTGCGGTCTGCTCGATGACCGTCCGGGCCTCGGCGACCTGCTTCGGGGTGCAAAACGACGGAAGCCAACCATCCGCGTGACGGCCGACCCGCTTCAACTCCAGAGGCGCAATGCCTCCGAGCCATACCTCAAGGGGGGTCTGGATTGG
>CAZSTV010000367.1:3692-4283 GCA_964609665.1 uncultured Acidimicrobiaceae bacterium
GGATTGGCTTTGGGCGGATGGTCACATCGGCGACCTGGAACCGCTTGCCTTCGTGGGTGACATGGTCTTCGGTCCACAGCCGCTTCATCAACGGTAGGGCTTCGTTGAACCATGCGCCGCGCTGCTTGCGGTCAACACCAAACGCCTGGTGTTCCGCTGAGTCGGCGACGCCAAGCCCAAACGCCGGGAGCACCCGACCGCCCGAAAGCCGATCAAGGCTGGCCAACGATTTCGCCAGCACCACCGGGTTGCGGCCCGGTAGCACCATGACCGACATGCCCACCTTCAGCTTGGTGGTCCTGGCGACGGCGAACGCCATGCCAACCAGTGGATCCGGGCAATCTCCGCTCAGTCGCTCGGACAGCCAGAGTGAGTCGAATGCGTTTCGTTCCAACGCGTCGACCAGCTGGATGAACCGATCCTGGTCATTGGTGGCGTTTCTGGTACCGAGCCCGTAGCCGATCCGAATTATCATCCCTCAAGATTGCCCGATCGAAACGGCAGGTGCGAACTCACCGCCACTAGGACGGGGACACGCCGTCGTTAGGACGGTGACTTGCCGTCGTTAGGACGGTGACTTGCCGTCGTTAG
>CAZSTV010000368.1:0-4274 GCA_964609665.1 uncultured Acidimicrobiaceae bacterium
AAATGATGCAGGAGATGGGCTTCTGCAACGGCATCGAGAACTACAGCCGCCACATCGATGGTCGCCAACCGGGGGAGCGGCCATACACGCTCATCGACTTCTTCCCCGATGACTATCTCATGGTCCTGGATGAGAGCCACGTTGCGGTCCCGCAGCTGCACGGCCAGTACGAGGGTGACCGGAGCCGGAAGGAAACCCTGGTCGAGCACGGGTTCCGGCTTCCCTCCGCGGCGGATAACCGCCCGCTGCGTTTCGATGAGTGGCGAGAAATCGTGAACCAGGTCGTATTCCTCTCGGCAACGCCGGGCAAGTACGAGCTTGAGAATTCCACCACGGTGGCCGAGCAAATCGTCCGCCCCACCGGCCTTATTGACCCCGAGGTGCTCGTTCGCCCGACCAAGGGGCAGATCGATGACCTGCTCGGAGAGATCTCCGGCGTCATCGAGAACGAGGGCCGGGTGCTCGTCACCACCCTCACAAAGAAGATGGCCGAAGACCTGACCGACTATCTCGTCGAGCAGGGGGTCCGGGTCCGGTACCTCCACTCCGAGATTGACACCATCCAGCGCATCGAGACCCTCCGCGGCCTGCGGATGGGAGAGTTTGACGTGCTGGTCGGCATCAACCTCTTGCGAGAGGGCCTTGACCTGCCAGAGGTGCAGTTGGTCTGCATCCTCGACGCTGACAAGGAAGGATTCCTCCGCTCGGAGACCTCCCTGGTCCAGACCATCGGGCGTGCTGCCCGAAACGTCGATGGCCGTGTCGTTATGTACGCCGACAAGATGACGCCGTCCATGCAGGCCGCCATCTCCGAGACCAACCGTCGCCGGGGCCTACAGGTCGCCTACAACGAAGAGCACGGGATCGAGCCGGAAACGGTCCGCAAAGCCGTCACCGACATCCTGTCCCTCATTCGTCCAGACACCACCGCCCCCGCCCCGGGCAAGGACGTGCGGAAACGCCGCCCTGAGGAACAGCAGCGCATCCGTGAATTGGCTGAGCTGCCAGAAGACCAGTTGCGTCGCCTGATCGACACCCTAGAAGGGGAGATGCAGGACGCCTCATCGGAGCTTCGGTTTGAGTACGCGGCTCGGCTCCGAGACGAGATCAAAGACCTTCGCCGTGAGCTTCGGGAGATGGTCTAGCGGCCTCTGTCCGCTGATTTCGCCGGGATCAGAAGAATCCGCTGGTGGCAGCGGTTGCCTGTTGGTTCGTGTCGATTGACGTCGCCGTTGTCGAGTGTTCTCAGCCGCTGAGGAGATGGCTTCGATTCTTTCGATAGAACGCCTGTTCGGTTGGTGCTCCGGCTAGCATCGGGGGTTGTGGCAGGCAAGATCGTTGTTCGTGGAGCCAGAGAACACAACCTGCGGGGAGTGGACATTGAGCTGCCCCGGGACAAGCTCATCGTCTTCACCGGCCTGTCCGGTTCTGGCAAGTCGTCGCTTGCGTTCGACACCATCTACGCCGAGGGTCAGCGGCGCTACGTCGAGTCTCTTTCGTCCTACGCCCGTCAGTTTCTTGGGCAGATGGACAAGCCGGACGTTGACTTCATCGAAGGTCTGTCGCCTGCCATCTCGATCGATCAGAAGTCGGCAAGCCGGAACCCTCGGTCAACGGTTGGCACCGTCACCGAGGTCTATGACTATCTCCGGTTGCTCTTCGCCAGGGTCGGGATTCCTCATGACCCCGAGACCGGCGAAGCGCTTGTTCGACAGACCCCACAGCAAATCGTCGACCGGATCCTCCGCCTTGAGGACGGCACCCGGTTCCAGGTCTTTGCGCCGGTCGTGCGGGGCCGCAAGGGAACCTATGAGACCCTCCTCGGCGACCTCGCCAAGGAAGGCTTCGTTCGGGCCATCGTCGATGGTGAACAGATTGAGCTCGGGGGAGACCTGCCGGAGCTCGCCCGCTACGAAACGCACGACATTCGTATCGTCGTCGACCGCCTCGTTCGCCGTGACGGCATCGAGCGCCGCCTGACCGACTCCATCGAGACGGCGCTGGGCCTTGCCGAGGGCGTGGCAGAAATTGAGATCGTGCCGCCGAAGGGGTCCGATGATGACCCCGAGATCCTCGTCTTCTCCCAGCATCTGTCCCGTCCTAGCGACGGCAAGAGCTTTGAAGAGCTTGCCCCACGGAACTTCTCGTTCAACTCGCCATATGGCGCCTGCGACTCCTGCGATGGACTTGGCACCACGTTTGAAGTTGACGCAAACCTCGTGGTTCCCAACCCCGAACTGTCCGTCGCCGAGGGGGCCATCCACCCGTGGGCATCTCGCAAGAGCCAGTACTTCGAGCGGTTGGTCCAGGGCGTGTGCGAGCAGTTCGACATCCCGGTCGATGACCCCTGGGAAGATCTCTCCGCCAAGCAGCAGAAGCTGCTTCTCAACGGTCACGGCGGCAAGTCGAAGGCCGGGAACATCAAGGTCACCGTCCGCTACAAGAACCGTTTCGGTCGGGTGCGGACCTACAACGCCAACTTCGAAGGCGTCATCCCATACCTGCGGCGCCGCCACACCGAGTCCGAGTCGGACAATGCCCGGGAGCAGATCGAGGGGTACATGCGGGAGGTGCACTGCCCGGCCTGTGACGGTGCACGCCTCAACCCGCTGTCACTGGCTTGCACCATCGACGGCCGCAACATTCACGAAATCTGCTCCATTTCCATCGGCGAGGCCGCCAAAGCACTGGATGGTCTTCAGCTGACCGACCGGGAGCACATGATCGCCGATCGGGTGATCAAAGAGATCAACGCCAGGCTCAGCTTCCTACTGGACGTTGGTCTTGACTACCTGTCGATGAGTCGGTCGGCGTCAACGCTGTCCGGTGGTGAGGCGCAGCGAATTCGCTTGGCCAGCCAGATCGGCTCCGGCCTTGTCGGCGTGCTGTACGTCTTGGACGAGCCGTCGATCGGCCTCCACCAGCGGGACAACACCAAGCTGATCTCCACCCTCAAACGGCTCCGAGACATCGGCAACACGGTGCTTGTCGTCGAACATGATGAAGAGACCATCCGCGTCGCAGACCACGTGGTCGACATTGGCCCCGGTGCTGGTGAACACGGCGGCGAGGTGGTGTACAGCGGTCCCGTGAAGGGTCTGCTCAAACGCCGGACCTCGGTGACCGGTCACTACCTCTCGGGTAAGAAGACGGTGCCGGTGCCAGAGATGCGGCGCCAGCCCGGAGAGTCGGTGCTGAAGATCACCGGCGCACGAGAGAACAACCTCAAGAACATCGACGTTGAGTTCCCGCTCGGCTGCTTTGTTGCCGTCACCGGCGTCTCCGGCTCGGGCAAATCAACGCTGGTGAACGGCATTCTGCTGAAGGCGCTGATGCAGCGGATCTATGGCTCAAAGATGCCACCGGGTCTGCACCGGTCGATCGATGGTTTGGACCATCTGGACAAGGTCATCGACATCGACCAGTCACCGATCGGCCGGACCCCACGGTCCAACCCGGCAACCTACACCGGCGTCTTTGACAACATCCGGAAACTCTTCGCCCAGACCAACGAGGCCAAGGTTCGCGGCTACCAGCCCGGCCGGTTCAGCTTCAATGTTTCCGGCGGCCGCTGCGAGACGTGCGCCGGAGACGGCACCATCAAAATTGAAATGCACTTCCTGCCGGACGTCTACGTCCCGTGCGAAGTCTGCAAGGGCGCCCGGTACAACCGAGACACCCTGGAGATCCAGTTCAAAGGCAAGTCCATTGCCGATGTGCTGAACATGCCGATCGAAGAGGCGCTCGGGTTCTTCTCGAACCAGCCGCCAATAGCCCGTCACCTGCAAACGCTGGTTGACGTTGGCCTTGGCTATGTCCGTCTGGGCCAGCCGGCGCCGACCCTCAGCGGCGGTGAGGCACAGCGGGTCAAGCTCGCCTCTGAGCTGGCGAAGCGGTCGACCGGCCACACCATCTATCTTCTCGACGAACCGACCACCGGCCTGCACTTCGAGGACATTCGCCGCCTCCTGACCGTGTTGGGGCGCCTGGTTGATCAGGGCAACACCGTGCTGGTCATCGAGCACAACCTGGACGTCATCAAGACCGCGGACTGGGTTGTGGACCTTGGCCCTGATGGGGGAGACGGGGGCGGGACCATCGTTGCCACCGGCTCACCGGAGGACCTTGCGGCAAACACCAAGAGCCACACCGGTCGGTTCCTGGCCCAGGTATTGCCCTAGCTGCTGCGTCACCGAAGCCAGACCCATCTGGCTTTCGGCCCCATCCGGGCCGCTCACAACTTGTGACCCTGGGCCGACGGGGATGCAATGGAT
>CAZSTV010000369.1:0-4231 GCA_964609665.1 uncultured Acidimicrobiaceae bacterium
CGGGTGCTGTTGGTGAGTACAACGGGAAGTTCATGATCGACCAGCAGGTCCTGCGAGGCGGCTGTGCCATCACGCCAGAAGGACATGTTCGGTCGAGTTATCGCAACTTCTTTCCGGCCCACGCCCGCTGGCAATTCGGCGGGTTGCGGCTGGCGGCCGACCAGTAGCCGCCATCCGCTGCGCCACAGGAGCTTTGGCGGCGGGCGGCGCGCCACGTCGCGATCCATTTTTCGAATCTGCATGACCGGGAGCACCCCATGAGCCGAACAACCGTTGATGTCCACCTGGGGTCCGATGACCTTGACAAGACCCTCCGGGCCGACGTGTCGGCCGGGCTGAGCGCGTCGCCAAAGGAACTCCCACCCAAGTGGTTCTACGACGAGCGAGGTAGTGAGCTGTTCGACCAGATCACCCGCCTTGTCGAGTACTACCCAACCGAGGCCGAGCGGGAGATCTTGCTCGGCAACGCGGAGGAGATCATTGCCACGACCAGGCCCGAGACGGTCATCGAACTTGGTTCTGGAACGTCGGACAAGACAAAAGCGATCCTCGATGCGGGGACGGCGGATGGGGACCTGCGTCGGTTCGTACCGTTCGATGTGTCCGAGGCGTTTCTGCGGTCGTCGGTGGATCAACTCGCGGAGCGGTATCAGGATCTGGAGATCCACGGCGTTGTCGGTGATTTCGACGCCCACCTGGCCTACCTGCCCACCGGTGATCGGCAGCTGCTGATGCTCCTCGGCGGAACCCTCGGCAACTACCGGCCCGTGGAGCGCAAGCAACTCATGTCGGCAATGGTGGCCCGTCAGCAGGTCGGAGATCACGTCCTGTTTGGTGTCGACCTGGTCAAGGACATCGCTCGCCTCGAGCTGGCCTACGACGACCCTCAAGGCGTCACCGCTGCGTTCAACAAGAACGTCCTGCAGGTGGTCAATCGCCAACTGGACGCCAACTTCGACCTCGACAACTTCGAGCACGTCTCCCACTTCGACACCGAGAACGAGTGGATGGACCTTCGTCTGCAGTCGGTCGTCGACCAGGATGTCCGAGTGGAAGCGCTGGAGATGGATGTGCACTTCGCAGCGGGCGAACTGATGCGCACCGAAGTGTCGTGCAAGTTCCGACGGGCCGGTTTCGAAGCCGAGCTCACCGCGGTCGGCCTCGAGCCGGTGATGTGGTTGACCGACGCCGCAGGAGACTTTGCGGTAAGCGTTTCCCGGGTTGTCTGACCGGGTTGTCTGGCCGGGTGTGTGGCCCGCCGACGACCGCTAAGTTGCAAAAATAAACCTACTCCCGTAAGTTTGGCTCCGTCATGGGCCGCAGCACGCAAGAATCCTCAGGTACCTCTCGTCGATCGGCAGAAGCCGACGGACGTGATGCCGCTGAGATCTGCTCGATCGCGGCCACGCTCGACATCATCGGTGACCGGTGGTCGCTGCTGATCTTGCGCAACATATTTCGCGGCGGACGCCGCTTCAGTGAAATCCAGTCCGATCTGGGTATCGCCAAGAACCTGCTGTCGGATCGGCTCTCCCGCCTCGTAGACCACGGGCTGCTCGAACGGGTGCCGTACCAAGACAGGCCCGTCCGGTATCACTACCGGTTGACCACGAAGGGCGCCGACCTCTCCCCCGCTCTCATCGCGTTGATGGGCTGGGGAGACCGCTGGTACGCAGCGAACGGCGCGCCGACGGTGCTGGTCCACGAGGGTTGCGGGGAGCCGCTGGAGCAGGCGGTTCGGTGTCCAAGTTGTGAAGAGATCGTCAGCCCTGGCCAGATACGAAGTCGGCCGGGACCGGGGAGGAATACCAATGGCTAGAAGTCAGAACCAGGTGGTGGAATCGATGGAACACTCGGCGGCCTCGTTGGGGGCGCTCATGGAACTCGAGACGGCAGAGCTGATGCGGCGTGCATCGGCGGTACGGTCCGAGAACACCGGCACACGAATCACCTATTCGCCAAAGGTGTTCATCCCACTCACCATGCTCTGTCGCGACAAGTGCGGCTATTGCACGTTCGCCCAGCCACCGGCTCGCCTAGAGTCGCCCTACCTCTCGCCCGAAGAGGTTCTGAAGATCGCAAAGCGCGGCGCACGGGCCGGCTGCCATGAGGCGCTGTTCACCCTTGGTGAGCGGCCCGAGCTGCGGTACCCGGCAGCGGCCGAGTGGCTTGCGGAGAACGGCTATGAGTCCACCATCGACTACCTCGCTGCGATGTGCCGCCTGGTTGCCACCGAAACCGGGCTACTCCCCCACGCCAACGCCGGAGCGCTGCACCCCGATGAGCTGGCAGCGCTACGCAAGACCTCGCCAAGCCAGGGCATGATGGTCGAGTCGCTTCGCGATGACCTGGACTGTCACCGTGGCGCTCCGGACAAAGAGCCAGCCAGACGGTTGGCAACGCTTGAAGCGGCCGGGCAGCTCGCCATTCCGTTCACCACCGGCATTCTGGTCGGCATTGGTGAAAACGAGTCCGACCGAGTCGATGCGCTGCTGGCCATTGCCGAGTCTCACCGCACCCACGGGCATGTGCAGGAAGTCATCGTCCAAAACTTTCTGCCAAAGGCCGGCACGGCCATGTGGAAGTCCGACCCGTGTCCCGATGACGCGTTTCATCGAGCCATCGCGCTGGCCAGGCTGATCCTGCCATCAGAGATCCACCTGCAAGCCCCACCGAACCTAACCGAGGACTTCGGCGTCCTCCTTGACGCAGGCATCGATGACTGGGGCGGCGTATCGCCGATCACCGCCGACCACGTCAACCCCGAACGCCCCTGGCCCGACCTCGACAAGCTGCGAACGGTCACCGAACAGCGGGGACTCGTGCTCGCTCCTCGGCTGACGATCTACCCCGAGTTTGTGCAGGACCCCGAGCGTTGGCTCGACGAGGAGATGCGGTTCCCGGTCATGGACCGGTCCGACTCCGAGGGCCTTGGCCGAGATGATCCCGGCGCCGTCTTCCCCGAGAAGACAGAGTTCGTAAAGAAGGGCGACGACGGAGCGGACGTCGTCATCATCGGCGACCGCTCCACCCAGTGGTACTCCGGCGCTCCGGTGGATCCGGTCAACCTCATCGATCGTGATGCGGTTGCGACCGGCGCCGTCCGTGAAGTCCTCGACGGCGTTCTGGCTGGTGAAGAGGTCGGCTTTGACGAGATCGTCACGCTGTTCGCGGCCCGCGGCCCAGAAGTTGCGGCCGTCGCCAACGTGGCGGATCAGCTTCGATCAGAGATCGTTGGCGACACCATCACCTACGTGGTCAACCGCAACATCAACTACACCAACGTCTGCACCTTCAAGTGTCGGTTCTGCGGGTTCTCCAAGGGTCCGCTCAGCCTGAACCTCCGAGGCAAGCCGTACCTGTTGACCCTCGAACAGATGCAGGACCGCGTTGTCGAGGCGTGGGAGATGGGGGCGACCGAGGTGTGCCTCCAGGGTGGTATTCACCCCGACTTCGATGGTGACTACTACATCGACGTCTGCCAGGCGGTCAAAGACGCTGCGCCTGACATCCACGTCCATGGGTTCACTGCGCTTGAAGTGACCGAGGGCGCCAAGCGTCTCGATGAACCGCTGGCCGACTACCTGAAGCGTTGTATGGACGCCGGCCTTCGCTCCCTGCCAGGCACGGCTGCGGAGATCCTCGATGACGACGTACGGGAGATCCTCTGCCCCGACAAGGTCAACAGCGAGGAATGGCTTGAGGCTCACCGCATCGCTCACTCCGTCGGGCTGCGCTCGAACGTCACCATGATGTTCGGGGCGGTTGAAGACCCGAGGAGCTGGGCAAAGCACTTCTTGGTCACCCGTGACCTGCAGGCCGAAACCGGTGGCTTCACCGAATTCGTCGGTCTGCCGTTCGTGCATATGGCCTCACCGATCTACCTCCAACGCAAGGCCCGGCGCGGACCGACGTTCCGGGAGAACCTCCTGGTGCACGCAGTCGCTCGCATCGCCTATCGGGGCTACATCGACAACATCCAGTCCGGCTGGGTGAAGATCGGGCTCGGCAGCGTTCGTCAGCTCCTACAGGCGGGTTGCAACGACGTTGGCGGCACGCTCATGGATGAGAACATCTCCCGGGCTGCGGGCGCCGCCCACGGCCAGGGGGTTGTCGAAGCGGACTTCCTGGAGCTCGCCCAGTCGATTGGCCGTGACCTGGCCCAACGTTCCACGCTCTATGGGCCAGTGGAACCGAGAGAGGCTGTTGCCACCCCCGCATAGGTTCTCGC
>CAZSTV010000370.1:0-4212 GCA_964609665.1 uncultured Acidimicrobiaceae bacterium
ATACAGGTGTCTCTCCTTGACCGTTCTGCAACGAATGGCAGGAAATAGGCCGCCATTTTGGTTTTTTTCATACTTTCTGCCGGTATGCCAGCAAGAAGGGCCAACTATCGGGCACCATGCATACCGTGGGAACACGAATTCTGACCGTCGAGGACGACGAACGCATACGCCAAGCCGTCACCATGGCATTGGAAGAAGAGGGCTGGGACGTCATTGAAGCAGGGACCGGAGAAGCGGCCCTTGACTCATTCAACGACGCACCGGCCGATGTGGTCTTGATCGACATCATGCTTCCGGGCATTGATGGCTTTGAAGTCTGCCGCTCTATCCGCCGTGGTAGCGATGTGCCGATCATCATGGTCACCGCCCGAGCAGACACCCACGACGTGGTTGCCGGTCTCGAGGCGGGAGCAGATGACTACCTGACCAAGCCATTTGCGCCGAAGGAACTGTCGGCCCGCATTCGGGCCATGCTCCGCCGAGCGCGTGCATCGGAACCGGGAGATCTGCAACGGATCAAAGTCGGTGAATTGGAGATCAGCCCCGAAGAGGGACTGGTCAAAAAGAACGACGAAGAACTGCACCTGACAAAGACCGAGTTCAAGCTCTTGGTGGAGCTGGCATCACAACCCGGAAAGGTCTTCAGTCGAGAAGTTCTGCTGGAGCGGGTGTGGGGCTATGACTACTTCGGGGATGGTCGTCTTGTCGATGTCCACGTCCGTCGCTTGCGCACCAAGGTCGAGAGCGATCCGGCGAGCCCGCGCTACGTCGTGACCTCCCGAGGTTTGGGCTACAAGCTCCAGCCATAGGTAGGTGACCCCGGTCCCATGAGCAAACAGCGTTGGTGGCAGGGGCTCTTTGCTCGAGTGACGTTGGCGTACGCCATTGGCGCGCTCCTCATGTCGACCATCGTTGCGGTCTCGAGCTACACCATCGCCGAGAATCGCCTGCTGAGCGTCGAGGTGAACCGAGCCCAAAACCAGTTCTTCCTCAATGCCAACCAGGTGCGGGCCGGCCTTGAGACCGTCACGTCGGAGAACGACTCCCAGGACCGGGCCGACATCTACCAGGGCATCTTGGAAGAACGCGTCATCCGAGGTGACGGCACAAGCGCCATTCTGTTCACCACCGATGGCTCGATCGTCGGTGGCCAGCTCACCGAAGCCGACATTCCGGTGACCCTACGGGCCGAGTTGGTCGAGAGCGGCCTTGCTCAGACGGGAAAGCGAAGCGATGGCGATGACGACGTTGACACGCGGTTCATCATTGGCGTGAACCTTGAGGATCTCAATGCCCAGTACTACGAAGTGCTCAGCCTCGCCGGACTGGAACTCACCCTCCGGGACCTGCGCCGAATCCTGCTTGCGGTAGCCACCATCGCCAGCCTGGCGGGGGCCGGACTTGGTTACTACTCGGCCAGACGGGCCCTGTCGCCGGTGACCCGGATCTCAAACGCCGCCCAGGCCATTGCCGCCGGCGACTTCAAGACCCGCCTTGACCTCTCCACCGACCCGGACCTCGGTGCGCTCAGTACGTCGTTCAACGAAATGGTCGATGCATTGAGCGCTCGGATCGAACGAGACGAACGCTTCACCTCAGACGTGAGCCATGAGCTTCGGTCGCCGCTGATGACACTCACCGCGTCGCTGGAAGTGCTTGAGCGACGGAAGGCGTCACTGCCCGATGTGGCTCAAAAAGCCATCGATCTTCTTCGCGAGGACCTCACCCGGTTTGAGCATCTCATCGAAGACCTCCTGGAAATCTCTCGCATGGACGCGGGGGCGGTGCAGCTGCAGGGAACCAGCTTTGGCCTGACCGAGTTCTTGATAAACGTGATTGCGCAGTCGAGAAGCCCGGAGATCGAGATCAACCATCCCAACCGTGACCGAGACCTGATCATCAACGCTGACAAACGGCGCCTGGCCCAGGTCATGATCAACCTGATCGACAACGCCAAAAAATATGGCGGGGGCGCGACTGGCATCTCGTTCCGCCAGATCGGCGACTGCGCACAAATCGTGGTTGAAGACCGAGGACCCGGCGTGCCGGCGGACGACCGAAAACGAATCTTCGACCGCTTCAGTCGCACCAGCGGCGACGCAGGCAGACGCGGGACAGATACCGGCGTCGGACTCGGTCTCTCGTTGGTCGCCGAACACATCAGGCTGCACGAGGGCCGGGTGTGGGTTACCGATCGGGTCGACGGAAAGTCGGGAGCGCGCTTTGTCGTGGAGCTCCCCGTAGGCGACGACGTGGACGCCATGGAAGAGATGGCGGTATGACCCGCTCGATGATGCACACACCGGCTCTGAGAGCCCTTCTGGCCGTGTTCTGTGGCGCTCTGCTTGCCGCTGGCTGCGGCATTCCTGTGAGCGACCAGGTTGAGGTGATCTCGCCTGAGGGTCACGAGGAACTGCTCTTCGGAACGACGACAACCACCGAGCCGGTCCCCGAGGCCGCCGACCCCGAAACCACACCGCTCGACCTGTTCTTCATCGGCCCGGACAACAAGTTGGAGCGGGTGACCCGGCCGTTCACATCGCCAAAGATCATCGACGTCCTGTCGGCGCTGGAGAATCCCCCGCTGCCGACCGAGCTTGAGCTGTTTGAGGATCTTGGCGTGCTGGAGTCCCGGGTGCCGGAAGGGCTTTCCGCCACCGGTGGCGGGCAGAACCTTGAACTGGGCATCCAGCGCATTGACGTCAACCCGGAGGTCGGTCTTCGGGAACGGCTCCAGGAGAACCCGGAGCCCGCTCGACTGATCGTGGCCCAGTTGGTCTGCACCATCTTGAACCTGCCGCTACCCGACGTCTCCGGCGTTGAGATCTTCGACGGTCAGGAAGAGGCGCTGCAGCTCAGCGATACCGACGCTGAGCCCATTACCGGACCGGCGACACTCGTTGACTTCGACGGCTGCAAGACCGGTACCGAGGAGCGGTTGGAGCTCCTCGAAGAGGGTGCGGAGCTTCTGCAAGAGGAAACCACAACCACCACCGCCGGGTAGCGAGCGCCTAGCGAAGAACCGTGGCGCTTAGGCAAAGAACTGCCGCGCAACATCCCACAGCGCCGGATCGACGCCCTTCAACTCCCCCACCGCTTCGCTCAGCGGCACGGTGTTGATCTTTCCGTTCTGCAACGCCACCATCGAGCCAAACTCGCCGTTGTGCACCGCGTCGGTTGCAGCAACACCAAAGCGGGTGGATAGCACCCGGTCGAGTGCGGTCGGTGTGCCACCGCGCTGGACATGACCGAGGACCGTCACCCTGGTCTCAAACCCGGTCCGCTTCTCGATTTCGGTCGCCACCAGATTGGCGATGCCGCCGAGGCGGATGTGGCCGAACTCGTCGTGGGTGTCGTCGGGGACCTCCATGGTCCCTCCCTTGGGCTTCGCGCCCTCGGCGACCACCACGATGGAGGCGTAGCGGCCAGCAAGGTGGCGGCGGCTGAGCGAGGCGCACACTTCGTCAATATCGAATGGCTCTTCCGGGATCAGCGTCCTCGTGGCACCACCGGCGATGCCCGCCCATGTTGCGATATGGCCAACGTGGCGGCCCATTACCTCCACAACCATGACCCGGTTGTGGCTCTCCGCCGTGGTGTGCAGCCGATCGATTGCCTCGGTTGCGATGGTGACCGCAGTGTCGAATCCGAAGGTGCGTTCGGTGATGCCGATGTCGTTGTCGATGGTCTTTGGCACACCGACCACCGGAAGGCCGAGTTCGTGGAAGGCGTTGGTGCACGAGAGCGTGCCCTCGCCGCCGATGGCGATGATTGCGTCGAGGTTGTGGCGGGCCACCGTCTCGCGGACCCGTTGGATGCCACCGTCCTGGGTGAAGGGGTTGATCCGGCTGGTGCCTAGCACCGTGCCGCCCCGTGGCAGCGTGCCACGAAGCGCGTCGACGGACAGGGTGTCCAGATCATCGTCGAGCAGTCCTCGCCAACCGTCTTTCGACCCGAAAACCTGGTCCTGATAGTGCCGCTCACCGCGACGCACGACAGCACGTATGACAGCATTGAGACCGGGGCAATCTCCGCCCCCGGTAAGCACCCCGATTCGCATGACCTCAAGGGTAGCCACCCGGACCGCCGGTATTGGCGACGTACTTCGGATGTCACACCGACCGTCGGTCCAAGTGCGTTAGTCCGGTCAAGCGGCCCCGGTGAGTAAGGTACTGCGATGGCTATCGTCGTGGCACTCGACGCCGGTACAAC
>CAZSTV010000371.1:0-4199 GCA_964609665.1 uncultured Acidimicrobiaceae bacterium
GTACTTCAGCGTTGCTGTGTACTTCAGCGTTGCTGTGTACTTCAGCGTTGCTGTGTACTTCAGCGTTGCTGTGGCGCTCTGTTGAGAATCTCGGTGGCCCGGGCGATGTCGCGGGCCAGTTGAGACTTCAATGCGTCGATGCCATCGAAACGCTGCTCCGACCGCAGCAGTTCAACGAACCGAACCTGGGCGGTCTCGCCATAGAGCTGACCGTCGAACCCGATGAGGTGCGCTTCCATGAGCGAATGCTCGGCGTCCTGGTAGAACGTCGGTCGCTTACCGATGTTGATGGCGGTCGGCCAGGCCGATCCGTCGGGGCGGATGTACCAGCCCGCATACACCGCGTCCGCAGGTAGCGCCCGCTCCCGGGGTACAGCGACGTTGGCGGTCGGGAACCCAATGGTCCTCCCCCGCTGGTCACCTTCAACCACCGGACCACGAACCTCGTGGTATCGGCCGAGCAGCTCCGAGGCCGTGCCGACATCGCCACCGGCCAGTGCCCGGCGGATGGCGGTCGAGGACACCGATTCGACGGTGCCATCGGGGCGGGGCAGCAACTGCAAGCCCTCGACCTCAAAGCCATGAACCTGACCGAGTTCAACGAGCAGGTCAACGTTGCCGAGTCGCCCTTTTCCGAAGTGGAAGTCATGGCCGACAACCACCGCCTTGGCCTGCAGACAATCGACGAGCACGCTCTGCACGAACTCCTCGGCGGTTTCGTGCGCTCGTGTCTCGTCAAAGGGGACGACGAGCACCGTGTCGACGCCGCACTGTTCCAGCAGGTCGAGCTTCTGGTCGATGTCGGTCAGGATGAGCGGCGCAGACTCCGGTCGGATGACTTTGGCCGGATGCGGCAGAAAGGTGACCACCGCGGTCTGGAGACCGTCCCGGTCGGCGATCTGCTGGGTGGCGCGGATGACGGCCTGATGGCCGAGATGGACACCGTCGTAGGTGCCGATGGTGACGGCGTGGCCCGTGTCGAGGGCCGAGCACTGCTGAAGATCTCGTAATACCTGCACTGACTGGAAACGGTATCGGTCTTCAGGCGCCGGTTAGAACTTTTGCCGCACAAAGGTTGCCGTCGCGGGCCTGGTAGACCGCCAGCAGGGCACCTTCCTGATCGGTCACGGCGAGATATCCCTCGCCTCCGGCCGGGCCAAGGGCTTGGCCGTGAGAGACCTTCTTCGCGGCGTCGCTATCGACGGCGAGCACCGGCATGCCCCGCAGAAGGTCAAGCACCGGGGTCAGTTCCAGCTCTTCAACCGAGCGGGCGCCTTCCAGGGTGAACGGGCCAACGGCGGTCCGTCGCAGGTTGGTCAGGTGGGCACCACCGCCAAGAGCGGTACCGAGGTCGGCCGCAAGCGTTCGGATGTAGGTGCCCGATGAGCAGTCGACCTCGGCGTGATACACCAGCGGATCATCGGTGGCGGTGACGTCAAAGCGATGCACGGTCACCGGTCGCGGTGCCCGTTCCACTTCCTTGCCTTCTCTGGCCAGCTCGTGCAGCCGCTTCCCGTCAACCTTGACCGCGGACACCATCGGCGGGATCTGCTCAATCGCCCCGACAAACTGCTGAGCGGCCGTCTGAACCGCTGCGGCATCGAGGGTCATCTCATGAGTGGCCACCACCTCACCGGCCGCGTCGAGGGTTGACGTTTCCACCCCGAAGACGATGTCGCCGACGTAGCTCTTGTTGGTCCCGGTGACGAACTGGAGCAGCTTCGTCCCGAGGCCGATGCCCAGAACCAGCACACCGGTGGCATCCGGGTCGAGGGTGCCGGCGTGGCCAACCTTGCGGGTACCGAGCGCTCGACGGACCTGGTCAACCACGTCATGGCTGGTGCAGCCCGCGGGCTTGTCTATGACAACGCATCCGGAAACGCCGGAATCCTGCCGCTTTCTCCGAGCTTGGCGGGCCACAAGCGCTACTCGCCCGATTCCATTGATTCGCCAGTTTCTGATGATTCAGCAGATTCTGCTGCCTCGTCCGGCTCTGATGAATCGTCGGTGGCAGGACGTTCGATGGTGCTCAGGATTTCTTCAATCCTCGCTCCGGCCCTGACCGCTGGATCGAAGACAAAGACCACTTCTGGGGTCTTGCGGATCCTTGCCTGTTTGGCGATTGCCGCCTGGACCGGCTTGCGGTACTCCGACAGCGCCTCCAGGAACTCCTCGTCCTCTTCTTCGGTGCCACCCTGATCGAGAGTGCTGACGAAGACCTCGGCTTTGTTCAGGTCGTTGTCGACCTCAACGCCGGTGACGGTTAACAGGTCGAAGCGCTCGTCATCGATGCGCTCGATCACACCGGCCACGATTTCCTGCAGCAGCGCGTTGAGGCGGGCGGTGCGGGGGTAGTGGCGTTTGGTTTGTGGCCTGGCCGACCGTCCCCCGCTGCGCTTCGCAGACGAATTCCGGCCTCGGTTTGATCGAGCCATCAGTCTTCCTCCCACCAGCTGCGGCGGATCTCTAGCACTTCGATTTCCGGTCGGGACCAGACGTAGCGATCAACGCTGTCCATCACAGACTCCACGTGACTGACCTCGCCTCCGACGATGGCAGCACCGATCAACGAACGTTGCCACACCTCGAGATGGTCCACCTCAGACGCGGCGACGCCATGCATCTGATCCAGGTTTCTCACAATAGAGGTGACCACAGAGCGCTTTTCCTTCAAGCTTCCGGACGACGGGAGATGAATGTCGATTTCGGCTACGAGAACGAACATGGTGACGCGATCGGCAGATGAGGATCGCAGGCGTTACGGACCAGAGTGGTGGTCCTGGCTGATGTGGTACGAGAATCGGTCATCCCCTGCTATTCGCGGGGGATCTCCCGCTCCTCGTAGGTCTCGATGATGTCGCCTTCCTTGAGGTCCTGGAAGTCCGAGAGGCCGATACCGCATTCGAAGCCGGCGGCAACCTCTTGAGCGTCGTCCTTGAACCGCTTGAGCGACTGGACGGCACCCTTCCAGATGATGGTTCCTTCCCGGAGGAAGCGAACCTTTGAACCTCTGGTGATGACACCGTTGGTGACCATACAACCGGCGATCGAGCCGATCCGTGGGACCCGGAAGATCTCCCGGACCTCTGCGTCACCGGTGACGACCTCTTCGTACTCGGGCTCAAGGAGGCCGAGCATGGCGTTCTCGATGTCTTCGAGCAGCTTGTAGATGATCTCGTAGTTACGGATCTCCACCTTTTCCTGCTCGGCCAGTTCCCGGGCCTTGCGGTCCGGTCGGACGTTGAAGCCAAGGATGGTTGCGTTCGAAGCGGCAGCCAACTGGACGTCGTTCTCGGTGATACCACCGACGCCCCGAAGCACGAACGCCAGCTTGACGTCTTCACGCTCACGCTTCTTGAGGCTGTCACAGACCGCCTCGAGCGAACCGTTGACGTCTGCCTTGACGATGAGGTTCAGCGTTGCAGCTTCACCGGCCTGGATCTGCTTGAAGATGTCTTCGAGCTTGGCGCCACCGCTGGTGGCCGACGCGTCGCGACCGAGGCTGGCAAGACGCTGCCAGTGCTCACGGGTATCGGCGACCTTGCTCGCCATCTTCTCGCTCGGGGCGATGATGAAGGTGTCTCCGGCCTCGGCAACCTCGTTCAGGCCAAGGACCTGCACGGGCGTCGACGGCGGCGCACTCTCCACCCGCTCACCACGATCATTGACAAGCGCACGAACACGGCCCCAGGCGGCACCGGCGACCAATGGGTCACCGACCGACAGGGTGCCTCGTTCCACCAGCACGGTGGCAACGGGGCCCCGGCCGATATCGAGGTGGGCTTCCAGCACCGAACCGGCGGCCCGACCCTCGGGCGTGGCCCGCTGGTCTTCGACCTCGGCAATGAGGTTCAGGTTGTCGACGAGGTCATCGATGCCGTCACCGGTCATGGCCGAAAGTGGCACCATGATGGCGTCTCCGCCCCAAGCTTCTGGGACCAGACCACGCTCGGAGAGCTGGGTCATGACCCGGTCGGGGTTTGCACCTTCACGGTCCATCTTGTTGATGGCAACGATGATTGGCACCTCTGCGGCCTTGGCATGATCCAACGCTTCGAGGGTCTGTGGCATGACGCCGTCATCGGCGGCAACGACAAGCACGACGATGTCGGTCACGTCCGCGCCACGGGCCCGCATCGAGGTGAACGCCTCGTGGCCCGGGGTGTCGAGGAAGGTGAGGATCTTGCCGTCACGCTCGA
>CAZSTV010000372.1:0-4169 GCA_964609665.1 uncultured Acidimicrobiaceae bacterium
TGATCGCCAGCGGTCCGTCGTTTCCGTAGCACGTCGGGCCGGGATCGGCCCCGGCGGAGTCCGGGCCAACCCGCATTCGGCTTCCGTCGAAGCCCAATACCGAACCACCCCCGGCGGCCACCGTGTGGATGTGGATCATCGGCGCCCTGACCCGCACCCCGGCAACCTCGGTCTCATAGGTGCGCTCCAGTTCGCCGCCGTAGTGCGAGACGTCGGTGGAGGTGCCGCCCATGTCAAAGCCGATCAGGCGGTCGAACCCCGCCGCCTCTGCGGTGGCAACCATTCCCACCACCCCGCCTGCCGGCCCGGACAGCAACGAGTCCTTTCCTTGGAAACTGCTGGCCTCGGTCAGGCCGCCGTTCGACTGCATGAAGAGCAGCCGGGTGCCGTCGGTCCCGGCCGTGCCGCTCCCGCCGCCCTCCAGCTGTCCGGCGCCCTCCAGCTGTCCGGCAACGGCGTTGACATAACGTCGAAGGACGGGCGACAGGTAGGCATCGACGACGGTGGTGTCACCCCGGGACACCAGCTTCATGAGCGGGCTGACCTCATGGCCGACCGACACCTGGGCAAACCCCATGTCTCGTGCGAGGCGAGCCACCATCTCCTCGTGTTTAGTGTGGCGATACCCGTGCATGAACGACACCGCAACGGAGTCGATCCCCTCGGCCTTGACCGCCGCCAGCGCGGCTGCGGCGGCATCGGGGTCCAGCCGAACCGCAGTGCGGCCGTCGGCCAGCACCCGTTCGTCAAGCTCGACCACCCGGGTGTAGAGCATTTCCGGCAACACGATGTCCAGGGCGAACAGGTCCGGTCTGGCCTGGTAGCCAATGCGCAGCGCGTCGGCGAAGCCCTTCGTCGTGAAGAGCGCCGTCGGTTCGCCCTGGCGCTCAAGCAGCGCGTTCGTGGCCACCGTGGTTCCCATCTTGACCGCGCCGATACTGTCGGTCGGGATCGGTTCGCCGTCGCCCAACTGCAGGATGTCTCTGATGGCCTGGATCGCTGCGTCGTCGTAGTGGCGGGGATTCTCCGACAGCAGTTTGTGGGTGACGGTCTGGCCCTGTGGTGTTCTGGCCACGACGTCGGTGAAGGTCCCGCCCCGATCAATCCAGAACTCCCACTGTTGGGCAGCGGCATATGAAGTGTCCTGCCTCGTGTCAGCAACGGTCACGGAGGTCTCCAGTCGAAGCGGGTTTGCGTCGGTTGTGATGATCTACGAACCTGATCCTATGTCCGTCATCGAGGGTGGTCCCAACGAGTCCGAACCCAGTCGTCAAACCAGGCGCCTTGCCAGGGTGACCGAGGTGTTCCATACCGTTAACTACTACACCGATGAGATCAACCGTTTCACCGATGACGGGTTCCGGGGCTGGTGGCACGCCTACATGGCATACCGGGCGGCGCCGCTCGGTTCGGCCGACGCCCCGCTTGTCACCTCGGTCTTCTACAACTTCGCCCCGAGGATGATTGAGCGGGCGGTGCCCGGCGTGTGGGAGATCATGGCGCCGGGAGCGGTCCTGGCCAGACGGGATGGGCTTGTCCGCACCGCCCTCGACCGGATCTATGCAGCGGGCGACCACGACGACGCCATTGCAGAGGCGGCGGAACTCGCCACAGCGGCGGTGCAGGGCCTCGACATTGCGGCGCGTCCGCTCGCCGCGGCTCTGACCGGGCTGGCATGGCCGGAGACACCGGCGATGCGGCTGTGGCACGCCTGCACGATCATGCGGGAGCACCGCGGCGACAGTCACAACATCGCACTGGCCGCAGCGGAGGTCGGCGGGCTGGAGTCACACCTGTTGATGGCGGCAGCGGGACACGGCAACCAGCCGACGATCAAGGGCATCCGGGGCTGGACCGAGGACGAATGGGCAGAGGCGATGGCTCGGATGCAGGCTCGAGGCCTGATTGGGTCCGACGGTGCCTACACCGCTGAGGGTGACCGTTTCCGGGCAGATATCGAGAGCCATACCGACAGGTTGAGCGCCGGTCCCCGTGAGAATCTGGGACCAGACGGCAGCGATCGACTTTTTGCCCTGATGGTCGATCTGACCGATTTTCTCAAGCAAAACGGTGAAGTTGCCGGCGTTTGGCCACCACCGGCCACTCTTCGGTCATAATCGGGCAAAACGACTGGGCGTGCGGCGCCCTCAAGGGGTCCGGAACGGTCGAAGTATCGACGTCAGATCGGTCTTCAGCGTCTAGGTTTTAGTCCCATGGCGGTCGTGTCCCCACAATCATCGGCTGAGCAGCCGATCGTCGGTCAGGTCATCGGCGTCGACGATGCAACACCGCTCGAATTTTGGGTTGCCGTTGCCGAGGGCCACATTCTGCAACTCGATGATGTGGTGGCGCTCGAGCGGCGTCTCCCCGACGGGACCGACCTACACATCTACGGCGTGGTCAGCCAGGTACGGGCCCGTCATGAGGGGGCAAGCTTCCAAAGTGACGTCTTCCTGATCAGCGAGGGCATCCTGCCCGGTCAGGTCAGCGAGGCCGCGCTCATCCAACCGACCCGTTTCGAACCGGAGATCCTCCTGCCGCCGAGCCCCGGCACCGCGGTGCGCCTCGCCACCGAGCATGAGCGAGACACCGCGCTGTCGTTCGACACGGTGGAGCGGCGGCTCCCGGCCGGACTCTCCCGCAGCGACGAACCGGTCTTCCTCGACCTGGACTTCATCGACGGGACCAAGGGCGCCCACATCAACATTTCGGGCATCTCCGGGGTGGCGACCAAGACCAGCTACGCCACCTTCCTGCTCTACTCCATGTTCAACTCCGGAGCGCTCGGCGCGGAGGCTGCGAACACCAAAGCGCTCATCTTCAACGTCAAGGGTGAAGACCTGCTCTTCCTCGACCACGACAACGGCGATTTGGACGACGAACAATCCCGCCGTTACCAATCGCTCGGCCTTGCCACCGGCCCGTTCCGCGACGTCGGGATTCTCGCCCCGCCCCGCAAAGGCGATGACAACGCCACCCCGGCCACGGGGTCTCGCAAAACCGGTGTGTCGCCGTTCTTCTGGACCGTCGCCGATTTCTGCCACCAGCGTCTGCTGCCGTTTCTGTTTGCCGATGCCGAAGACGAACGCCAGCAGTACACCATCGTCGTGCAGTCGGTCACCGCTCAGCTCGCCATGCTCGAAGCCACGCCAGAAGGCGCGGTCCGCCTGGAGGGCCGTCTGGTCAGAACCTTCTCGGACCTGGTCGATGCGCTCGAAGAGAAGCTCAGCCCACTCGACCCCGACGAGTCCGGCGACCCGTCCTGGACCGGCCGGGCCGTCGGCACCGGAACGGTCAACGCGTTCATCCGTCGGTTGGCCTCGTCACGGCGACATGTCGAACATCTCATCCGGGCCGACATCGCCGATGCCCAACGCCACGCGTTGAACCTGGATCAGCATCAGGTCACCGTGGTCGACATCCACGGCCTGCACGATCGGGCAAAGCGCTTTGTCGTTGGCGTCGTGCTCCGCCAGGCGTTTGAGGCAAAAGAGGCGAGTGGCATTGCGAAACCGCTGCAGTTCGTCGTCCTCGATGAGCTCAACAAGTACGCACCCCGGGACTCCTCAAGCCCGATCAAAGAGATCCTGCTCGACGTTGCCGAGCGGGGCCGTTCACTTGGCATCGTCTTGATCGGGGCCCAGCAGACCGCAAGCGAAGTCGAACGCAGAGTGGTCGCAAACAGCGCCATCCGGGTGGTCGGCCGGTTGGACCCCGCCGAAGCCCCCCGCGACGAATACGGCTTCCTCCCTGCGGTGGCGAGGCAGCGCTCCACCATCTTGAAGCCCGGCTCGATGTACGTGGCCCAGCCTCGGTTGCCGGTCCCGCTGCTCGTCGAGTTCCCCTTCCCGTCGTGGGCCACCCGCCCGGCGGAGGCCAAGGCGCCCGCTCGAAATTCGAACGGTCGAGGCAAGAAGAAGGCGGCGAAGAACGGCGACTCAGCGGACCAGGTCATCGACCTGGCACCGGATGATCCCTTTGCAGGCCTGACGTCATGAGAACGATCCTCCGGCGGTGAAGTTCCTCCACACCTCCGACTGGCACGTCGGCAAACGAATTCGCGGCCACAGCCGAGCCGACGAACACCGGGCCGTGTTCGCCGAGATGACCGAGCTTGCCGCCGCAGAGCAGGTGGACCTGGTGCTGGTAGCAGGTGACCTGTTTGAGAC
>CAZSTV010000373.1:0-686 GCA_964609665.1 uncultured Acidimicrobiaceae bacterium
ACGAGGTGCCCTACGAGCTCAAGCTCGACATGGCCCGTCAGTGCTGGGACGAAGCACGGCACTGCGAGATTTCGGTGAAGCTTGCCGAGCACATGGGTGGCGAACTTGGCGAGTATGCGGAGTTCACCACCTTGTTCGAAGCAGCGTGCCACAAGGACGCCGTGTTCCGCCTTGCCGGTGTCAACCGGGCGCTAGAGGGACTCGCCATTGACGTCTTCACTCAGATGCGTGAGTTCGGTGAGTCCATGGGCGACCCTGTCCTCGAGTACTGCGAGGACTACATGCTGGCCGATGAGGTAACCCACGTGAAGATGGGTTCCCGCTGGCTGCGTGAGGTAACTGAGAACGACAAGGAGCGTCGTAAGGAAGCACTGGAATTCCAGCGCATCGTCGACGGTCTGTTTAACTTCCGGGGCCAGCGTGGCGAGGAAGAGGATTCACCAATCCGCCTCGCACGGGAGTTCCGCAAGATGGCCGGCTTCACCGATGGTGAGGTTGATGACATCGCCGAGATGGCGGAGAAGTCACGGGCCGAGGTCGAGGCCGAGCGTATGGCCGCAGACATCTTGGCAGACGCCTGATAGCTCAGGCGTAAGACCGAGGGGGAACAGGGGTCCTTTAGGGGACCCACGAAGAGGCGGCCACACCACTTGTTTGCGCCCCCAGAGCTGTTTTTATAGCATGAT
>CAZSTV010000373.1:696-4107 GCA_964609665.1 uncultured Acidimicrobiaceae bacterium
CCCTGGGTTAAGCCCGCGGGGGAACGGGGGCCGTTTGGGGCCCCCCCGATGCGGCGCCAAACCCTGTGTGGGCCGCCTCTTCGCTTTTTCTTACAGCTAGCTCTTGGGCAGCTGGTTCGATACGGCGGCTCATCGTGATGGGCCGTAGGGAGCGCGAAGGCGATGCTCACGCCGGTGCGTCCGTGAGGTTTTTGGACCTACAGGCGGCGCATGACGGTCACGACCCGCCCGAAGATCTGCACCTCGTTCGGTTCGAACTCCATCGGCTCCAACCGGGGGTTGGCCGGAAGCAGCACGACTTTGCCCTTGGCCTTGGTGTAGGTCTTTACCGTTGCTTCGTCGCCGGGGATGCCGGCCACGACGATGTCACCGTTGTTTGCCGTTGTTTGCACTCGGGCCACCACATAGTCACCGTCGAGAATGCCGGCTTCGATCATCGAGTCACCACGAACGGTGAGCATGAACAGATCACCGTCGCCGGTCAGGTCGGTGGGGACCGGCAGCATCTCTTCAATGTGCTCCTGGGCCAGAACATCGGTACCTGCGGCGACCTGACCGACGAGCGGCACGTGGCGCACCGGTCGGCGCTCAACGTCCACCGCGCCACTTACTGGATCCCACATCACTTTGAGGGCCCGCGGCTTTGACGGGTCACGGGTCAGGTAGCCGTGGCGCTGCAAGGTGGCCAGGTGGGAATGGACCGACGACGGTGAGGTCAGGCCGACCTCCGCCCCGATCTCTCGGACCGACGGGGGATACCCCCTGCCCCGCATTTCCCGCTCGATGAATTCAAGGATTGAGTGCTGGCGCTTAGTGAGCTGATGCTCGCCCATCTCAGATTCTCCCCGGTGGTTGTGGAGCCACGTTGACCGCAGCTCGCCGCTGTAGGTGTACCCGTGGCGCTACCCGGTAGGTGGTCCCTGCCGATTACTGGTTTTGCCAACAATAAATAGCTTCTTGTTCGACTGATTGAGTCGAACGTCTGTTTGTACGGCTGCAGCCCACTATGCCACACGATGGGTACGATTGTTCGACATCTTTCGAAATTCCTGCCGCAACCCTCTGTTTTTGGTGGGTTTGAGGGCTTTCTCCGGCGGAGAGAGGCCGGTCATGGAACAAATGTTCGACTTTTAGTTGGTGCGAACCATCGTTCGGACTACATTCGAACACAAGTTCGCTATGGGGCTCCGCTCCTCGAATGTTCCGGGAACGGTTTCCAGAAGTTCCCGGGAGTTTCCCAGAAGTTTCCCAGAAGTCTCACTGTCACACCTGTTGAGGAGAATGGAATCATGGTCGCACTACTTCGCCCTCAGCCCGAGATCTCCGTAGTTCCCCGCCAGCTTCGGTTGGTGGCGGACGGTGGCCGCCTCATCAATGCGGGGGACGCTGCTCCTGCGGCGGCGACACGTCGCGATAGTGATGGCGCGACAGCCGGCGTTGGTATCGATGTTGGTCAGATGCTCATGGTGGTGGCGGCAGCGGTCGTCATCTTCGGCGGACTGGCCCTGTTGCGGGCGTCCCAAGGGGGACCGGCCGCTGACAACTGGGCGGACGTTGGTGCGACCGGAACCGTCGGAGCAACGGCGGGTTCCTCGGCCATCGTCGCCGCTCCTGGTGATCAACTAGTGGTGGCCGCTCCGGGTGATTCGTTCTGGTCCATTGCCAGGACCATCGCTCCCGATGCTGACCCCCGGCCGGTCGTTGCAGTCCTCATTGAGGCCAACGGAAGCGACTCATTGCAGATTGGTCAGCAAATCGTTATCCCGGAACAGCTTCTAGATTGATGTTGGCCGCTAGTTTTAGCGGTGTGCGGTGTCCGATTTGCCAACAAGCCGAAACGAAGGTGATCGATTCTCGATCCACCGACGACGGCGCGGCCATTCGGCGACGGCGTGAATGCGGGTCCTGCGCCCGGAGGTTCAACACGTTCGAGCGTATGGAGGTGGCCCCGGTGGTCGTCACCAAACGCTCCGGTACTCGGGAACCCTTCGACGGCGACAAGATACTGCATGGCCTGATTGCCGCATCCAAGGGCCGACCGGTCACCAACGATGCGTTCGAAGACCTGGTCTGTGCGGTGGAAGAAGAGGCTCGCCTCACCGGGGGTGATGTCAGCTCGGAATGGGTTGGTCTCGCCGTCCTCGATCGGCTGCGTCGCCTCGATGACGTGGCCTATCTGCGGTTCGTGAGCGTCTACCGCTCTTTCAGCGGTATCGACGATTTCGAGCGAGAGGCTCGGCTCATCAAGCGGGACACGGACCCGCCTGCCCCCGTGTCCTAGTCACTGTCTGGGTCACTGTCTGGGGCGCTGCTGAGTCAAGTACTGGGATCACTGTCTGGGTCGCTGTCTTGGTCTTTCTCGCCAGGGTTTTAGGCGGTCCTACGGGTCCAGCGGCAGAAGAGCAGATCGTCCTCGGTCCACACCCGCTGCAGTGACATCTTGTCCGGTGGCCCTTCGGGGAGGGGGCCAATCGCCGCCCGGCGAGAGTCGCCGCCGAGAAGTCTGGGGGAGAGCGAGAGGTTCCACTCGTCGATGAGTTCGTCGGCGATGAGCTGGCCGTTGAGCGACGGCCCGCCCTCGCTGAGAACGGTGCGGGCCCCGAGTCCGTAGAGCATGGTCAAGGCGGTACCGAGGTCGACGCCGGTCTCGCCGGTCACCAGGACCTCTGCCACCTCTGTCAAGCGCTCTCGCCGCTCGGCTGGCGCCGAGTCGACGGTGAGGACGTACGGTCGGTTGTCGGGGTCATCGAAGAGCGGGAGATCGAGATCCAACTCAAGGCTGCGGGTCACGATGGCAAGCCGCGGGTGGGGCGCCTGGCCGCGGGCCACCCGTTCGGCCTGCACCTCGTCACGTTGGTTCGGTGCCCGGTAGCGCTCCTGGCGAGCGGTGGACGCGCCGACCACGATGATGTCGGCCACCGAACGCAGCGCTGCGAACATCGCCTTGTCGGCCGGGCCACCCAACTGGCCCGAGAGACCGTCGACCGCGGTGCCACCATCGGCTGACGCGACCATGTTGCTGTACACCCAGGGTCGATCTCCCGGGGCCGCTCGTTGCTCCGCGGCAACGGAGGCTCGTACGTCCGCTACCTCATTGATGGGCTCATCGGTGTTGTCGTCGAGGTCCGCACCGGAGTTCCCGTTGGTCGTCGCTTGAGGAAAGAGCTTGATCATCGATTGGGTTCCTTACGCTGCCGTTCAGGTCGCCAACCGGGGTCGTCGGTGAAGCACGAGCGGTGGACATCCAGAGTCTAGGAGCGACGGGGGACCGCAACGCGTGAGAGTCGCCGCACTGCAGGTGATGGTCAACAGAACCGTGCGCGCTATCCACCGGCTTTCACGACAATCCCCATCAAATCCACAGGTTCATCCTCTTTCGATCCACAGCGTGGAGTGCGTAATGTTCTTAGC
>CAZSTV010000374.1:0-4105 GCA_964609665.1 uncultured Acidimicrobiaceae bacterium
TCCCTGGTGCGCCGAGCACACCGAAGATCTCCGGACGCTGTTCGGGGCGTACACCGAAAGCAAGAGGCGCCACCAGGTCCTGGACTACGACGACCTGCTGCTCTTCTGGCGAGGACTGACCGGCAGCCCGGTTGGCGAAGCGTTGCGGTGCCTGTTCGACCACGTGCTGATCGACGAGTACCAGGACACCAACTCCATCCAGGCCGACATCATTGCGGGCATGTGTGGCCATGAGACCGAGGTGTGCGCCGTCGGCGATGATGCCCAGGCGATCTACGGCTTCCGGGCGGCAACCGTCGACAACATGTGGCGGTTCCCGTCTCGCTACCCGGACACCAAAATCGTGGTGCTGGAACAGAACTACCGCTCGACCATGCCCATCTTGGAGGTCGCAAACGCCGTGCTCGCCCAGGGCCACGGCCAGGAACATGAGGGCGACGGCCAGGAACCCGAGGGCGACGGTCCGGCCCTGGTGTCCAGCTATCGCAAGCAGCTCTGGTCGACCACCGCCACCGGTGCAACACCGATGCTGGCCTGCTGCGCCGATGAGGGTGAGCAGTCCCAAGTCATCGCAGACCGCATCCTCGATGCCAGGGAGCGGGGCACCGACCTGCGGGAGCAGGCGGTGCTGTTCCGGGCCGGACATCATGCGGACGGGCTGGAACTGGAGTTGGTCCGGCGAGACATCCCCTATGTGAAGTACGGCGGGTTGAAATACCTGGAGACCGCCCACGTCAAAGACCTGCTCTCGCTGCTTCGTGTGCTGGAGAATCCCGAAGACCAGCTGGCCTGGCACCGGGTGCTGCGCTCGCTCGAAGGGGTCGGTCCGGCAACGGTGAACAGGCTCACCGACGAACTTCGGATTTCGAAGCCAAACGCAAACGCGCTCGCTCGCTTCATCGACGGCATCGGCAAAGTGCCAAGCGCTGCCACCGAACAGGCCACCGAGCTCCGGGTGGCGCTCGCCGACTGTGTCAGCGGGAACCTTGACCCCTCCACACAGATCGACCGATTGAAGCAGTTTTGTGCGCTGGTGTTTCCGAACCGGTACGAGAACAGCGAGGCCCGCCTGGCCGATATCGACCAGTTGGCTGCCGGGGCGCGGGGCTACAGCTCCCGTAGCCGTTTCCTGACCGAGCTGACCCTTGACCCGCCGCGCAAAACCGGTGACTTCGCCGGCCCACCTCATCTGGATGATGACTGGCTGACCCTCAGCACCATCCACTCGGCAAAGGGGTGCGAGTGGAAGGCGGTGTATCTACTGCACGCGGCAGACGGCAACATTCCGTCCGAGATGGCACTTGGCGACCAGCGGGGTCTGGCCGAAGAGTTGCGGCTGCTGTACGTGGCGGTGACCCGGGCCAAGGCCGAACTGACCATCAGCTTCCCGCTGCGGTTCCACGTCAACCGCTTCGCAAACGATGACCGGCATGTCTACGCCCAGCTGAGTCGGTTTCTTGAACCGGTCCGGCACCTGTTCGAGGAATCGGTCAGCGATGCCATGGACGAGGACAACCGCGCACTGTCGCTCGGAAACGTTGGCGTTGCCGACGAGGTGGACGCCATGCTCACGTCACTGTGGTCATCGTGACCGAGCGAGCCTGGCCCCCGTCGCTGCAGCCCCGCCGGAACGCCTAGGCTTGGTGCTGTGCCGGAGAGACAGATTGCGATCCCCGCAACACTGAACGTCAAAGACACAGTGCGTGGCGCAAAGAACCCGGTGATGGTCGGCCCGACCGAGGTGTTGTGGAGCACCAGAACCCCCGACGGACCCGGCACCCTTCAGATGGAGCGGGCCAACGACACGACGATGCGGGCCGAGGCCTGGGGAGCCGGCGCCGAGTGGCTGCTCAATCAAGCGCCGCTCCTGCTCGGCGAGAGCGACGACCTCACCGGTTTCGCCCCGACCGGCAAGATCGCCGAACTGTGGCGACGCAAGCCGTTTCTGCTCGCCAGGACCGACCGCCCATGGGATGCCCTGGTCGGCGGCGTCTTTGGTCAGAAGGTTCAGGTCGCCAACGCCTACAAGGCTCGCAGGCTCCTCGCTCGAAAGTTCGGAGAACCGGCGCCGGGCCCCGAGGGCGGGTGGATTCTGCCGGGGCCGGAACGGGTGGCAGAAATGGGATACCACCAGTTCCACACACTCGGCGTTGAGCGGAAGCGGGCCGAAATCCTGATTCGGGCAGCCCGGGAGATGCACCGCATGAAAGACCTTGCGGAGCGCCCACCGGCCGAGGCCGAAGCCCGCCTGCAACGCATCCGGGGAATCGGGCCGTGGACGGCGGCAATGGTGTCCGCTGCGTCATTCGGATACTCCGACGCCGTGCCCGTCGGCGACTACCACATCCCCAACACCATCTCCTGGCTCATGGCGGAGGAACCCCGAGGGACCGACGAGCGCATGCTCGAATTGCTGGAACCCTACGTTGGGCACCGGTGGCGGGTGATCCGACTGGCAAAGTCCAGCGGCGGTGCCCCGAAGTACGGGCCAAAGTTGTCGCTCACAGGCGACGGCCTCCATATGGGCCGCTGATAGTTCGGCAGCGCTCAACAGCGCTGCCCATTCCGCCGTCTCCGACAGCACTGCCCATCCCCCCATCTCCGTTCCACGTCCTCCTGTTTGACAAAACATAAGGATATCTTTATATTTACATGCAGACATGATTGAGGATTCACAAGAACGCCCCGCCACCGGAGACGTGGAGACCGTGCTCGCCGGCCTCCGGGCCGCCAGCGAAGCCACCCGGCTGCGGATAGTGGCGGTCCTGGCAGAAGGTGAGCTCACGGTGTCGGAGCTCTGTCGCATCCTCGGCCAGACCCAACCCCGGGTGAGCCGCCACCTGAAGCTGTTGTGCGATGCCGGCCTGCTGGTCAGACATTCCGAGGGAACCAGCGCGTTCTACTCGCCCAGCAGGGCCGAGCCCGGTCGATCGATCTTCCGGTCCGTATTGTCCCTGGTGGATCGACAGGACAAGACCCTTGTGGCAGACCGGTCACGCCTCGATGCAATCCGGGCCGAACGGGCGAACGCCGCCGGGCAGTACTTCGAGCAGATCGCCAACCTCTGGGATGGCATCCGCTCGCTGCATGTCGCCGACACCGAGGTGGAAGAGATGCTGCTGTCCACCGCTGACGCCCATCGGATCGACGGCCGCAAGATCTCCAGCCTGTTGGACATCGGCACCGGCACCGGCCGCGTCCTGGAACTGTTCGCAGACAGGATCGAACATGGCCTCGGGATTGACCTGAGCGCCGGCATGCTGAACCTGGCCAGGACGAACCTGGTTGCCGATGGCAACCACCACTGCTCGGTCAGGCACGGCAACATCTATGCGCTCAATGTTGAGCCCGGCTCCTATGACCTGGCCATCCTCCACCACGTGCTGCACTTTCTTGAGGATCCAGCTGCGGCCATTACCGCCGCCGCTGAAACGCTGCGCCCGGGTGGACAACTCATCATCGTTGACTTCGCCCCACATCAACTTGAAACACTCCGTCGAGATCACGCCCATCGTCGGCTTGGTTTCGCAGATGACGAGGTGTCCACGTGGTGTACCGCTGCGGAGCTCGACAACGTTGCGGTCACCCACCTCGTACCGCCGCCGACCCAAGCAGGGACTCCAGAGACTGAGCTTTTGACGGTCAGCTTCTGGACGTCCACCAGACCGACCGAGCCGTCAGTGCTCGCGCCCGCCAACGCCGCCCGCCCACTACAGCGCTTCAAAGAGTCCCTATGAGCAACGAACCGTCCAATACCGATAGCCCCGCCACCTCCGCAAGCAACGACAGTCCCCATGTCGGCGAAGCGGCGGAGCGTCTGGCCAGGCGTCCCTGGCCCGCCACACCGCTACGGGGGTTGGAGGTCTCATTCGAGTTCTTCCCGACCGCCACGCCCGAAGCCGCTGACCGACTCGATGCCTGCGCGGCCGAGCTTGCCCCGCTCACACCGACGTTCGCCTCGGTGACCTACGGGGCAGGCGGCACCAGCCAGGACCGCACCATCAACACCTTGAAGCGGCTCCAAGACTCAACCTCGCTCCCCCTCGCCGGTCACCTCACAACGGTCTCGGCGTCCAAGGACGACACCCTGGCGATGGTTGACACC
>CAZSTV010000375.1:0-4074 GCA_964609665.1 uncultured Acidimicrobiaceae bacterium
GCCCCGAGTTGTGAGCGCAGCGAACAACCTCGCCCTCCCCGACAAACAACGTGACCAACGCAGCGCTCGGTGTCACCTACCGAAAATCCCGCGAACGAGGGGAGGCCCCGACCAACAGCGGCTCCAGTTTTTCCGCCACGATGTTGACCACCGTCTCCTGACGTTCCACCCGACCCCGGATTAACAACGCCGGGCTGTTGCGGGCCTCTCTGGCATACCGGGTCCAACACCCGATGGACACGACCACGTTTATAAGGCCGGTCTCATCCTCCAGCCCCAGAAACGTTGTCCCGGACGCGGTGGCCGGGCGTTGACGGTGGGTGACCACTCCCCCGACCAACACTTTGTCCCCGTGGTTGGTCTCTTTCAGGTCACAGGCCAAGACAACACCAAGCTCGGCAAGACTGCTCCGCAGGTATCGGGTGGGATGACCCGCCGCTGCCACTCCGGTGGCCCAGAGATCGGCCATGGACTCCTCCTGCTCGCTCATGCCGGGAAGCTGGGGCGCCACCATGCCGGTGACAATGCCTTCCAGCGCGCCGCTCGCGCTCTCGGCAATGGCACCTGCTTCCCAAAGCGCCTTGCGTCGGCCAACGTTTTCCCCGTCCTCGGACCGGCCGGCAAAACAATCGAAAGCTCCGGCGGTGGCCAACGCTTCAAGCGCCTTCTTTGACACGTCCGCTCGCCGGGCGACGTCCTCGATGGAGCGGTACGGCCGTCCGGCGGCAATTCTGGCGGCAAGTTCGTCTCCGACATGTCGCACAGAACCAATGCCCATACGAACCGCCCACCCGTGACCATGTCATCGGTCATCGGTTCCAGCGTTGCGTCGGCCGTCGAGGTGTTGACGCAGGGGCCGATGGTCGGCACCCCGTGACGCCGGGCGTCCTGCACCAGCGAATGGGGCGAATAGAACCCCATGGGCTGGGCCCGCAACAGCCCGGCGCAGAACGCCGCCGGGTAGTGCAGCTTGAGCCACGACGACGAATACACCAGGTACGCAAAGCTGATCGAATGGCTCTCGGGAAATCCGTAGTTTGCGAACGCCGCCAGCTTGTTCCATATCTGGGTGACCACGTCCGGGGTCACCCCGTTGCGCTGCGCGCCGTCGGTGAACCGGGACCGCAGCTGCTCCATGCGTTCCCGTGACCGTTTGGCACCGAGGGCCTGACGCAACTCGTCGGCATCTCCGGCGGAGAACCCGGCAACGTCAATGGCAATCTGCATCAGCTGCTCCTGGAACAGCGGTATGCCAAGGGTCTTTTCCAACGCCCCTTTCAGCAGCGGGTGGAGGTACGTCACCGGCTCCTGTCCGTTGCGGCGACGGATGTAGGGGTGGACCGAACCGCCTTGAATCGGCCCCGGCCTGATCAGCGCGATCTCCACCACCAGGTCGTAGAAGGTGCGAGGTTTCAGCCGGGGCAGCGTGCTCATCTGGGCCCGGGACTCCACCTGAAAGACGCCGATTGAGTCGGCCCGACACAGCATGCGGTACACCGCATCCTCCTGACCGAGTGCGGCAAGATCAACCTCGGTCCCGTGGTGTTCTGCCACCAGTTCCAACGTGTAGTGCAACGCCGAAAGCATGCCGAGGCCAAGCAGGTCGAACTTCACAAGACCGGCAGCGGCACAGTCGTCCTTGTCCCACTGCAAAACGGTCCGATCCTCCATTCTTGCCCGCTCCACCGGACACACCTCGATCACCGGGCGGTCACACATCACCATGCCCCCGGAGTGGATACCGAGGTGCCGGGGCAGGTTTTTGAACTGGGTGGAGAGCTCAACCACATCGGCAGGAATGTCGGCGCTGTCTTTGCCTGCGCCCTCCAGTGGAGCCCACCGGTCTACCGACTTGGAGAACCGGTCCTGTTGCCCTGGCGCGTAGCCAAGCGCCTTGGCCGCGTCTCGCACCGCCGACTTTGATCGATAGGTGATGACGTTTGCCACCTGGGCCGCGTGACGGCGACCGTGTTTGTCATAGACGTATTGGATGGCCTCCTCTCGCCGGTCGGACTCGATGTCCAGATCAATGTCCGGCGGGCCATCACGCTCCGGCGACAGAAACCGTTCGAACAGCAGACCAAGGCTGACCGCGTCCGCCTTTGTCACCCCGAGCACGTAACACACTGCTGAGTTGGCGGCCGAGCCTCGCCCCTGACAGAGAATGTTCTTCCTGTTGCAGAAGTCGACGATGTCCCACACGACCAGGAAGTAGCCGGGGAAACCCAGGTACTCGATGAGATCAAGTTCACGGTCGAGCTGTTCCCAAGCGCCGCGCACATAGGGGGAAGAACGGGGACCGTACCGGTCGATCCCACCCTCCTCGACGAGCTGACGCAGATACCCCATTTCGGACAGACCGTCTGGGCAGTTGAACGGCGGGAGCTGCGGGGCCACCAACGAAAGATCAAACGCACAGGCCAACCCCAGCTCCGCCGCTCGCTCCACAACACCGGGGTAACGGGAGAACCGGCGGGCCTGCTCATCGCCGGAACGCAGGTGGGCGCTGGAGGCCGCCCCCAACCACCCTTCCATTTCATCGAGGGAGCGCCGAGCTCTGACCGATGCCAGCGCGGTGGCGAGCTGCCTACGGGCCGGCGCCGCGTAATGCACGTTGTTGGTTGCCACCGGCTCAACCCCGACCCGCAGCGCAAGGTCGACCATGGCGTCGTTGCGGGCACTGTCCAACGGCGCTCCGTGGTCCCACAACTCCACCGCCACACTGTCCCTGCCAAACCGATCAACCAGGGACGCCAACGCGTCCGCCGCGGCCGTTGGCCCCTCGCGTTCCAACGCCCGAGGTACCGCCCCTTTGCGGCAACCGGTCAGCACCAGCCAGTGGGCCAGTTCGTCATCGGTCACCCACCGGTCAAGGTCGGCCATGGTGAACCGTGGCGCCCCCTTCTCCCCCGCCAGTTGCGCCTCGCTGATGACCCGAGCCAGCGCCGCGTACCCGGTCGGGTCCTTTGCCAGGACCAACAGATGGGTGCCGTCCGGGTCGGCCTGGCCCTGGGAGATATCCAGTTTGTCGACGGTCAGCTCTGCCCCAAAGATTGTTGGCAGCCCCACCGTCTTTGCCGCTTCGGAGAACCGAACAACGCCGTAGAAGCCGTCGTGGTCGGTGACGGCCAACGCCTGCAGGTCCAGACGGGCTGCTTCCTCCGCCAGCTCTTCGGGGTGGGATGCCCCGTCGAGAAAGCTGAAGCTGGAGTGGCAGTGCAACTCGGCGTAGGGAACCGTTGAGCGGGATCGAGTGATGGCTGATGGCTGGTAGGTCGGCCGCTTGTATGACCACGCCGGGCTATCGCCACCATCGGCCCCTGGCCCGTAACGCACCGCGTCAGGGTGCTGCTTTGCGTCTCTGCTGCTCTTGGACTTCCCGTCCCGATCGGGCCTATCGGACCCGGGTGCGTTGTCGGAGAGGGTCTTTTCGATGGCCCGCCACGGCACGGGAGGGTTCTGCCATCCCATTGGCCGAGTCTAGCGACCGGCTTTGGAAAAATCGAACAGATGTTCGAATGGGCTCTAGAACTGGCCTCCGGCCTGCTGGGCCCGGCGACACCGACTATTCGGTGGCGTCCTTTGCCTTCATCGAGTCCAGGATCGGGCCGGCCAACTGCGCCGCCGTCGACAGTGAGGCGAACAGCGAATCGGTGCGGGTGTCATCGCGGTCCAACCTGCTCATCAGCTCGATGCCGAGGAACATGGCCGCAATGCCGTGAGCAAGATCTTTTGTCGGCACGATCTGGGCGAAAGGGGTGTCGGCGAGACTCCGCTGCAGCGCCGATTCCACCATGTCGTCCCACGGCCGAAGCGTTGCAAGAATGCGTTGCCCAACATCGCTACTGGTCGACCAGCCGGCGACGATGGCCGACAGGGCCGAGTGGTCTGGATCGTCGTTGTTGACGTGCAGCTCCGAGGCAATGTCCACCAAACCGGCGAGCGAGTCAACCGCTTCCAAACGGTCCCGGAACCGGTCGATCCGTCGATCGTTTGCTCGCTCCAGCGCTGCGAGCAACAGGTCCTCGACCGAACCGAAGTGGTAGAACACCAACGCCTGGTTGAAGTCGCCAG